>JAGCXQ010000026.1 GCA_017961235.1 Clostridiales bacterium | reverse complement strand
TATGCTTTCAGAAAAACCGTCCGGAAGCAGGTACACGAGACTGGAACTGATCCTTCGGCAGTTCCGCCACATTTCCTTTCACACGGGTATGCTTAACGGACAAACGATCCTGGAGAAAGGAGAGTTTCCCATGTGGGTATCAGAGACGGAAAAGTATGTTGATGACGGGGTCTTTTTCGGAAGATACCGCAAGGGGAAAGTGCAGCTATGAGGCTGCCTCCCGAACCTTTCGTTTTTGAAGGAGTTAATAAGTGAACGAAGAATATAAAACTGCTTCTGCAGTGTTTGAAAAATACGGATTGGGTGAGATCACAGGTCCGGTTGAACCTGTGACCGGTGGTCTGATACACAAGATGTATAAGGTGCAGACCAGTTCCGGTACCTATGCGCTGAAGTGCTTAAATCCGGAGATCATGAAGCGCCCCGGCGCACTTGCGAACTTCGCCGCCGCGGAAGATCTTGAGCGCGTGCTTGAAGAACACGGACTTCCGATCGTTCCCGCGCTTTCTTTTGACGGGAAGAAGATGCTCCTTCTTGATGGAAGATATTTCTATATCTATAACTGGCAAGAAGGAAGAATCACTGATCCGCGTGCGATCACGAAGGAACAGTGCTTTACGGCAGGAGAAATCCTCGGGAAGATCCATGGGATCGATTCGCATAACGTGGAACCCGAAGAGCCGGAGATCGCTGCGGTCGATTTTGCTTCCTATCTTAAGAAGGCGGAAGAAAAAAACAGCCCGATCGCACCATATATGAAAGATAATCTGGAACTTCTGGAAAAGGCGCAGGAGGCATTAAACTCAGCAATAAACGGTCTTCCTTCAATGCGTGCGATCGATAACGCAGATATGGATCCGAAGAACATCATGTGGCATAACGGGCAGGCCCATGTGATCGATCTGGAATGCTTAAATCGCGGTAATCCGATCGCTACCTGTCTGGACCTGGCGCTGCAGTGGTCAGGGACCACGGAGCTGGATTTCAAAAGCGAGAACCTGAAAGCGTTTTTCGACGGATATCTGAATGCCTATGACAACGGCTTCCGTTCGTACGAAGATCTTTACGGGATCGCTTATTCGTGGGTAGCGTGGCTGGAATATAACATCCGCCGCGTGCTCGGTATGGAAAGCGAACTGGAAGAGGAGATCCGTCTGGGAGAAGCGGAAGTAAGAAATACGATCGGAAGGATAAAGTATCTTCATGAGATTGAAGGCGAAGTGAAAAAGGTGCTGGAAGAACTGCCATCTTCGAATGGAAGATAAGGGGCCTTCTTACAGGAAAGGAGTTTTTATGCCGATAGTAGATGTAGCCATGCTGAAGGGGAGATCCCCGGAAGATAAGAAGACCGTTCTCGACTGTATCCATCAAGGGCTGGTCGATGCGATCGGAATTGAGGACTGGGACAGATTCCAGCGCATCACGGAATATGACCGCGAAGATTTTGAGATCCCGTCATTTAAGACGGATGCATTCATGATCATTGAGATGAAGTTCTTTCCCGGAAGAACGAAGGAACAAAAGAAGGTTCTTATTGAGAATATCACGCATGCCCTAAAGGAAAGACTTTCGATCGATCCTTCGGATGTCTTTATCGTTATCGAAGAACCAGATCTTGAAAACTGGGGCATCGGCGGCAAGCAAAAGTAAGTGGTGAAAAGCCGATATCGAGCATCTTTTTAAGGGTGGATCGATGTAATGTGCAACATATCTATATGAAGCATCGTCTTATTTGCATGGAGGGTTTTCATATGAAGTGTGTTGATTTGAAAAACAGAGTAGTGGCAGCGGCCATTACAGTCGGTATATTATTCTCTTTTTCTGCGTGCAAGAGCGAAGAGAAAAACGACTCGGGCAAGGTCGGCAGAAAAGAGACATCGGATGTAGTTGTTACGAAGAAAGGTGCGGATAAGACGGATCCGACCGACAAGGATAAAGCTACACCCGTGCCGCCGGTAACAACTTCGATGCCGGCAAAGAGTATAGATGAATTAAAGAAAACCGACGGGCCTATGCTTACGGTCGGGTGTGAAAATGTAGGACCGTTTGATTACTATGAAGATGAGTGCAGAGGATGTACATATCTCGTTTACTATAGTGGTCAGATAGAAAGGATCTCCGAACACTCGATGAGTGATCCTGTCGAAGCTACTGTAGAGATTCCGGATGATGCTCTTTTTAGTTTCTACGAATTCTGCCTGAAATACGGAGATGGCAAGGCATTTGCCGGCTACAGTGAAGATGTCTGTGACGGCACGATGTACTATTTTTCTTATACTGATGAAAACGGACAGAGACATAGTATATATGGCGGGTACTGCTATGAAGTGGATGTCCTGATGGATATCGTCGATCGTGCAAGCGCATATTTTGATCCGGATTTTTCCATCCCATGCCAGAACAGGATCGGAGGATATCAAGGACTTCTGGATACAGTCACGAATCTTTCCTGCCCGCAGATCAGAAGAATAGACCAGCTCCCGGATGATGTGGTTCTCGAAGCGGGTGTGGATCTTAAGTATGCCAAGTATTTCTACGAATATACATACACGACAACGGAAGATGCGGATAAAGGCCCGATCGTGTGCTATGTTTCCAATAACGGTGTTCTCGTCGCCATGAAGAATAACCGCAACTGGGATGTGACGGATCTGATCATCGAAGTGAACGGCAGAGAACTTCACGCGCAATGGGATCCTGCGACGTATAACACCTATCCGCTTTCGAGTATGCTGAATGAAAAGAAAACCATCACCATCGAGATGGAGGATTGGGATTTCGGAAAAGAAGGATATGTCAAGGATCTGAAAAGAAATGGTCCTCTTGTAAATGTTATGTGTAAACCGGGACAAGTTGTCATGTGCATGACATCTACGGGAAATGACGTGCTTCGTTTCGTTACGAGGGAAAATGAGTGCAAATGTGTGACTGTTGCCACGATCAATTCCGTGACAGAGGAAGAATTGCTGGAGATCTTCGGCGAGGGACCGGTTACCGTCACGATCTCCATTCCAGCTGTTTAGCGCTCTGGAGTTTGTCGTAGTAGGAGCGGCTGACTTCAAGTTCGTGATCGAGGAGTTCTTTCTTCGATTTCCGGAGTTCTGATTTCTCCTCGAGAATGGGAAGGAGCTTCTCATTTAGCTTCCGTATTTGTATCGTCTTTTGCAGAAAATAGAGTAAAAAGCACAGGACGAATGCGGAGCCATATAGTACGCAGAGCAAGACGGAACCGTATCTTGCGTAAAGACTTATCCCCAAAAAAGCGAGACCCGCAATCAGAATAGCCAAGGTTACGAGTGCGGCTGTCATTTCTCCCTCGCTTAAATGCGTAAAACCATGGATCACCAATTGCTTTCGCGCTTCGATTCTCATATTGATGCGCATGATCTTATCGTCCAGATCTGCATCCTTTGATTCGAGTTCCAGAATTCTTTTTCTGGTGTCCTGATACTCTTCGTAAAGTGCGTCAGCTTCTTTAATGTGCTGGAAGTATGCTCTTTCAGGTCCCTTCGTCTTTTCCAGATATGGCGTAAGGTCATCGCCCCTCTGTGTGAGATGGTGTGAATCGATGGAAAGACTATCGACGGAAGAAATCTCAGATCTGGCGAGCCAGAGACCGCAAAGAGCAGGGAAACCGGGAGAGGATTTCTTATTTAAGAACTCCAGGGCGTCTCTTGCTGTGCCGAAGTCTTTCTCGGAGAGTTTCTCAAAAGCGAAAGAAAGAAGCTTATCCTCGTTAAAGTAGTCGAACTGGTAAGTCTTGTCACAATACGGGCAGATATAGATTCTTTTCTCGTCATCGTAAAGAAGCGCGGCGCCGCATCTGAGACAATCATGACTACGTATCAGACTCATTTTCCCACCTCACCGAACATGGTTTTCTCAAGATCCATGGCCTGCTGGATCTCTTCGATAAACTCGTTATGCAGGTTTTCGCTTCTCTCTCTTGATTCATCAAGCTTCTGTCGAAGTTCTTTATCCTTTTCCACAAGCGCGGAGACTTCTTTTCTCATCTTCCCGATCAGGTGATATTTAATCGCGTTATAGATAATGATGGGAAGGAGAATAAGTATTGCCATGATAATAAGAAAAGGGATCCCGAAGAAATAGGTACCGGTTCCGATGCCGATCAACGCAAAAACGATAGGGAGACAACAGGCATAGAAGATGGCACTGTCCGTATCTGAATCATCGAACCTTTCTCCGGCAGTGAAGGCGACTTTGATGGCTGTCCATACTTTATGACGCAATTTGTCGATCCTTCCTTCTGTATCAAGAATCTGGTTTCCTACATCGTTACATTCCTTCTGGCAGATCTGATCTTCCTTGACGGATTCCTGATACTTCTTCGATATCTCGGCGGCATTCTTGATGTGACCGAAATACTGTAGCCCGATGTGATCGGCATGTTCAATACTGTAGGTGAAATGCTTGCCCTCCGTATCGATCGGGAAATCCTCAATGTCGAGCGAATAGAGAGATTCGATCTTCTCATCGCAGAAGAGAAGACCGCGTAAAACAGCGGCATCGTGCGGGTCCTTCTCCGAAAGCTCTTCAAACATTTTCCGGGCGGCGTTGAATTCGCCTCTGCCGAGAGCCCGGTTGGCGACAGAAAGGAGGTTCGCGGTTTCGAAATAGTCGAAGTCAAAGGTCATCCCACAGAAATCGCAGGAGTAAATCAGCTTATCCGTATCGATAAGCAGTTCGCCACCGCACTTCGGACAGTCATGACTCATGAAGAGCGTCATAAATCCCCCAAACCTCTTTCCTCGTCAAAGATCTTTTCCCTAGTATTATAGCAAATATGAAAAATCCGTCATTTATTTCGTGCGGAAAAAGGGTATAAATTTCTTGTTAGCATAAAGTGGACACTATGGGGGTATATTTGTGAAACGATTGACATCACTTCTTCTTGCGCTCTGTATATCGGGATCACTTCTTTCCGGATGCAAGGGAAAAGAGAAAAATACGGAAACAACAACGGATAAATCAACCGTGGAGACGACGGAGGATCCCCGATCCGAAAGCCCGGAAAGCTCATCAGAAGCTCCGTCAGTAACGACGCCTTCCGAGACTTCAGAAACTTCCGAATCCACCACGGAGACAAAGCCTGCTGATGCGAAGAAGCAGGAAGCGATCGAAGCGGCAAAAGCACATGGCCTTACGGAAGAAGATCTTGGCGGAGAATATGAGATCTTCCTGAAGTTTCAGGAAGCCCTGGAAGAAAATACCACGGTCGGAGAATATAAGGAGTTCATATACCGGATCTTTCCCGCGATCGCCTATGCATCTGAATATGTGGATGACAGCTATTTCTTCCAGATGGTCAGCTCGCTTTCGATCACGAAAGATGAACTTGAAGACAGTATCAACGGCCAGTACAATTCGGAAAACAATCTGTACCTGAAGACGAGTCTTTTTGAAAATGATCCGGATCGACTGCCGGATGTGCTTTTCCATGAGCTGATGCATTTTCTGGACTATAACATCAACGGAGTGAAGACCTGCGTCTATATTGATGAGAATGGGAAACACCTGTCCCCGGCGGATATTGCATACTTTACGGACGAAGAGATGGACAAACTGATCGCCTGTCCTGAGTCCCTGATCGTAACTGAGCCCGGCGCGGAGATCTATACTGCGAAGTTTCTGACGGGCGCGCCGTATGCGTATAAGGACGGCGTGACCTTCTTAAGCTGCATCGAGTACATCATGGGAGAAGAATATATGAAGAAGCTCTTCTTCAGCTGGGATACGGATGCTCTCTTTGAGGAGCTTTTCCTGGAGGCCGGATATACGCATCAGGAGTATATGAAGGCAAGCAGGACGATGAATAACCTCGCAAGGTCCGATCTTTATTCTTTCCCGGAAGATCCCGCATCGCCGGAAGATCTCCTGATCGACCTTTATACGCACTATAAGGGCGGCAACTGGAAGGAAGATAAGAAGTTCCTTTCCTTCATCAAGAACTTCGACGGTATCGGTCTGGAAGGCTGGAGACGCTCGAAGAATGCGGAGTTTATCGGTGGGATCGTGTACCAGACCTGGGAACAGTTCGAGAAACTCGAGAAGCTCTTCACTGATGATATTCCCGAGACACTGGATCTCGATCATCCGTACCCGACGCTTTTCATGCGTGATGGGGAGCTGCTCTTCGGATCCCTGGCGACCGTTGCCGATCCCACAAGTGGTGAGAAATATAGAGCCTACGTCACCTATGAATGGGATTTTGAAAACGATCGAAGGACCGGGTATTCGATACAGCGCATCGATGGATATGTGGAGAAATACTTCTAGATCTGTTTTTCAGTAAAGGAACCGTCAGAGATGGTCATCTGTGTTAACATGAAGTAAAAGCAGCATAAGGAAGTACGGAACATGGCAAAGAGCATGCGGCAAAAGGTAACGAAATATATCTCCGGCCAGTATGGCGTGGATCCGGAGTTCCCATGGGATGGCGATGACACGAGTGCGGTGTTCCGTCACCGTGAGAATAAGAAGTGGTTCGCCCTGATCATGGAAGTGAGAAGAGAGTTATTTGGCCTTTCGGGAAAAGCACCCGTCGCCTGTATGAATCTTAAGATCGATGATATGTTTCTCCGTGACATGATCGTGCGAGAAGACGGGATCATGCCCGCATACCACATGAATAAGCAGCACTGGGTCACGGTGATCCTTGACGGGACGGTACCCTTTGCGCGGGTCATAGAACTTCTGCAGGTGAGCTTTGAGGCGACACTTCCCGGAAAAAGAAAAAAGAAAGAACGTCCGCCGAAAGCATGGATCATACCCGCCAACCCGAAGTATTACGACGTGGAGAGTGCTTTTGCAAAGGACGACGTGATCGACTGGAAACAGGGCGCCGGCATCAATACCGGCGACACGGTATATATGTATGTCGGATCTCCCGTATCCGCGATCCTGTATAAGTGCAAGGTCTTAAAGACGGATATCCCGTATTCCTACGAGGATGAGAACCTGAAGATAAGATCCCTCATGACGATTAAGCTTCAAAAGAGATTCGACAGAAAAGCCTTTACCTTCAAGGTCCTAAACGATGAGTACGGGATCTTCGCGGTGCGCGGCCCAAGGTCGGTCCCGAATTCTCTCCGGTACGCGCTGGATGAAGAGCCGAAAAGGAAGAATAAATGAAACGTAGAATAATATCGTTAGTTTTATGTATAAGTATGGTGATGGGGTCTTCGTGTCTTCTTGCCTGCGGGAAGTCTTCGAAAAGTACTTCGTCTGAATCGAAACCTTCGGAGTCAGAGGCAATGACAGAACCATCGCTGAATCCGGGAGAAACCAGTATCACGGAGACAAGTCTTCCGCTCGCGAAGGATTGGCAGTACGATGTTTCTTTCCCGGACTGGCAGGACAGGTCATCGTATGCGGCGAATAACCGTATGGGTTTTACTTCATATCAGGGTCAGGGGGAGATCTATATCACACCGCAGATAGGAAGCGGAAAGTTCGATCTCTATATAAACGATAAGAAAATAGATGTCTCCTCTATGCAGGAGGGAAGGACCTATAAACTCGATATCTCGGGGATCAGCAGGAACGGAACGAATTCACTTCAGATCAGCGGTCTTACCGAAGGCTCGGTAAGTGTCAGTATCCCGTATCCGAAGATCATCACGGGGAAGCCGGAAGATGTGGGGATCCAGCCGAAGGCGATCGAACTGATCGAAAAAATCATCGGATCCGATGTGGAACATGGTTTTCCGAGTGCGCAGATCGCGATCGTGCGGCACGGGGAACTGGTCTATGAGAACTGCTGGGGAAATACGAAGACATATAACGAGCAGGGAGATCCGATCGAAGCGCCTGCCGTAACGAAAGATACCCTCTACGATCTGGCATCGGTCACGAAGATGTTCAGTACGAACTATGCGATCCAGTATCTTGTGACGCAGGGAAGACTCGACATCGATGCCCGCATCTCCGATATTCTGGGAGAAGAGTTCTATACGAATACGAAGGAAAAGAAATACTACGACGGGGACGATATCCCGCTCTCTGAGAATAAGACACTGAAACGGGATCTTACGATCCGCAACATCCTGATGCATCAGGGAGGTTTTCCGGAAGGGCCGGTGAACTTTGAAGCAGGTCTTTCCAGGGAAGAAACGCTTAATAAGATCTTCCGGACGCCGCTACGGTACCGCCCCGGAACAAGGACACTCTATAGTGATCTAGACTACATAATTCTGGGATTTGTGGTGGAGAAGGTCACCGGTCAGCGGCTGGATGCTTTTCTCAAGGAGACCTTCTGGGTGCCGCTGGGACTTACACATATCACGTATAACCCGTTGCAGAACGGTTTTTCAAAGGATGACTGTGCAGCAACGGAACTGCAGGGAACGACCTTCGAGGGAACTGTCGATAAGACGGGCGTCCGGAAGGGAACGCTCCAGGGACAGGTCCACGACCCGAATGCTTTCTACTGTCTGGGCGGAGTATCCGGCCATGCGGGGCTTTTCTCCAATGCCTCCGATCTTGCGATCCTGGCATCCCTGATGCTGACCGGCGGGTACGGGGATAACAAATTCTTTTCCAAGGACGTGCTCGATCTCTTTACGTCGATTCACGATGCGGATTCCCCGGACTATGCACTCGGCTGGTGGCGAGAGGGCGATCACGCGAGAGACTATTACTTCGGATCTGTCGCAGATACCGGCGCGTATGGCCACAACGGCTTTACCGGGACATTCGTCCTGATCGATCCGGAAAACGACATGGTCGTCGTGCTTCTGACCAATAAGATCCATAGTAAGATCATGCGCGGGGAAGACTACTCGTCTCCTTATGAAGGCAGCCGCTACACGACCGCCTATATGGGCTTCATCGCGGAGATCCTGGAGATCGGGATGGACGGGGAGAAGGTCGATGATTCGATCTGGAAAAACCTCGTCCTCGATATGGCGGCGGATTATAAGAGAAATAACGAGCAAAAGGGCATCACGGACAAGAATGACCCGAGGTGGAAAGCCTATGACGCCCTGATGGCGATCGATATCTGAAAATCCCCGATTTGAGCGTCTTTCAAATTGACACATCTTCCGGTAAATGCGTATAATTTCCTATGGGGATAAAAGCGCAGAGTTCCCTCTGTGCTTTTTCATATGTCCCAAAGAAGGGAAAGGAAACGCGACCGGATGGACAAACGGACAGTCATCTATTACGAAGACGAGCTCAACGAAGAGTTTTCGACGTTTACGACAACACCGCCGAAAATCACGAGCTCTTATGACTACGAGCGAAAGTCACTTGGCAAGCGCCTCTCCCGTTTCTTTCTTTACCGCATCGTGATGTATCCGGTGGTGGTCTTCTATGGACGTGTCATCTTCGGACAGAAGATCATCGGCAAAGAAAAACTCAAGAAATACCCGAAAGACGGCTATTTCCTCTATGGAAATCACACCCAGCCGCTGGGCGATGCGCTCCTTCAGACGCGGCTTCCGTGGCCGAGAAGTACCTATATCCTCGTGCATCCGAATAATCTGGCGATCCCCGTGCTCGGGAAATGGACCCCGGCGCTCGGCGGACTCCCGCTTCCTGATGAGATGGGAGCGTATAAGAATTTCCTCGCTGCGATTAAAAACCGCATCCGGGAGGGACATCCTGTCGTCATCTATCCTGAGGCCCATATCTGGCCGTACTATACGAAGATCCGCCCGTTCCTGGATACGGCGTTCCGCTATCCGGTGGAGCTCGGCGTACCGTCCTTTTGCTTCGTAAACACCTACCATAAGCGGAAGTTCTTCAAAAGACCTCGACTGATCACCTATATCGACGGGCCGTTTTTCCCGCCGGAAGAAGGAGGCCTTCGCGAGAAGAAGAAGGGGCTTAGAGATCAGATCTTCGAGCGTATGACGGAACTTGCGAAAGAGTCCGATGTCGAAGTGATCAAGTATATAAAGAAAACTGACGCGGATATGTCTTCGGACGTCAGAAAAGAGGCGGCCCATGGTTAACGTACTTTTCTGCGGAAATGCCGGAGTATTTGACGGGATGCTGACCTGCGCGCTCTCGCTGATGATGCGCACAAGTTCCAAGGAACCTTTCCGTTTCTTCGTCTTCACGATGGACCTTAGCTCCATCAAGGACAACTATATCCCGCTGAAGGAATCCCAGACCGAGGTATTCCGGAAGACGATAAAGAAGTATAACCCGGAAAACGAAGTGACCGTGATCGATGTCACGGACTTCTATAAGGAGCATTTCTCGGGCTGCCCGAATGAGACGGCCTACTGCTCGCCTTATACCCTGATCCGGCTCTTTGCCGACATGATCCCGGAGATCCCGGATAAGCTTCTGTATCTGGATGCGGACATCATGTTCAACAGAGACGTGCACCTTCTTTACGATACGGATATCTCGGCGGTCGAGTATGCCGCATGTCCGGACCACTACGGAAAATACCTCATCCAGCCGCACTATATCAATGCCGGAGTCCTGCTCTTTAACATGAAGAAAGCACGGGAGACGGGTCTTTTTGAGAAGGCCAGAGGCTGGATCAAGAAGAAAAAGCTCGTTTTTGCCGACCAGAGCGCCCTGATCCGCTCGACTTCGAAGAAGAAGGTTCTGCCGCAGCGCTTTAACGACCAGAAATTCCTGCATAAGCATACGGTCGTCCGGCATTTCTCGAAGAGGCTTTTCTATCTTCCGTACCCGCATACCGAGAACATCAAGCAGTGGCAGATCGACAAAGTCCATAAGAAATTCCGATACCATCAGTTTGACGATATCTATCAGGAATATGGTACAATATTAGCAAACTACGAGGAGTATCTGAATGGCTAAACCGGTTATCCCGATTTTTTACTCATGCGATGAGAATTTCCTGCAATATTGTCTGGTGTCGATGGCTTCACTTCTGAAGAATGCGTCGCCGGACTATGTTTACTGCATCTATATTCTCAACACGGATATTCCCGAAGAGGCTCAGAAGAAATTCCAGGATGACCTCGGAAGCATGCAGTTTTCCGCCGAGTATAAGGTGCAGTTTGAAGACGTCACGGATAACTTAAACCTCATCGAGCATGAGTTCCCGCTGCGCGACTACTACTCCAAGACCACATACTTCCGCCTCTTGATCGCGGACATGCATCCGGAACTGGATAAAGCCATCTATATCGACGCCGATACGATCATACAGGGGAATATCAGTGCTTTTTACAACGTAGAGATCGGAGAATACTATCTGGCCGCCTGCCACGAACAGGTCATGGTGCAGATCAGTGAATACGGCGAATATGTCGAGCAGTGCCTCGGAGTGTCGCGGCATAACTACTTTAATGCCGGCGTTCTGCTGCTGAACTGTCAGGTGTTCCGCACCAAGCAGATCCTCCACCGTTTCCTCGAGGAACTGCATACCTACGACTTTGTCGTCACGCAGGACGAAGACTACTTAAACCTCATCTGCAAGGACCATGTGCTTTTCCTGGATCAAAGATGGAATACCGAGATCTTCGGGGAGATCGCATATCCGATCGAAGAAGCGCATATCCTTCATTACATCATGTTCAATAAGCCTTGGCACTATAGAGACTGCCCGTACGGGAATATCTATCTGCGTTATGCCAAGGAGACTCCGATCTTCGGAAAGATCGAAGAAGAACTCGCGAATTATCCGGATGAAAATAAGGCCAGAGATAAGCAGGGCGAAGAAAATCTCCGGAAAGTCGCCATACGCGAGACAAACCGCGAGGATAACTACCTCAAGCGCTTAAACCGCGACAAACGCGCCAAGGACCGTGTCGATATCGTCAAAAAGATCGAGGAATTCGAGCGCGACGGGCGTTTCTTCGAGGACGTCGAGGACGATCCGCCGACAAAGCCGCTGCTTCCGGATGATATCGACTATTTAAAGAAGAGCCTGGCTCAGAAGATACGGACGAAAGTGGCCTTTTCCCAGGCACATAAGGTCGTCGATAAACTGATCAAGAATAAGCAGCTGATCATCAAGGACATGAAGGGGATCGAGCATTTCCAGAACCTTACGTCCGGTGCCGTGATCACCTGCAACCACTTTAATGCCTTCGACAGCTTCAT
>JAGCXQ010000004.1 GCA_017961235.1 Clostridiales bacterium | reverse complement strand
TGCATTAACGCGGATGTAAATGCGGCGTACCAGATAATCAAGCTGGGAAGCATTCGTGAGATCCGGATAAAGGAAAGAGAACAGATCACCAAACTGAAAGTAGCCTGAATTAGATCAGGTAGAGGCATCAGGCTAATGCCATTAAAGTGCTGGTATGGTATTCCTTTATCAGCGGTTTATAAATCTCAACTACAGAGTTGAAAATAGCCAAAGGTATTCAAGATTAGAGTTTTGCGATATAATAATGCGCTGAGGGGGATGCCGGAACATAGTTCCGGAGGGGTATATAAGCGCTTTGCCGGCGGATCTTACGCCGGTTAAGATAAGGAGATGGCCATGAAGATTGCAGCCTATCAATTTCCCGTAAGCGGTGATGTTGAGAAAAACTGCGCACATATACTTCGCGCGATCGAGAAGTCGGCGAAGAGTGGTGTGCGTCTTCTGGTATGCCCGGAATGCGCGGTGACCGGGTACCCTCCGAGAGATGTGGACTCCGTGCGGAAGATCGATTTTAACGCTGTGGACAGAGCACACGCCAAGATCGCCGAGGCAGCCTGGTGTCACGATATTTATGTGCTCGTCGGAACGATCGTCAAAGAGGAGTGTGCCCTGTGGGATGCTCCTCTGATGGGCGATGCACCTGCCGTAGAGGATGTGTTCTATAACACGGCGATCGTATTTACGCCGAGCGGACAGGTGGAACGCTATAGTAAAAGAGCGCTCTGGGGCTGGGATTCCGAGAACTTCTCCGCAGGTGAGGAACCCGGGATCTTTGACGTGGACGGCATCCGTGTCGGTATCCGGATCTGCTTTGAAGTGCGTTTCCCGGAATATTTCCGTGAGCTGTATAAGGCGAAAACGAATTTAAATATCATCCTTTTCTATGATGTGTCCGACCGCGAGGATCCGGACAGATATAACCTGATCCGCGGCCATGTGCGTACACGTGCGGTGGAAAACGTGACATACACGCTTACCTGCAATACGACATTCCCGCACCAGACGGCGCCGACGGCACTGTATGACCGTTCCGGCAGGACACTGGTGGAGGTGAATCCCGGCCAGGAAGCGATCCTTGTATATGATCTGAAGGGAAATGAGCCGGATTTCGGTGAAAAGGGGCGGATCGCCTTTTCCGAGAAGCTGATCTCCGGGAAAGACTAAGCGGAAAGGAGAACGGCATGTTTTCGGATCCGAAGGTGAGAAAAGCGTATATTTGGACGTTTTTTGCATTCTGGGTGGCTTTTGTTATCTTTTCCGTTGTGATCAGCACCCAGAGGATCATTTCTCAGAATCGTGCGTATGATGCACGAGCCGAAAGAGATTCGACCAGGCCGGCGATACAAACACATAACCATGCTATTGATGAGGTGATCGATTCCCTTGATAACTTATCCGGATCTTTTGATGGAAGTACGAATAAGTCTGCCGATCCCGATGAGACACCTTCGCAGCCACAGAGACGTGAAGTCACTCCGTACCGTGAAAGTCTGCTGCCTTTTATCGTGTATATCATCTTTTGTGTGATCTTTACTATCCCGCTTATCTTTCTGGCTGTAAAAGACAAACTCCTGAAACTTGTTGTCTGTGAGACGATCTTTTTGCTGATACAGCTGTTTTCCCTTCTTGTCATGGTGCTTCCGACGTATACATACCTGGTTCACTGATACCTGTCGTATATTACATTGATTTTTCCTATATAAAGTTGATATAATCATAAAATGCATTCAGCAAAAGAAGGAGGCGCATAGAATTATGTGCAATAAAGAAAAGTTTTACATTACGACACCGATCTATTACCCGTCCGGCAATCCGCATGTTGGTCATTGCTATACGACCCTTGCGTGCGATGTGGTCTCCAGATTTAAGCGAATGCAGGGCTACGATGTCATGTTCTTAACAGGAACCGATGAGCACGGCCAGAAGATCGAGAAGAAGGCACAGGAAGCGGGAGTGACTCCGCAAGCCTATGTTGACGAGATCGTTGCCAACTTCAAGAAGCTCTGGGAACGCCTCGACATCACTTATGACCGTTTTATCAGAACGACCGATCCGTATCACGTGGAGTCTGTACAGAACATCTTTAAGGCTCTCTACGATAAAGGATATATCTATAAGAGTAAGTACGTCGGCAAGTACTGCACGCCGTGTGAGTCTTTCTGGACAGAGAGCCAGCTCAAGGACGGCAAGTGCCCGGACTGCGGCCGTGAAGTCGTCGATGCGGAAGAAGAGGCTTACTTCTTTAAGCTTTCCGAGTTCTCCGATAAGCTCGAGGCGCTGCTCCTCGATGAGGAGAGAAACTTCCTCGAGCCGAAGTCCCGTGTCAACGAGATGATCAATAACTTCATCAAGCCGGGCCTGGAGGATCTCTGTGTATCCCGTACGAGCTTTAAGTGGGGTATTCCGGTCACTTTCGATGAGAAGCATGTCGTCTATGTATGGATCGACGCGCTCAGCAACTATATCACGGCGCTGGGCTATGGGAACAACACCTATCACGATTTCGAGAAATACTGGCCGGCAGACATTCATGTCATGGCCAAGGAGATCATCCGTTTCCACTCCCTGATCTGGCCGGCAATGCTGATGGCTCTTGATATCCCGCTCCCGAAGCATATCTACGGTCACGGCTGGATCACCTTCGGCGGCGCGAAGATGGGTAAATCCACAGGTAACGTCATCGATCCGTTTATCCTTGCTGACCGTTACGGTGTGGATGCTGTTCGTTACCATCTCCTCCGTGAGATGCCTTTCGGCGCGGACTGCCCGTTCTCTAATGAGCAGATGGTACAGCGTATCAATACTGACCTTGCAAATGATCTCGGAAACCTCGTTTCCAGAACGGTTGCGATGGCGATCAAGTACTTCGATGGTACTCTTCCTGCAGAGCGTGAGACAGATCCGCTCGACGACGAGCTCCTTTCGATGGCAAAAGCACTGAGACCTTTCGTGGAGCAGAACTATGGCGACCTTCATATCTCCAATGCTCTTGCGGAGATCTTCAAGGTCATCGCCCGTGCGAATAAGTATATCGATGAGAATGCACCGTGGGTCCTTGCCAAGGATGAGAGCAAGAAGATCCGTCTGGCAACTGTTCTTTATAACCTGCTGGATACGATCCGTATGTGCTCGATCCTCTTAAATCCGGTAATGCCGAATACCTGCCCGGAGATCTGGAAGCAGATCGGCGCATCCGAAGAGGCTTGTGCCTGGGATGCATCCGATAAGGTGGGCGCACTTGCGGCAGATGTCACAGTACAGAAGGGAGAAGTTCTTTTCCCGAGACTGGATATGGATAAAGAGATGGAGGAACTCTCTAAGATCTCTGAAGCGGCGCTCGCTGCAGCACAGGGCAAGGTCTTAGAGCATAAGGACGAGATCGTCTATGACGACTTTGCGAAGCTCGAGCTTCGTGCGGCGAAGGTCCTCGAGTGCGAGAAAGTCCCGAAGGCGGATAAGCTCCTTCGTATGCAGCTCGATGTCGGTGATAGAAAGATGCAGGTGCTCTCGGGTATCGCGCAGTACTATACTCCGGAAGAGATGGTCGGCAAGATGGTCGTATGGGTCGCAAACCTTGCACCGAGAAAGCTCCGCGGATTTGATTCCTACGGCATGATCCTCTGCGCGGAAAAGCCGAACGGCGACTATGCGCTCCTGTCCGTTCCGGAAGGCGTAGAGCCGGGAGCGGAGGTGTCCTGATCGATGGAGATCTTTGACACGCATGCTCATCTGAACTGGCGTGAAGAGTATAAAGACGACATCGACGAAGTGCTGGAAAATGCGAAGAATGCCGGCGTGACGCATATCATGCTGGCAAGCTCAACGATAGAAGACAGCGAGATCTCCCTGGAGGTCCGGAAGGCGAAGTCCGGATCCGGAGTGAAGCTCTCCTGTATGGTGGGCGTGCATCCGGAAGATGCCACGAACTTTAATGACGAGGCGAAGTGGCAGCTTGAGCAGTGGCTCAAGAAGAAGGACGAGCTCGGGATCGTGGCGGTCGGCGAGATCGGCATGGATTATCACTATGACGACGCATCTCCGGCATATGAGGCGATGGCGTTCATCTATCAGATGGGACTTGCCTACAGATACGATCTGCCGGCGGTGATCCACGAAAGAGACGCCTGCGAGGATACACTTTTTATCCTGAAGTCTCTTTATGAGCAGAAGGTGCTCCGCGAAGTTCCGGGTGTGCTTCACTGCTTCTCCGGATCGGTCGAGACGGCGAAGATCCTTCTGGATATGGGATTTTACCTCGGCTTTGACGGGCCGATAACCTTTAAGAATGCGCGAAAAGCACCGGACGTCATCCGTATGTGCCCGCTCGACAGACTTCTTGTCGAGACGGATTCACCGTATATGGCGCCGGTCCCGCACAGAGGGCACAGGAATGAGCCCGCATATGTGAAGCACGTAGTGGAAGAGATGGCACGTCTCAAGGAAATCTCCGCCGAAGAGATGGCGAGGATCACGACAGAGAATGCGCAGCGTCTTTTCGGAAAGGATACATGATGAAGAAAAATAAAACGATCATTATTCTTGCCGCACTTCTGGTGGTACTTGGCACGATCCTTCTCGTGTTTGTGATCCGTGACAATAATAAAAAGGCCCTCATCGAGAGAAAGACCGGCTATTCGCTTCCGGACTACTGCACGATCGAAGACTTCGTAAAATACGGATCGATCTTTAACAGGAAGCGCTTCGAGGCGAAGGTTCGGATCGATAATGCGGATCATCTGGAGGAGACGATCAATACGCTTCAGGGTATGCTGGGCGATGACTATCACGAGATCCCGCTTGATGAGTATAATGTCGAGAAGTACTCGATGTTTTCCGATCAGAAACTGGTCCCGGAGCCGATCGAGGTCTCCTGGGTGATCGTCGGATATGCCAAGGACGGAGTGCTCGTATGTTTCCTGGATATCGAGGAAGAAGAGGGCGCGCACGTATTCAATATGTATATGTACTACGAGGAATGATGTGACCGCGGAGAAAAAATTTGTTGAAAATTATACTGGCAGTATACTGACAAATAAAAATCATAGTGGTACATTATGTATATCGAAAGATAAAACACACGAAATTTATAGAAAGGAGCGTTTCACAAATGACAGTTTGGAATATTAAACACACATCAATTAAAGTCACAGCCATTATTAATGCAGCCGGTACATGTGTCATGGGATTCGCCTCTCATGATTATAAGCGTGATTATAAAGGCTCCTTTTGGAAAAGCACTTGTGAAACGTTCTGCTGAATAGTTTCACATTCACTCGTTAGAACACGACCGCTTTTCCAAGGGCAACAAGGAAAAGCGGTTTTTTTAATTCAAAAAAGGAAATGGGGGAATGACCTATGTTACCAATCATCAACATGGAAGAAACAGGATGTAATATCGTGCGGCTCCGCGAGGATGCGGGCTTGTCCGTACGTGATCTTCAGGATATTTTCGGGTTTGCCACACCCCAGGCAATCTACAAGTGGCAGAGAGGACTGACGATGCCGACGATCGATAATCTCGTCGTGCTGTCGCTGACATTTCAAGTACCGATCGAGAGGATCTTAGTCGTCGATACGATGGACTGATCCGGTTCATATATTAATCACCTCCTTAAAGGCTGAAGGGGCTGTCTCATTTTCATGCAACTTGATGAGACGCCCCTCTTCTATTTGCTCCGGAAAAGAGATCGGATCTCTTCCGAAAAAGACTTTCTTCTTATAATGAGATGTGCTATACTGAATCAGACGAAAATATGTTCGAATAACAGGCAGGCTTCTATGAATGAGATGATGGTTCCGTTTAAAATACATTCCGACTATACTCCGACCGGAGATCAGCCGCAGGCGATCGAGAAACTGGTCGATGGTCTGAACGCGGGCATGAAGGGGCAGACGCTTCTCGGTGTTACCGGTTCCGGTAAGACCTTTACGATGGCGAACATCATCGAGAAGACCCAGCGTCCGACACTGGTCATCGCGCCGAATAAGACGCTGGCGGCACAGCTGGCCGCAGAGTTTAAGGCATTCTTCCCGGAAAACGCCGTGGAGTTTTTCGTCTCTTACTATGATTACTACCAGCCGGAAGCCTATATCGCTTCGACGGATACATATATTGAGAAAGACTGCGACATCAATGACGAGATCGACCGCATGCGCCACAGTGCGACAAGTGCGCTTCTGGAAAGAAGAGACGTTATCGTCGTGGCATCGGTCTCCTGCATCTACGGTCTCGGTGATCCGTCTGACTATAAGGACCTCATGATCAATCTTCGCGCGGGCATGCAGGTGTCGCGGGATGCGGTGATCCGAAAGCTCATCGATCTTCAGTATGTGCGAAATGACTTCGAGATCACGCGAGGTGCTTTTCGCGTAAAGGGCGATACTCTTGATATCTTCCCGCCATCTTCCGAGGAGCTCCTTACGAGGGTAACCTTCTTCGGCGATGAGATCGAGAAGATCTCGGAGGTCCACTATATCAGCGGCAAAGTGATGTGGAACAGAAACTATGCCGTGATCTTCCCGGCTTCGCACTATGCGACGACGAAGGAGAAACTGGACAGAGCGATCGTGACGATCGAGGAGGAGCTGGAGGAGCGCCTCGCCGAGCTTCGGGAACAGGGAAAGCTCATCGAGGCATACCGTCTCGAGCAGAAGACCAGATACGATCTGGAGATGCTCTCCGAGACCGGATTTGTCAAAGGCATCGAGAACTACTCGAGACATCTGACGATGCGAAAGCCGGGAGAGCCGCCCTATACGCTCATGGACTTTATGCCGGAGGATTATCTTCTGATGATCGACGAGTCGCACGTGACGGTCCCGCAGATCGGTGCGATGTATAACGGCGACCGCTCCAGAAAGACGACGCTGGTCGATTATGGATTCCGCCTGCCGTCGGCATTTGACAACCGCCCGCTGAAGTTCGATGAATTTGAAAAGAAGATGGGACAGACGATCTTCGTATCGGCGACCCCGTCGAAGTATGAAGCGGAGCACAGCGGACAGACCGTCGAGCAGATCATAAGGCCGACGGGACTTCTCGATCCGGAGATCTCTATCCGTCCTGTCGAGGGACAGATGGAGGATATCCTGACAGAGATCAGAGAGACGGTGAAGAAGGGCGAGCGTGCCCTGATCCTGACACTGACGAAGAAGATGTCCGAGGATCTTACGGGATTTTTAAAGCAGGAGGAGATAAGGGTCAAGTATCTGCACTCGGATATCGATATGATCGACCGAATGAAGATCCTTCGCGAACTCCGCCAGGGAGAATTCGATGTGCTTGTCGGTATCAACCTCCTTCGTGAGGGTCTGGATATTCCGGAGGTATCGCTTCTTATGATCCTGGATGCGGATAAGGAAGGATTCCTAAGATCCACGAGATCGCTGATCCAGATGATCGGACGTGCCGCGCGAAATGTCAACGGACGGGTCATTTTCTACGCGGATGATGTGACGGATTCGATGTTCGAAGCGGTTTCTGAAACTAACCGTCGACGTGCGATCCAGATCCAGTATAATAAGGATAACAACATCACACCGAGAAGCGTGAAGAAGGAAGTCAGAGATGTACTGGCCACGATGGAAGAGGTCAGCCGTGAAGATAAGATCGACATGAAGGATCTGTCGGATCTGATTGAAGAGAAGAAGACGCACATGTCGAAGAAAGAACTCGAGAAACTGGCTTCCCGCCTCGACAAGGACATGAAGGCAGCCGCCAAGGATCTCGCCTTCGAAGAAGCGGCAAGGCTTCGTGACCTGCTGGTGATCGTAAAGGGAAAACTCGGAGATGGCTGATAGCTTTCGAGGAGCACTTATGGAAAAAGAACGGGTGCTTTTCGGACTGGAAGAATAAGAGGAAAGAAGATGGCGGAAGAGAATCTGCAGGGATTTGTACACCTGCATCTACATACGGAATACAGCCTTCTGGATGGTGCGATCCGCATCAAGCGCCTCGCTGCCCGGCTCAAAGAACTGGGCATGACTTCGTGTGCGATCACGGACCACGGCACGATGTACGGCACCGTCGAATTCTATAAAGCGATGACCGAAGAGGGCATCCACCCGATCATCGGCTGTGAAGTATATGTCGCGCCGAGAGGGCGTTTCCTCAAGGAAACCGAAGACAGAGGCTACTATCATCTGGTGCTCCTTGCCAAAAATGACGAAGGCCTAAAGAACCTGAACCGTCTGGTCTCTGCCGGCTTTACCGAAGGCTTTTACTATAAGCCGAGGGTCGATCACGAGCTTCTGGAGAAATACTCGGAAGGCCTGATCGCACTATCGGCCTGTGTATCCGGTGAAGTCGCGACCTATGTTCTCAGAAATGAACCCGAAAAAGCGAAAGAAGCCGCGCTGTGGTATGACCGTATCTTCGGAAGAGGCAACTACTACCTCGAGATCCAAAGCAACCAGATGCCGGATCAGGCGAAGGTGAACCAGCACCTGATCATGCTGTCCAATGAGACTGGCATCCCGCTGGTCGCAACGAATGACTGCCACTATATGTATAAAGAAGATGCCAAGGCGCATGAAGTGCTCCTTTGCATGCAGACCGGAAAGCGCATGAGCGATGCGGACCGTATGAAGATGCCGACCGAGGACTTTTATATCAAGTCGGAAGAAGAGATGCGCGCGTACTTTTCTTCGATCCCGTCGGCCATCGAGAATACGACGAAGATCGCCAGTATGTGCCACGCCGGATATACCTTCGACCAGATCCATCTTCCTGCTTTCGATGTTCCGCTGGAATATGCGGACGCGGAAGAATATCTGCGCCATCTCTGTGACGAGGGCTTGAAGAAACGCCTCGCCTGGTGCACGGATGAAGAAGAGATCGAGAAATACAGGCAGCGCGCCGAGTATGAGATGTCGGTCATCACTTCCATGGGATATACCGACTACTATCTGATCGTGTGGGACTTCATCCACTATGCGAAGGAGAACCGCATCATGGTCGGACCGGGACGTGGTTCCGGTGCGGGATCGCTTGTTGCTTATGCACTTCAGATCACGAATATCGATCCGATCAAGTACGGCCTGATCTTCGAGCGTTTCCTGAATAACGAGCGTGTCAGCATGCCGGACTTTGACGTCGATTTCTGTTACGAGAGACGTCAGGAAGTGATCGATTATGTCACGAGAAAATACGGAGAAGACCGCGTCGCGCAGGTCATCACCTTCGGAACACTGGCGGCAAAAGCCTGTATCAAGGATGTCGCCCGTGCACTCGATGTGCCCTATACGGACAGTGACCGTATCTGTAAGATGATCCCGAATAACCTGGGGATCACGATCGCGGATGCTCTGAAGATGTCTCCGGATCTAAAGAATGAATATGAAAACAGCGATATCGTGAAGCAGGTCATCGATACGGCGATGCTCTTTGAAGGCATGCCGAGACATGCATCTACGCACGCTGCCGGTGTTATCATCTCGGCAAAACCACTGACAGATATTGCGCCGCTGGCGAAGAATGATGAATCCGTGGTCGTCCAGTTTGCCAAAGCAAACTCGGAGGAGATCGGTCTTCTGAAGTTCGACTTCCTCGGACTTCGTACGCTTACGGTCATGCGTGATACCGCGCAGATGGTCCTCGAGAATCAAGGGATCGAGATCGACTTTGACCGGATCCCTATGGATGAACCGGCAGTATTTGAGATGATCAGCCGGGGAGATACCGAGGGCGTGTTCCAGCTTGAAAGTTCGGGCATGACTTCCTTTATGGTGGATCTGAAGCCATCTTCACTCGAGGATATCATCGCGGGTATTTCTCTTTACCGTCCGGGTCCGATGGACCAGATCCCGAAGTATGTGGCGGCCCGCCATGATCCATCTTCGATCAAGTACGACCATCCGCTTCTCGAGCCTATCCTGAACATGACTTACGGCTGTATGATCTATCAGGAGCAGGTCATGCAGATCGTCCGTGATCTTGCCGGTTTCTCGATGGGACAGTCAGATAATATCCGCCGTGCCATGGCGAAGAAAAAGGCCTCCATGATGGAGAAATACCGCCAGACATTTATCTACGGCGGAAAAGACGAAAAGGGAAGAGAAGTCGCCGGCGCGATCGCAAATGGCGTCTCCGAACCTGTAGCAAGAAAGATCTTTGACGACGTGACGCAGTTTGCGGGATATGCGTTTAACAAATCACATGCTGCCGCATATGCTGTGGTCGGCTATTATACCGCATATCTGAAATACCACTACCCGACGGAGTTCATGGCGGCGATGCTCAACAGCTTCCTCGGCAGCCAGTCACAGTCGGCCTGGTACACCTCGGTGGCAAAGAAGATGGGCATCTCCATCCTTCCGCCTTCCGTCAACAAGAGCCAGGTGAAATTCTCGACAGAGGGAGAAAAGCAGATCCGTATCGGACTTACCGCCGTGAAAAATGTCGGCGAGAACGCGGTTGCAAAGCTGGTCGTGGACCGTGAGGTCAACGGAGATTTTTCCTCTTTCGGCGACTTCCTCAGAAGATCTGAAGCGCTGGAGATCAATAAGAAGATGATCGAGAGCCTGATCCTTTCTTCCTCCATGGATGAGTTCGGGATCCCGAGATCGCAGATGCTGGGTGCGGCCGAGCCATACCTGAACCGGCTTTCTTCGACGAAGCGCCAGTCGATGGAGGGACAGATCTCGATCTTCAGCCTCCTCGGAGATGAAAAAGCCGCAGAAGCGGATGAACCCGTGCTTCCGAATGTCAGCGAGTTCTCTCTTGAAGAACGTCTCACGAAGGAAAAAGAGATGCTCGGACTTTATATCTCCGGACATCCTCTGGATGACTATAAGAAAGCGATGGCCACAGCCAATACAGACAGTACTTCTTTCCTTAAGACCCTTGGCGAAGACATGGGTTCCGGAAGAGTGCTCACGGATAAAGAACAGGTAACGATGGCGGGATTGATCTCGTCACGTACCCAGAAGACCACGAAGAGTGGGAAAAGTATGTGTTTCCTGCAGATCGAGGATCTCTTCAGTGATTATGAAGTGATCGTTTTCCCGGAGGCCTATGGCAGATGCGGCTCAGTGATCAACAGTTCAAAGGCACTTCTGATCCGGGGACGTGTGCAGGTCGAAGATGAAGCCGTCAAACTGATACTCGAAGACTGCGTGACCTTAAGCCGTGACGATGAAGAGCTCTGTAAGCTGCCTCCGCCGAGAAACGGCGGATACGGCCGCCGGCCGAAAATGGATGGCACATATGGGGCAGTGCCTTCTTCCGGAGCTTCGCAGGCAGCGGACGGTGCCGGAACAGATGGTTCTTCAGATATGACAAGATCTACCGGAACGCAGGTTCCGCTGAAGGATGCTCCTTCTTCCGGGAAAGAGGATGCCGGATCAAAGAATACACCTCGTCTTGCGATCCGCTACTTCGGCCATGCCGATGATGAGGGGTATAAGCGTCTTCTGGCGACATGCTCGTATTTCCACGGCGTCGTCCCGGTATATGTGGCGCTTCCGAAAGAGAAGAGAAATGTCAAACTTTCTTCGGAATACAGCATCGAATGGAGCAGGGATGTCTGCGAGATCCTGGTGAAGGAATTCGGCATCGAAAATGTTTCCCTGTTCTAATAGCTTTGGTATAATACGAGATATAAATCTTAAGAAAGTAAACGGCGATGACCAATGGCGGTTCGCTGAGGAAAAGGACAATGTTTGAAGAATACACCAATGGAAATCTGCCAAATCTTAAGGAAATGGTTGCGAAGAACTATACGCAGATCGATCTTAGCCAGGAACCGGATATCAGAGGCGTCGGTATCCTTACCAGCGGCGGCGATGCTCCGGGCATGAATGCGACGATCCGTGCGGTCGTCCGTGCAGGCACAAAGGCCGGCTTTAAGATGATGGGCGTTACCCGCGGTTACCACGGACTCTGGAAGGGCGAAGTCAAGGAACTCGGCCACAGAGACGTTTCCGAGACACTCCAGCGCGGCGGTACTTTCCTGATGACAGCAAGATCGAAGAGCTTTGAGACACCTGCCGGTGTTCTGCAGGGCGCAAAGATGTGTAAAGTATTCGGTATCGACTGCCTCATCGTAGTCGGTGGAGACGGTTCTTTTAAAGGAGCCAGAGACCTGGCAAGGATCGGTATTCCGGTCATCGGTATCCCGGGCACGATCGATAACGATGTTGCCTGCACCGAGTACACGATCGGCTATGACACGGCGATGAATACCGCGATGGAAGCGATCGACAAGCTCCGTGACACCGCATCTTCCCATGAGCGCTGCAGCGTCATCGAAGTTATGGGACGTCACGCAGGTTATATCGCGCTGAATGTCGGTATCGCGACCGGTGCGGAGATCATCCTCCTGCCGGAAGTTCCGTGGGATATGAAGGAAGTCATCAAGACGATCCTCGACTGCAGAAACAAGGGCAAGCGCCACTACATCGTTATCGTGGCAGAGGGCGCCGGTGATTCGACAGAGATTGCAAAACAGATCGAAGAGGCAACCGAGATCGAGTCCCGTCCGACGATCCTGGGTCACCTGCAGAGAGGCGGATCCCCGTCGCTCCGTGACCGTACGATGGCAAGCCTGATGGGCGTCCGTGCGATCGAATGCATCAAAGACAAGAGACTGAACCGTCTGGTGGTCTATAGAAATGGTGAGATCACAGACGTAGATATTGAAGAAGGTTTGTCCATGAAGAAGAGTATCTCCATGGATGAGCTGGAAAGATCGAAGCTTCTTACCTAAGAAGTCGGGAGCTTCCTTCTTACTGATAAGAAGAGGAGACTATGTACACAACATTTGAAGAGGAAGCGAAGCGGAAGCTCGTCCGCGGGCGTTCCCTTTCCATCCTGGAATATGACAAAATACTCGACCGTCTGGTCAATCACGCTCGTACGATATACGGGCGTGAACTATGCTACGGATTAATTCCGACCTCGGATCTTCCGCTGGTCCAGGAATGGCAGCAGGAGACCGAAGATGCGCTGGAGTACTACATCAAAGAAGGCGCACTGCCGCTTGGCGGCGTGAATGATATCCGCGATGCAGTGCGTTTTTCGGATACCGGCGCGACACTCTCGATGAAGCATCTGCTTTATATTGCGCAGTTCCTCCGTGCGGTGGACCGCCTGTCTAAGGTATCTGTAGAATGGCTGAAGACGGATCCGCAGGATCACCTGCTGTTCCGTGATATCCGTCAGCTTATGCCGCTGGAGCATCTGGAAAAAGAGATCTCGATGGCCATCAACGGCGAAAACGAGATGAACGATCGAGCCAGCAACGAACTGTATAACATCCGCCGCCAGATCCGCGATGCGCAGAGCAGCATCCGTGAGATCCTCGAGCGCTTGATCCGTAAAAACCCGCAGGCACTTCAGGACCAGCTGGTCACCATGCGTGACGGCCGTTACTGCGTACCGGTAAAACCTGAAAAGAAGGGCGAAGTTCCCGGCGTCGTACACGATACGTCTGCATCCGGACAGACGCTTTTCATCGAGCCGATGGCGGTTGTGGAACTGAATAACAAGATCCGCGAGTGGACCGCAGCCGAGCAGGAGGAGATCAACCGGATCCTCCAGATCTTAAGCGGTAAGGTCGCGATCTGTAAGGACTCGATCCTGGCAGACATCGCGCTGGTCGGTCATATCGATTTTATGCAGGCAAAAGCACTGTTCGCCGATGAGCTTTCCGCGACACGCCCGCGTATGAATGATCAGGGAAGGATAGTGCTTTCACGTGCGCGTCATCCTCTGATCGATAAGGACCGCGTCGTGCCGATCGACTTTTCCGTCGGAACAGAATACAGGACCCTCGTGATCACGGGCCCGAATACCGGCGGTAAGACGGTGTCTCTTAAGACCTGCGGCCTGATCTCACTGATGGCCATGGCCGGACTCTTTATCCCGTGTAAAGACGAATCGGAAGTATCCACTTTTACAAAGGTACTCGCCGACATCGGTGACGAACAGAGCATCGAGCAGAGCCTGTCAACGTTCTCTGCGCACATGACGAATCTGGTGCAGATCCTGAAACTGACCAAGCCCACGACGCTGGTACTGGTCGATGAGCTCGGATCCGGTACTGATCCGACGGAGGGCGCGGCACTGGCGATCGCGATCCTGGATGAGTGCCGGAAAAAAGGCGCGGTCACGGTCGCGACGACGCACTATAAAGAGTTGAAGGCATATGCCGTGGAGCAGGAAGGCGTCGAGAATGCCTGCTGCGAATTTGATACGGAGACGCTGTCTCCGACGTACCGCCTTATGATCGGCCTTCCTGGTGTCAGTAATGCATTCGTGATCTCCAGAAAGCTGGGGCTTTCACCGAAGATCATCGAGAACGCGCAGAGCATCCTTTCCGAGGAGAGTCTGAAGATGGAAGAGCTCCTTTCCTCGGCGGAGCGGCATAACCGTGAGAGCGAGAAGCTCGAAAAAGAGATCGCCGAACTTCGAGATGAGATCCAAAAGCAGAAAGAGGATCTCGAGAATCAGAGGAAGAGCATCGAAAAGGAAAGAAAGAGAGTGCTCGCCCAGGCCAGGGAAGAGAAGCAGGAGATGCTCGAAGAGGTCCTCGAAAAAGCGGATACCATCTTAGATGAGATCAAGGAGATCCAGAAGATGGAGAACTCGCACGATGCCGAGCGAAAGATCCGCGCGATCAGAAACAATCTTCGTGCCGGACTTTCGGATATCGATGCCGAGCGCGACGACGATGAAGAGGTCCAAGAGATCCCCGGCGAAAAACCGGATAAGATCCGTGAGGGCGGACTCTATTATTCACCGTCACTCGATGTCACCGGCATCGTGGTCAAAGGACCGGACCGGGGCGGCAACTGCATCCTTTCTTCCGGAGCACTGAAACTCACGGTCGCTGCGGATTCGCTGAGGTATCCGAAGAAGGAAGAAGTAAAGAAGAATGCCGTCCGCTCGAGAAAAGAACCGCGCCGCACAGCGTCTTCTTCTGCGGAGAAGATCCGCCTTGCCAAGAAGTCGTCGATGATGCCCGAGATCCAGCTTCTCGGAATGACGGTCGATGAAGCGCTTCACACGCTCGACCGCTATCTGGATGACTGTGTCATCAGTAATATCGAGAACATCCGTATCGTACACGGCAAGGGCACAGGAGCTCTGAGATCTGCGGTCGATCAGTTCCTGAAGAAAGACAAGCGCGTCCGATCCCATCGACTCGGAACCTTCGGCGAAGGCGAAGACGGTGTCACGATCGCGGAGCTGAAATAGGAGGAAAGAAATGGAAGAAAAGAAAGTCAGATTATATGTTTTCGTGGGAGCATACGGCAGCGGCAAATCCGAGGTATCCGTACACTTCGCCCACATGCTGAAACAGCAGGATCCGTCTGCGAAAGTCATGCTCGCGGACCTCGATATCGTAAACCCGTACTACCGTTCGGCGGACGCGAAAGATGCACTCGAAGCAGAAGGCATCCACGTGATCGTACCGGAGTATGCCAATACGAACGTCGATGTTCCGGCGCTCTCCGGTGAAGTCTATTCCGCATTCGATATGCCGGACACGATCGCCGTATTTGATATCGGCGGAGAGGACCTCGGTGCGAGAGTCCTCGGCGCGATGCTCAGCCGTTTTAAGAATATCGAGTACCGCGTGTATATGGTGGTCAATGCCTTCCGTCCGTTCACCTCTGATCCGGAGGGGATCCGCCAGATGTGCGCAGAGCTCTCCGAGGCCGCGAGACTTCCGATCTCCGGATTCATCAACAATTCAAACCTCCTGGAGGAGACGACCGAAGAAGAACTCGAAGAAGGAGAGAAAGTGCTTCTGGACGCATCCGAACTGACCGGCATCCCGGTCGTATATCAGACCGGACTCGATAACGTTCTTCCGGAAAAGTGGCGTGAGACTACTCCATCCGGCATTCCGGTGCTGCGGATGGACCGTAAGGTACTCTATAAATATTAAAGTAAAAGGTGAGTGCTTTTCACATATAATACATATGGAAAAGCATTGGGTTCGAAAGCCCAGTTACTAAGGGGAGGATAATGGTATGCCGGGTGGAAATCTAACGATCATCGGACTTTGTGTCGCCGGGGGACTTCTGGTGATCCTGGGCATTGCGGGGATGGTCAGAAAAGCAAGAAGAGCATTTAAAAATTCACTTCTCGGGCAGATCTATTCCGGAGTGAAGCAGGAAGTAAGAGACGGAAAGGTCGGTCCGGAGGACTTTAATATGTCGCAGGAGATGGCGACACCGAAGTCGGTATCGGATCTTTCTGCGGCGCTGATCCCGAGGATCAGTAAGGACTTTCCTGATCTGAGCCTGTCGCAGATGCAGAGTGCCGCCCAGGCAGTGCTGGTCAAGAGCCTCGATCTTCTGACGGATATGACATATGGAAACAACGGCGACACCATCGACCGGATCCAGAAACAGCTGCCGGAATGCGGCATCGGCGTGACCCGCTCACTGTCCGAAGACCTGTGGCATAAAGTTGAAGGTGCAAGGTCGGAAAACAAATCTCTGATATATCGTGATGTAATCGTGCATAAAGGCGGAATTAACGCCTATGAAAAGACCGCATCCACAGTGGAAATCACCTTCCAATATTCGTTACAATGTTTGCAATACCAGGAAAGAAATGGTAAATTTATATCAGGCAATCGAGCGACTCCGACACAGACCCGCTACAACGTGAAAGTAGTCAATATACTGGACGCAGAGCGGTTACAGTCGGAAGACATTAAGGGAGTAGGTTTCACCTGTCCTCATTGCGGTGCCCCGGTACAGCATCTGGGTTCGGACGTCTGTCCATATTGCGGCACAGCGATAAAAACAGTTGATATGCGAATCTGGCTTGTCAATAAGTTGATCGAGATCTGAAAATTTTTTCTTGTAGGGAGGAGATTAAAATGGGATTAATTAAAGCTGCATTCCAGGCTGTTGGCGGAAACTTAAGAGATCAGTATCTTGAGTTCTTCACATGTGACTCTCTGGGTCAGGAAGTACTTCTTCGCCGCGGCGCGAAAGTAATGCGTAATGGCAGCAACAAGGGTGATGCGGAGATCATTTCCAATGGCTCCAAGATCGCAGTTCCGGAGGGAACAGCTCTTATCTTAGTTGATAACGGACGTGTTGTTGACTTTACAACTGAGGCAGGTATGTACACATGGGATACATCTTCTGCACCGACATGCTTCGGTACAAGCGGATTCCTCAATGGCGTCAAGAAGTCCTGCGCTGATATCTGGAACCGTATTAAGGCCGGTGGTGAGGCTCTTACTCAGCAGAGAGTTTACTTCGTAAACATGCTCGAGATGGTCGATAACAAATTCGGCACAGCAGCTCCGCTTCCGTATGATGATCCGACATATCGTGGTATCTACATCAGAATGAACGGTACATTCTCGTTCAAGATCGTAGATCCGGTTACATTCTTCCAGAAGATCGCCGGTAACGTTGCAGGTGATTATCGCCGCGACGAGCTGATGGGCAAGAACGGCCAGCCTGGTCAGGCTAAGGCTGAGTTCCTGATGTACCTTGGCGAAGCACTCAACAAGATGGGTGCCGGCGGAGAAGATATCCAGTACAACAGACTCCAGTCCCAGCAGGTTAAACTTGCGAAGTACATGAACGAAGTTCTGGACGAAGATTGGCTCCAGGGCCGTGGTATGATCGTTGAGAAAGTAGCAGTTATGTCTGTTACACCTGACGATGAGTCCAGAAAGAGAATCCAGGACATGGACGATGGTCTTATGTTTGGTAACAACCCGAATATGGCAGCTGGTTACCAGATCAAGGGTTCCGTCGATGCTATGAAAGATGCAGCTAATAACTCTGCAGGTGCCGGCAACACTATGATGGGTCTTGGCCTTGTTGGTGGATTCAATGGAAGTGCTGTAAATCCGGGTAACCAGGGTATGGCATTCCTCCAGCAGCAGCAGATGATGCAGCAGCAACAGCAGATGCAGCAGGCAGCGGCAGCTCCGGCAGCAGCAGGCTGGACATGTGCTTGCGGCGCAACCGGCAACCAGGGCAAGTTCTGCGCTGAGTGCGGTAAGCCGAAGCCGGTAGAGGATGCAGGCTGGACATGTGCTTGCGGTGCTACAGGCAACAAAGGTAAGTTCTGCGCTGAGTGCGGCAAACCGAAGCCGGTAGAGAATGCTGGCTGGACATGCCCTAAGTGCGGAGCAACCGGTAACACCGGTAAGTTCTGCGGTGAGTGCGGCGAGCCGAAGCCGTAAGTCACAGCTGAGAATTGCTTGGCTTAACTTAAGTAAACAGAAGGACCGGTCGAAAGGCCGGTCCTTTTTTGTTGTTTGTTGTATGCATGGGGCATTTTTCTCGCAGATTTCCAAAAACAGGAGAAAAAGTGGAACGTATTTGGAAACCCGCAGCATAGTGAATGAGCAGATGGTAAAAAGGTAAAGGCAAAAGAAAAGGACCGTCTTCCGACGGTCCTTCGTTCAATATTCAGTTTTGGATGCTTTATGTAAGGCTCAGCAGTACTTGGTTACGCTCTCGGGAAGAACGTCGGCTGCACGGCTGCAGATAATTGTCGCAGTAATTTTATCTCCCAGGAATGCATTAAACTTGTCCAGGAATTGTCCGAATCTTTCGTAATCTGTTTCGCCTGTGATCTTGAGGATGCTGTCTACGTAGATATGTGTGACATCATAGTCCTTGGCGCAAATACCGGCTACGAAACTGAGGAACTGTTCGAAACCCTCTACCGGATATTCATCGAGGTCCACGAGACGTACTCTGTACTTCAAAAGACGGTCGAGGCGGTGTCCTCTCTGAATGCATACGATGTTGTTGTCTGTTGTCGCCTGCTCGTTGATGTCCTCAACCAGCTGCGCTGTCTTTCCTGTTCCTTTTTCACCTGCAATTACCTTTATCATTGGCATCATCTCCTTGTTTTGTTGATTATCCAACGCTTTTGTTTTGGATTACTTATATTCTACATGATAACTTGGATAATTTGAATAGCGATTCTGTGAAAAAGATAGTGAAAATTGTGTAAATAAAACAAAGGAGCGCGGAAGTGTAGCTTTTTCTATATAATTACATTTAATACGCGGAAAAACGTTGCATTATATAGTTTTTAGTGTTAACATACTATTGCTAGAATAGATTTGACATTTTAGAGTGGGTCTTGGCCCGCTCTTTTGTTTATCAGAAAGCATGGAGGAAACATGGCGGGAAGATCTAAAGTCGCACAGGAAGCATTTGAACTGGCAGAGCCGATCGTAAAGTCGATGGGTTTTGACCTCGTGGACTGTGAGTATAAGAAAGAAGGACAGTACTACTTCCTTCGGATCTTTATCGACAAGCGCGGCGGCATCTCGATCGAAGACTGTGAGGCAGTCAGCAGGGAAGTCGATCAGGCACTTGAAGGGAAACTGCATGCGGATCCGGATTATTTTGAAGTCTCCTCTCCGGGAGCAACGAGACCATTTGCTTCGCATGCAGACTATGTCCGTCATATCGGCGAAGAGATCGAGGTCTCTCTGTTTGCCCCGATCGATGGAAACAAGCATATCGAGGGCATCATAGAGAGTGCCGGAGAAGAGGGACTGGTGCTTAAGGTCGGAGAGAATACGCTCGAGCTCGAGTGGTCGAAGATCAGCAAGGCACAGAGAACATTAAGGTTTTAATTTTGGCAACAAAACGCAATAAAGGAGAGAGTTTATGAAAAACGAAGAAATGTTGCAGGCGATCCATGCATTGGCAAAGGAAAGAGGCATCGAAGAGGAAGTGCTTTTCGAGGCGATCGAAGAAGCGATCGTAGCGGCTTTTAAGAGAGAGTTCTCGGATGCCAAGCAGAACGAGCAGGTATTTGCCGAGATCGACCGTGAGACCGGCGATATGTATGTTTACGAAGTTGTTGAAGTTGTCTCTGAGGTTACCAACCCGAAGACACAGATCTCCCTTGCGGAAGCCAAAGAGATCGATCCGGATCTGGAAGAAGGCGATACTATCGAGATGACGATCGATGTTGAGTCTCTGGGACGTCTTGCTGCAGGCGCGGCAAAAGCTGCAATCAGCAAGAAGCTCCGTGATACTGAGAATGACCGTATCCAGTCTGAGTTCTCCGATCAGATCGGTGAACTGGCCAGCGGTGTCATCCAGAGATCGGATAACCGTTTCGTATTTGTTGACATCGGACGTGCCGAGGCAACACTGCCGAGACAGGAACAGGTTAAGGACGAGGATTATTCCTTCAATAAGAGAATGAAGTTCCTTATCCTCAGAGTTGAAACACAGAAGGAGCGCCCGGTGATCATCGTATCCAGAAGTCACCCGAACCTTGTTAAGAAGCTCCTCGAGAAGGAAGTTCCGGAGATCCACGACGGTATCGTCGAGATCGTATCCGTTGCCCGTGAGGCAGGCTCCCGTTCCAAGGTTGCCGTTATCTCCAGAGATCCGGATGTAGATCCGCTCGGCGCATGCGTTGGACAGCGCGGTGCAAGAATCCAGGCGATCATGGATGAGCTTGGAAATGAAAAGATCGATGTTATCGCATACTCTGATGATCCGGCTGTATATATCAGCAATGCACTCTCTCCGGCAAAAGTTGAAAGAGTAGATGCCGAGATCATCACGAATGAAGATGGTACTCAGGAGAAGAATGCTCAGGTCGTTGTTCCGGATCAGCAGTACTCGCTGGCGATCGGCCGTTCCGGTCAGAACGTACGTCTTGCTGCAAGACTTACCGGCTGGAAGATCGACATCAAGAGCACATCCCAGTTCCAGCAGATGGTGCAGAACGACTTTGTCGCGAACTTCACTGTTGCGGATGACGATGAAGCTTCTTCTGACGAGCAGGCATAAGAAAGACAGGACCGGGAATTATGGCGAAGAAGATACCCATGAGAATGTGCGTGAGCTGCCGCGAGCGGTTCGCCAAGAAGGATCTGATCCGTATCGTGGCTTCTACAGACGGTACGGTACAGGTGGATCCGACGGGAAGAATGCCCGGAAGAGGCGCCTATGTCTGCCATAACCCGGAGTGTATGAAGAAAGCGGTCGAGCATTCGCAGTTCGACCGGGGACTTCACCGTAAGGTGGATCCTGATACGATCCAGCCACAGCTGGATAAACTGAAGGAGGACGGTCCGGAATCATGAAGAAGGAACGTCCGGTGACAAAAGAAAGGGTGCTGAGCTCGATCGGACTTTCGTTCCGGGCAGGTATCCTGACATCCGGTTTTGATGCCGTCGAGCTGGCGATGCGATCCGGAGCCGTAGAACTTCTGATCCTTTCGGAAGACGGCTCGGAAAAGCAGAAGGAGAAGCTCGCACGGGTGGCAAAAGACGAAGAGGTAACTTTTAGGACTTTTGCGACAGCGGAGGAGCTGGGAAGAGCGATCGGAAAAGATCACAGGATCGCGATCGCGATACTTGATCCGGGAATGGGAAAGAAACTTACCACCCTGATCGATGAACTGAGTAAGCACGAAAAGGCTGCAGATACTGCGGAATAAACAGGAGGAAATGATGGCAGAAAAAGAGAAGAAAACATCCAAGACGGAAGACTCTACACAGAACAAGACGGAGTCGATGGTTCCACAGAAGACCGTCAGCGGTATTTCCGGAACGAAGACTCTCCGTGTCGGCCGTGTAAACAAAAAGGCCAAGAAACCTCCGGTTGAAGAAGGAACTCCCGCTCCGGAGAAAGAGGCGGCTGCGGTTTCTGAGACTCCGAAGAAGGAAGAGCCTGCGGTAGCTCCGAAGGAAACCGTGAAGGAAGCACCGGCGGCAAAGACCGAGGAAGCTCCAAAGAAGACAGCTGCAAAGACTGCCAAGACAGAGAAATCGGAAGAGCCGGCAAAAGAGAAGGCTCCTTCCAAGGCTGCTCCGAAAGCGGAAAAGGAAGAAAAGAAAGCAGAAGCTCCTGCTGAACCTGAAAAGAAGAAAGAAGCACCTGCTGAGAAAGAAGAGACGAAGGTAAAAGCTCCGGAAGCTCCGAAAGAGGCTCCGAAGGAAGCTGCGAAAGAGACTCCGAAGGAACCTGTAAAGGAAGCTCCGAAGCTTAGCTCTGCCGTGGTAAAAGCACCTTCCGCAGGTTATACCCGTGAGACTTCTACATTCGTTCGCCCGAGAGACGGCGGAAGATCCGGCGGATACCAGGGCGGACAGAGATCCGGTTCTTCGTATCACTCCGACAGACCGCAGGGCGGACGTCCGAATAACGGCGGCTTTAACGGAAACCGTGGTGGCAACCGCGGCAACTTCGGCGGTGGATTCCCTCCGAAGGATAAGGACGACGACGAGATCTATAACAATAACAGAAACCAGCCGAAGAGATCTTCCAAGCCGAAGCAGGAACTCCCGCCGGAGGCAACAAAAGAGAAGGCAAACTTCGCTGCACGTGATGCATATGAGAAGTCCAGAAAGGATCCGAAGGCGGACTCCAAGAAGGATAACCAGAAGTCCTCTTCGATCAACAATGACCGCCGTTCCGGTAATAAGCGTACCAACCAGTTTACCGGTAATGCATCGGATATCCTCTCTAATGATGATGCTCTCGATTCGATGTACATGGGCGGCAAGGGCAAGAAGAAGGTGAAGCGCCAGTCTTTCGTGGCGGCACCGGTCGTGAAGCCCCAGCTGACACACGTTGAGCTCCCGCCGTTCATCACGGTTAAGGATCTCGCTGACGGTCTTGGAAAGAGATCTGCAGATGTTATCAAGACACTCATGATGATGGGTATGCTGGTTACTCTGAACCAGGAACTCGATTACGACACAGCCGCTCTTGTTGCCGGTGAATACGGTATCACGACGGAGCCGATCGTGGAGGTCACAGAGGAAGATATCCTCTTCGATGAAGGTGAAGATAACGAAGAGAACATGAAGCCGCGTCCGCCGATCGTTGTTGTCATGGGTCACGTTGACCATGGTAAGACTTCACTCCTCGACAAGATCCGTTCGACATCCGTTGTTAAGGGTGAAGCCGGCGGTATCACACAGCACATCGGTGCTTATACCGTACGCTGCAAGGGCCGTCAGATCACGTTCCTCGATACTCCTGGTCACGAAGCGTTTACTACGATGCGTGCCCGTGGTGCACAGGTAACGGATATCGCGATCCTCGTTGTTGCCGCGGATGACGGTGTCATGCCGCAGACCGTCGAAGCCATTAACCACGCGCGTGCTGCAAACACTGAGATCATCGTTGCAATTACGAAGATCGATAAGGTCGGCGCGAATATCGATAAGGTAAAGCAGGAGCTGTCCACACATGACCTCCTTCCGGAAGAGTGGGGCGGATCTACGATCATGGTTCCTGTATCCTCTAAGTCCGGTGAAGGTATCGACGAACTCCTCGAGATGGTCCTCCTTACCGCAGACGTTATGGAACTTAAGGCTGACCCGAAGCGTCAGGCAAAGGGTACTGTTATCGAGGCAAAACTCGATAAGAACAGAGGTCCGGTTGCGACAGTACTTGTCCAGCGCGGTACTCTCCGTTCCGGTGATACGCTCGTTACCGGTCCGATCTTCGGTCACATCCGTGCGATGTACGATGAGAACGGTACTGCCCAGAAGAAGGCCGGCCCGTCTGTTCCGGTCGAGATCTTAGGTCTTCCGGAAGTACCGGAAGCCGGTGAGACATTCTACGCCGTAACTGATGAGAAGATGGCTCGTCAGCTCGTTGAGAAGAGAAAGATCAAGCAGAGAGAAGAACAGCTGCATAAGTCTTCGAGAATGACTCTTGAGACGCTGTCACAGGTGCTGGCCGAGGGCGAGGTCAAGGATCTCAACCTCATCATCAAGGCAGACGTTCAGGGTTCCGTCGAGGCGGTTACCCAGTCTCTCGAAAAACTCACGAACGAGGAAGTCCGCGTCAAGGTCATCCATGGTGGTGTCGGTACGATCACAGAGTCCGACGTTACGCTGGCTGATGTATCCAATGCGATCATCATCGGCTTTAATGTCCGTCCTTCTGCCGTCGTTACAGAGCAGGCCAAGGAAGTCGGCGTAGATATCAAGCTCTACAGCGTTATCTACAATGCGATCGAAGATATCGAAGCAGCTATGCGCGGTATGCTTAAGCCGCAGTTCGAGGAAGTCATCCTCGGCCACGTCGAGATCCGTCAGACCTTCAAGGTATCCTCTGTCGGTACGATCGGTGGTGCATACGTTAAGGATGGTAAGGTCCTTCGTACATCTGAAGTACGTGTCGTAAGAAACGGCATCGTTGTCCACCAGGGCAAGCTTGCTTCCCTGAAGCGCTTCAAGGATGACGCGAAGGAAGTTGCTGCCGGCTATGAGTGCGGTATCTCGATCGAGAACTACAACGACATCGAAGAAGGCGATATCATCGAAGTCTTCGAGATGCAGGAAATTAAGAGAAAGTAATCCGTACCAGGAGAGAGTATGAGACAGAATCGTGCCGCCCGAGTGGGCGATGAGATACAGAAAGTCATTTCGCAGCTTCTGCTGACGGAAGTCAAGGATCCCCGTATCCCGATGATGACTTCCGTTATGGAGGTGCGCATGTCCTCAGATCTGACCCATGCCACTGTTTTTCTCTCGGTATATGGTTCCCAGCAGGAGAAAAGAGAATGCATGGAGGCCGTGAACCGCGCCTCCGGCTTCATCCGTTCCCAGATCGCGAAGCGGATCAAGCTTCGTGTCGCACCGGAACTGCACTTCAAGCTGGATGAATCGATCGAGAAAGGCATGGATCTTATGAATCTGATCGACCGTACGATCAAGGAGGATCAGGAACGTGCAGGAAACCATGAATGAGTACTCCGGCCTTGTGCTGGCATATCTTCCTTCAGATAAAGAAAAGGAAGTACAGATCTTCCCGCATGCCCGTGTGGATGGCGATTGTGTGGGCACCGCTGTGGCGCTCGCGTCTTCGCTTAGAAAACTCGGGTACAGAGCCCAGGTGATCCTGGACTGGCAAATCCCGCCAAGGCTCTCATTTATGAATGTTCCCGACGACCTGATCACGGTCGTAACTGACGATAACGAACAGGAGATCCGATCCCGTCAGGGACTGGCATTTGCCGTGGATTGTTCCGAAGGCCACCGTATGGGAAAAGCAGAGTCCCTCTATTCCGGCGCGGAGAAGAAAGTGGTACTAGACCACCATGTGTCCGCTTCGCCGGAGGCGGAGATCGCTTATGTAGATGGAAAGTCCGCATCCTGTGCGGAACTGATGTATCTTCTTCTTCAGACGTGGGAGGAGAAGTTTGAACAAAAGCTGATCGACCGTTTCGAGGCGGATTGCCTGATGGTAGGTATCCAGTCCGATTCCGGCCGTTTTTCCTATGAAAATACCAGCCCGAGTACTTTCCAGATCGCTGCGGACCTGATGGAGCGCGGTGCCAATGTCACGGATAACGCATATCATCTTTTCGACGAGACCTGTGAAGGAAAAGTACGCCTTCACGCGATGGCGCTCTCGAACATGAAGCTCTTTGCAGACGGAAAGATCGCCGTGACGAAGATCACGAAGCAGATGATGGATGAGACGGATGCGCCGGAAGGTGCAGCGGACGGCATCGTCAATATCCTAAGAGATATCGACACGGTCCTTGCCTCGTTCGTTATCCGCGAGACCGAGAATAATGAACTGCGCGTCAACCTTCGAACGAAAGTCGGATTTGATGCGTCTGAATTTGCCCAGAAGATGGGCGGCGGCGGACATCACCGTGCCGCCGGATTCTCCGGAAAGAATGTGGATATCGATACTTTCGCCGACACGATCGTCGCGGAAGCAAGTGCTTTTCTGGAGAGAACATGACCGATAATACTCCGAGTGGAATCGTTCTGGTGGATAAGCCGGAGGGTATGACATCGTTTTCGGTCACATCCCGTATCCGAAAGATATTCGGCGTAAAGAAAGCCGGACACGCCGGCACGCTTGACCCCTTTGCCACGGGCCTTCTGGCGGTGGCGGTGGGCCGCGGTACGCGTGTGCTCCGCTATATGGAAAACGATGAGAAGATCTACCGCGCCGTGATGGTCCTGGGGAAAGTGACCTCCACCGGCGATATCGAAGGCGAGGTCATCGGCGGCAGGATCCCGGATGAGACCGAAAAGCAGGCGATTCTTGCCAATGATGCATCAAAGATCCGGGAAAGCATAAAGAAAATGATCGGGGAGATCACGCAGGTCCCGTCGGTCTATTCCGCCGTTAAGATCAACGGCCGTCCGGCGTATGACTACGCGAGAAAGGGCCAGTCCGTCGAGATCCCATCCCGCAAAGTCACTATTTTCAGTATCGATGTCGGAGAGATCTGGGAAGATCAGGAGCTGATCCATGTCCGCATGGACGTGCACTGCAGCAAGGGCACCTATATCCGTACCCTCTGCGAAGATATCGGTCAGGACCTCGGGACCGGCGCCTACTGCGAGTCGCTGCGCCGGCTGTCGAGCGGTCCTTTTTCCGTGGAAAAAGCACTCTCCCTCGAAGAGATCGAGAGACGCTACAGCAGCGGTGACAGTGCTTTTGTCGTGGAAGAGGCGGAAGCGATGGGAGCACTTCCGAAGATCGAGGTAACGGAAAAAGAAGCTATTGATCTGAGAAATGGTAAAAAACTTGATTTCTCGGTATTTAAGGATAGAATGGATGCAATAGGAGCGAAGCCGGAAGATCGGGTTCTGGCGCTTCATGAGGGGCGCCCTTGTGCCGTGATCTATCCGGAAGAATCGCAGGAGGGCCTCCTGATCCGCGAAGAAAGGGTTTTCGCGTAATATGAACGTATGGAACTGCATCATAAATAAAGACGGGAAACTCATCTCCACGCCCTCGAGCACGATGGAGAGTACGGCTTCGCGTGCTGTAGCGCTTGGCTACTTTGACGGTATACATATGGGACATCAGAAGATCTTCTCGACGATGCTCGAGCAGGCAAAGAAGTATAAGATCCGCGCGGCGGTTCAGACCTTTGAGAATCCGCCCGCAAGTAAATCCCAGAAGAACCTGATCACGACCTATCCGGAAAGATGCCGTCTGATATCCCATATGGGCATCGACGATCTTTTCGCGCTCCCTTTTAATGAAAGAGTAAAGAGGATGAGTCCGGAGACCTTTATGGAGGTCTGCCTGAAGGGCTGGATGCACGCCCGCGTGATCGTGGTCGGACGCGATTATCACTTCGGAAAGGACCGGCAGGGCGATGTCAAGACGCTGAAGGCCTGGGGCGAGAAGAACGGGATCACCGTAGTTTCCGTTGATCCGATCAATTGCGAAGGAAGAAGAGTGTCCAGCAGCTGGGTCCGTGAACTGATCGCATCGGGAGATGTGGATATGGCTGAGAAGCTCCTCGACCATCCGACCGCATTTTCCGGGATCGTCGAAAAGGGCCAGCAGCTCGGAAGAAAACTCGGATTCCCGACGGCGAATATCCGTATTCCGGAACAGAAGATGATCCCGAAGTTCGGAGTATATGCCTCCGCTTATCTCTTTGAAGGGAAGATGTATCCCGGCATCACGAATATCGGGATGCGTCCGACTGTCAATAAAGAAGATACCGTCCCGCTTACGGAGACGATGATCCTCGATGGCCACTATCAGCTCTACGGAACGACGGGAACAGTCATGCTTCTGAAGTTCCTCCGTCCCGAGACGCAGTTCACCTCTGTAGATGAGCTTCAGGCGCAGATGACAAAAGACCAGGAGGCGGCCCGGGAATATCACAGAAGCCGTCAAATACCTGTTCGATTTGAAGGATATGTGTGATATTATATTGCAAGAACAAGAAAGAAAAGAGAAATGAGGTCCAAAGATGCTGCATCATTTATTAGCACTGGAGAAGATATGGGTTTCCTTCCCCGGATTCGGATGGAAGTTTAAGATAAATAATATTGCTTTTGAGATCGCCGGAATTAAGTTCTACTGGTATGGTATCCTGATCGCGCTGGCGGTCCTGCTGTGCCTGATCCTGGGTATGAAGCAGTGCAGAAAGCACGGCATGACACCGGATCTTGTCACGGACTACTGCCTCCTTTGCTTCCCGCTGGCCTTTATCGGCGCCCGTCTCTACTATGTTTTCTGTGAGTGGAGCACGTACCATGTAAAGGGCGATATCGGAAAAACACTTTCCAATATCACGAATGTGCGTGAAGGCGGACTTGCCATCTACGGCGGTGTCCTTGGCGCAGCGCTTGCTATTTTCCTGATGAGTAAGATCAGAAAGATCCCGGTATCTACCGTTATGGATTTTGCGATCGTTTATATTCCACTTGGCCAGGCAATCGGCCGCTGGGGCAACTTCTTTAACCAGGAAGCATTTGGTACGACGACCAATCTTCCGTGGGGTATGAAGAGTGCGCAGATCGGACGTTACCTGAGCCTTCACTGCCCGAATCTTGATTCCGACATGCCGGTACACCCGACATTCTTCTATGAATCCGTCGGAACATTGATCATTTTCTTCATTCTTCTTGCGGTACGTAAGAAGAGCAAAAAGCCGTGGACTACGACTGCATGCTACTGCGTCCTTTACGGTATCATCCGTTTCTTTATCGAGGGACTTCGTACGGATTCTCTCTATATCTCCGGCACGAACCTGCGTACATCCCAGGTGCTCTCTCTGATCCTGATCGTTATCGGACTCCTGGTTATTTCCCTAGGCCGTATCTACGACTGGGAGAAGAAGCCGATCCCGGAGAAGTTCATCAAGGCGGACGAGCAGATGCGCCGTGATGCGAAGAGAAGAAAAGAGCAGAAGCTCCGTGACTATGAGGAAGGCGAAGATATCGAGGACCGCGTAGAGCGTCTGTCGAAGTCTTCTTTCTCGATCGACGAAGAAGAGAAAGAGGAAGGATCCGATTCTGACGACGGCGAGTCTTCTGAGGAAGACGCTGACGCGGAGGAAGAGACGGATTCCGAGGATCTTTCTGAAGAGGAAGAGACCGAAGAGTCTTCTGATCAGGACGAAGAAGAAAAGTAAGAGGCTCCGATGAATCAGGGCAAGTCCGGTATCGAATTTCTGAAGAATAATTCGCTTCGTACAGTGGATTTCTGGCTGATCATCCCGATCCTGTCCATTACCACCATAGGTCTTTATGTCCTGAATCTGGTTCTTTCACAAGGTTTTGAAGGGTATCCCGGTATCTTCTATAAGCAGGTGATCGCTGCCGCTATCGGCGTGGGATTTGCACTGCTGATCTGCCTTCTGGATACTCAGTTCATGAAGCTCATCGGATGGATCTTCTATGGTGTATCGCTCCTGCTGCTGGTATATGTAATCATCGACGGATTTACCCTCGAGAGCACATGGGGCGCCGACTCCTGGATGAAACTCCCTGTATTAGGTACATTCCAGCCGTCCGAGCTGACGAAGATCGGACTGGTCATCTGCGCATCTTATATCCTGGAGGATATGAGTAACAAGGTGATCTCGATGATCCGCGGATGGGTATATCTCGGTATCCTTTACGGAATCCCGCTTCTGCTTATCATGAAGCAGCCGGACTTCGGTACCGCGATGGTTATCCTTTTTTCCTTAGTCTGCATGCTCTTTATCTGGAACCTCAAGTACAGATACTTCGTGCTCGCGATCTCTGCCGCTGTCGTCGGCGTGATCCCGCTAGTATGGAATTTCTATCTCGAGCCCTTCCAGAAGAAGAGGATCCTTTCCCTGATCTTCGAAGGTTCAGACCCGGTATCCGAGTGGAATCTCGTCCAGTCCAAGGCCGCGATTGCATCGGGCGGTCTTACGGGAAATCACACGGGCATCCTCGTAAAGGTTCCCGTAAAAGAATCCGACTTTATCTATTCCGCGGTATCGGAACGTATGGGCTTTATCGGCACGACAGCCATACTGCTTCTGGCATTTTTCTTCCTGGTGCGGTGCCTCTATGTCGCATCGAAGTCCTCGCGGAAATCCTATTCCTATATCATCGTCGGCCTGACCGGATCCTATGCCTTCCACTTTATCGAGAATATGGGCATGTGCGTCGGACTTCTGCCGATCACGGGTATTCCGCTGCCGTTTGTCAGCATGGGTGGTACTGCGATGATGGTTAACTTCATATCGCTAGGGTTCATACTAAATATATCCATGGATCGAAAACAGTCGTCAGCGTAGTCAGCTCGCGAACGCGACGTTTGTTTGAAAAAACTACTATAATTTGACAAAAGAGGAAATACTTTCAAGTGCCTCCGCAGGACGGAAGTCCGAGGACAGCACAAGAAAGTATTTCCTTTTTGTCGTTAAAATACAGTTTTTTCGAACAAAGGGAGCGTTTGTTCGTCTTTTGCCCGAAAAAGTGCCGGATCTCTAAGATTTCCGTCTGAAACAGTATTGAAATGTAAACGTTATTTTATTACAATTACACCATAAAAGTGGTGGAAAGTGGTGTGCATGGTCACTAGTGGTGTTGAATCGTGGTGAAAATCACACCGAATGATAAGGGGAGAGCATGGCTCGGTTTATCAACAAAATGGACGCGAAGGGAAGGATCTTCATTCCGGCGAAACTCCGGGATCAGATCGGCTCGCCCATGTTCGTTACCTTAAACCAGGACAAAGGCTATCTCAGTATCTACAGTAATGACCGCTTTCAGGGGATCGTGGAGCAGTTCAGTAAGATCCCGATGACCAATCCGAAGATCCGTCATGCAAGACGTCAGATCATTGGTGAGGCACTCGAGTGCGATATGGACGGACAGGGCCGTATCTCCGTAAGTTCCGAGCTTTGGAACCGTATCGGCGCGGCACCTTCGGACGAGATCTGCATCTATCAGATCGAGAAGGATGTCCTGGAGATCTGCACGAAGAAGTACTACGACGCGGTAAGCGAGACGGCGGAACAGGAGAGTATCGATCTGGATGGATACGAGATCACAGGATTGTAATTTCCATCACGTTCCGGTGCTTTTCGAGGAATGTATGGATGGTCTGGCTATCAAGGCAGACGGAATCTATGTGGACTGTACAGCCGGCGGCGGCGGACATAGCGCCGGGATCGTAGAGAGACTGGGAGACCATGGTCTTCTGATCTCGCTGGATAAAGACGATGAGGCACTTGCGGCTTGTGAGAGAAGAAGAGAAGAGCTGGGTGCCGGGAATAAATGGGTACTGAAAAAGACCGACTTTTCGGAGATCTCGGAAGTGCTCAAAGAGATGAACATTGAAAAGGTAGATGGGGTACTTGCCGATCTCGGCGTATCCTCGCATCAGATCGACACGGATGAACGTGGCTTTTCCTACATGAAGGAAGGTCCGCTGGATATGCGGATGAACCAGCAGCAGGAACTCTCCGCGGAAGTAGTGGTCAATGAGTATTCCGAGAGTGATCTTACGAGGATCTTCCGGGACTACGGCGAGGAAAGATACGCGGGAAGGATCGCATCGGCGATCGTCAAGAAGAGAGCCGAAGCGCCGATCCGCTCGACAACAGCGCTTGCGGACATTATCCGTTCTGCGATGCCCCACGCCGCCAGAAAAGAGGATCAGCATCCGGCGAGAAGATGCTTCCAGGCGATCCGTATCGAAGTCAATCACGAACTGTCTTCGGTATCCGAGCTTCTGGAGACAGTACCTGCTCTGCTGAATGCACATGGCCGTTTCGCGGTGATCTCCTTCCATTCGTTGGAGGATCGGCTGGTTAAGGAGGCCTTCCGCAAACTGGAAAATCCATGTACCTGCCCGAGAGAATTCCCGGTGTGTGTATGTGGGAAGCGTCCGATGGGTAAACAGATCCACAGCAAGCCCATCGTTGCTTCTAAAAAAGAAGCTGTGGAGAATAAACGCTCGGGGTGTGCCAAGCTGAGAGTATTTGAAAGGAATGAAGAGGTATGGCTTCAGCAGTAAAACTGAATAAAAAAGAAACAGTAGATGCTCTATTGAAGCATACGGGGACCGATTATTCGATCGGCCTGAACTTCCTTGCTTTCGATGACGGGGAGGCGGAGCGTTATATGAGTGCCATGGAACAGTCCGGTGTTGTATTAAAAGAAACAAAAGAACAGAAAGAAGCGAAGAAAAAGAAGATCCGCATGCAGAATAAGCGTGCGGTCGAAGCTGTTTATGGAAACTACCGCAAAAAGACAATTTCCATGACTTTGAAGCGTTTCCGCGACTTTATTTTGTTCGCTCTGGCGGTAGCGTTTGTCACCGCGCTCTTCGGTCTGCTGGTGTATAATGAAGCACAGATCGCATCGATGAACTTTGCGAATAATAATAAAGAGCGCCAGATCAACAAAATGCGCCAGGAAACAAGCCAGATGAGAGAGTCCATCTTCATCAGCGCAGACCTGGAGCAGGTCCGCAAGCAGGCCCTGATGCACCTGGGCATGGTGGACCCGAATGATAAGCAGATCGTGACGGTGGTCGTTCCGCAGAAGGACAACATGACCACAAGCCGTTCCTACAATTCTGTCGGGTTGACGGAAGATATTATTGAGGAAGCGAAGCGCAACCTGGCAGATTATTATTCCAAAGAGGCGAAGTGATGCTTGGATGGGAAAGGAACAGGGACAGGTATGTCCAAAGAAGAGCGTAAAGATATCGAGAAGGTAACAGACGAGACCCAGACGGCCCGTTTCCGTATCGGCGGAAGGATCGTTCTGGTGCTGGTCTTTCTTTCTCTTACGATCTTTATGGGGTATCTGATCAAAGTCCAGTACGGGATCCAGCACACCCGCTATGATGAATATTCTTATAAAGCCTCGCAGATGCACTGGCAGCGTATCAAGGACGTTCCGAACCGGGGCGATATCCTTGATAGAAACGGCAATATCCTCGCAAGTACGACCTTCGAATATACAGTCGGTATCACGCCTTCGGACGTGCTGAAATCCCAGGAGACCAGAAAAGATGCACTGAAAGTCGATGAGATTGCGGACGCTTTCTCACGGATCATCGGTGCAGATAAGCAGAAGATGGTCGAGTGGCTGGGAAAGACCGACGCGCCATATATCCAGGTCATGAAAAATGTCACCTACGACCAGAGAAATGAGCTTCAGACATTTCTTTCCGAGCATCATATCGGCGGCGTAAAGATCGACTCTGTTCCGAAGCGCTATTACAACTATGGATCGCTGGCGGCGCAGGTCATCGGATTTGCTGACCAGAACGACAATTCCCTCATCGGCCAGTATGGCATCGAGGCATACTATAACTCCTACCTGACCGGTACGGAAGGATTCACTTATGCAGAGGTCGATAACTATAACCAGAGCGCACTTCCGTATTCCGCTCCGACAAGTATCGCGGCACAGGACGGATATAATGTACAGCTGACGCTGGATATGAATGTCCAGAGGATCGTCGAGAATGCCTGCCGTGACGCGTATAACGAGTACAAGCCTCGTGAAGGTGTTACCTGTATCGTCATGGATCCATATACCGGAGAACTTCTGGCGATGGTCTCCATGCCGGACTTCGATCTGAATACGCCGCGTGAGAAGCCCTACGGTATCTCGCAGAGTGACTGGGACGCTATGTCCTCTACGGAAAAAGCACAGTACCTGATGCGTAATGCCTGGAGAAACCGCTGTATCTCGGATACATACGAGCCGGGTTCCACCATGAAGGCCGTAACTACCGCGATCGCACTGGAAGAAGGCCTTACCTATGAGGATGAGATCTTCAGCGATTCTCCGATCGAGGTATCCGAAGTCGATACGATCCGCTGCTGGCGTGAAAAAACGGAGGGTAACCACGGCGATGAGACGCTCCGGGAAGCTTTTGAGAGATCCTGTAACCCGATCTTCGTACGTCTGGCGTACCGCATCACGATCGACAAATACTATAACTACATTCACAACTGCGGTTTCTACGATGTTACCGGCATCGACCTCCCCGCGGAGGAGAAAGGTATCTTCCACGCGGAGCCGACAAAAGTTGACCTGGCATCCCTTTCTTTCGGTGAGTCTTCCACGACGACACCGCTGCAGCTGATCTCCGTTTATTCTTCCCTGGTAAACGGCGGTTCTCTGATGCGTCCGAGGATCGCGTCCCGTATCGTGGATAACCAGGGAAACATCATTAAAGAATTTGAACCGGAGAAGGTGAGGACACTTTTCTCCGAGAAGACTTCCGCCCGCGTCCGTTCGCTTCTGGAGGACGTAGTTAATGAAGGTACCGGTGCAGCAGGTTATGTGCCGGGATATTATGTTGCCGGTAAGACAAGTACATCGACGATCGATGTCGGTGATGAAGCCGGTATGCACGTTCTTTCATTCGGCTGCTACGCACCGTCCTATGATCCGAAGATCGCGGTGATCGTTGTTATCAATAAGCCGGAAGATAACGATGTCGGTTCTTCCGCTGCGGCAAAAGTATCCGCCCGTATCGTAGAAGAGACACTCGAATATATGGGCGTAGATAGAAAGCTTTCAGACAAAGAATACGAGCGTATGGAGATCCTTTACCATGTTCCGAATGTCGTCGGAAAGACGTATCTTCAGGCCAAGCAGCTCCTGGAAGAAGAAGGATATGAAGTAATGGACGGCTCCGGAACGATGGATCTGGATACCATCGTCGGCACCATGTATTTCGGTGAAGAAGAGACAGTCTATAAAGACACAGTGGTCGTCCTTTATCCTGGCGAAGTCGAGAAGGAAGATATGAGTCAGACGATGATCCCTGACTTTACGGGCATGAGCATCATCGAAGCCAGAAGAATGGCGAAGGAATACGGCCTGAATATCCTCATTGACGGTAATATCAAGGGACGCGTGGTCGAGCAGGATCCGCCGACCTCGATACGGACCGCGAACGATCCGACGCCGACGCCCACGCCGACACCGGATCCCGATGCGCCGCCTCCACCCGATGAAACCGGAGAAACGACGGAGGATACAGAGGGAACGACAAAACCGCTGGACGGTGAAGGGGATACGGAACCGGATGGCTCGACCGAAGAGACACAAGCTCCACCGCCGACACATGTGCCGTATGGAACCTTCATTCACGTGAAGATGGAGTAAAAGGAGAACATCATGAAAGCAACAGATCTTCTGAAAGAAAGTGAATATAAATGGATCATAGGTCCTGCTGACCGCGAATTCGATGAGATCGTACTCGATTCACGTAAAGTCACGGAGAAGACTGCATTTATCGCCATGATCGGCCAGAAGACCGACGGCCACCGCCATATCGCAGATGCGGCGGAAAAGGGCGCCGCGCTGATCCTCGTGGCAGACGAGAAGCTTTCGGAGATCGAGCCTGCTTTGGAGACTATAAAAGAACTGGGAACCTGTGGTGTTGCTTCGGTCCCGGATACTAGAAAAGCATATGCCGAGATGGCGTGTACTTACTTTTCCCATCCGTCCTCGGACATGAAGATCATCGGCCTTACGGGAACCAAAGGAAAAACGACGACGACCTTTATCATCCATGAGATCTTAGAGCGTGCGGGAAGATCCTGCGGACTGATCGGAACCGTGGAGAATAAGATCGGAAGTAAAGCCATCAAGTCCAGACATACGACACCGGAGGCCTGGGAATTCCAGTCGCTTCTTTCCGAGATGAGAGAAGCCGGCGCGAAGGACTGTGTCATGGAGGTTTCGTCTCTGGGTCTCAAGTTTAAGAGGACCGATGGCGTCCACTTCGAGATCGGTGTCTTTACGAATTTCCTCAATGACCATATCAACGACGGCGAGCATGAGACAGAGGAAGATTATTTCTTGAGTAAGATGCGCCTCTTCGATCACTGCAATATCGCACTGATCAATACAAATACCAGACGTTTCGACGATGTCATTTCCTATGCAAAAGCACACGTATCCAGCTACTTCACCTATAGTGTCAGCGGAGATGCGGACTTTACCATGCGCGACATGAAAACGTCTTCCAGAGACGGTGTTCCGGGTATGGAGTTTACCTTTATCACACCAACTTATGAGGAAGTGCTTTTCGTGCCGCTTCTTTGTGACTTTAATGTGGATAATGCGCTCTGTGCGGCGGCTTCCTGCTACCTGGCGGGCGTCAGCAAAGAAGATATCAAGAGCGGAATGACATTTGTCCGCGTACCGGGAAGAATGGAAAAGATCGACAATGCCCTGGGACTGAAGGTATATGTCGATTATGCCCATAACGGGGACAGCCTGAAAGTGCTTCTCCACGCGATCCGCCCGTCCTGCAAAGGCAGGATCATCACGGTGTTCGGCTGCGGTGGAGACCGCCCGCATGATCGTAGATACACGATGGGCGAAGTATCCGGAAAATATAGTGATTTTACCGTAGTGACCACGGATAACAGCAGAAGCGAAGATTTCAGCGTCATCTCCGGTATGATCGTGGAAGGCATCAAGAGAAATCCGGATGCACCATACTGTGTGATCGAGGACAGAAAAGAAGCGATCGCACATGCCGTGGCGATGGCAGAACCGGATGACATCGTAGTGATCGCGGGAAAAGGACACGAGACGACCATGACGATCAAGAATACGGTCGTGGATTTCATCGATGCGAAGGTCACATCCGAGGTCCTTCGTGATCTGGAAAAGGAAAGAGGAGTGTAAGAAATGGCGAAGTTTACCCTGGCAGAGATACTCGGCGCGACCGGCGGAGAATTAAGACAGTTTCCCGGGAAAACCGGAGCTTCCGATATTGCGGAATTCGAACTGACCGGGATCTCTACAGATACCAGAACGATCGAAGAGGGAAATCTCTTCCTTGCCCTGATCGGGGAGAACTTCGACGGAAATAAATATGCAGTCGCGGCTGTAAATGACGGCGCGGCGGCACTGGTGCTCTCGACGATGGAGCATGCGCCGGAGGATGTGCCGGTGATCCTGGTCCCGGATACGAAGATCGCGCTTGAAAAGATCGCGGAATACTATCGAAAAAGACTCGCCTGCAAGGTCGTGGCGGTCACGGGAAGCGTCGGTAAGACCTCGACCCGTGAGATGATCGCCAGCGCCCTGTCGCGGGGATGTAAGGTCTATGCGACCAAGAATAATAACAATAATGAGATCGGCCTTTCGCAGACGATCCTGGCAGCGCCGGAAGACACGGACGTGATCGTACTTGAGATGGGCATGCGCCTCCGCGGAGAGATCTCCGAACTTACGAATATTGCCCATCCGGATGTCGCGGTGATCACGAATATCGGGGTCGCGCATATCGAGCGTCTGGGCTCCCGTGAGGAGATCCTGAAGGCAAAACTTGAGATCCTCGAGGGACTCGCCGAGGGCGGACTTCTGATCCTTCCGTATGCGGATGAGTATCTTCAGAAGGCGGTCGCCGAGGGAATGATCCGCGAAGATGTGAAGATCGCCTATACATTCACAGAGAAAACTTCTCTCGAAAAGCACCCGTACGGTATGGCGGTAGCGGAGTCGATCGATATCGAGGGCGACCGCATCTGCTGTCATGCAGTGGCCGGCTTTGAGGAGATGGTATCTGTCGTCTTAAGACTGAGTGTCGTCGGCATCCATCACGTCGGAAACGCTCTGGCCGGACTTCTTTGCGGCCTGTATCTCGGCGTCACGCCGGACCGTATCGAGGAAGGAATTGCTTCTTTCGTGCAGATCGGACACCGCGAGCGCCTCGTAAAAGTGGATAATATATGCTTCCTCGATGATTCCTATAACGCAGGACCGGAGTCCATGATGTCTGCGTTTGCTTCGATCCGCCGGCTGGCCGGAGAGAAGAAAGCATATGCGTGCATCGGCGATATGCTCGAACTTGGTGATGTTTCGAAGGAGAAACACTTCGAGATCGGAGCAAAGGCGGCCGAGCTCGGACTTGACGGACTTCTGGTGATCGGTGATTTCTGTAAGGACGTAATGGACGGCGCGAAGTCGGTGGATCCGGATGTCTCTGTTTATTGTTTTGAAAACAAAGACCAGATGACGGAGAAACTTGCAAACATTGTGGAAGACGGGGATTACGTGCTTCTAAAAGCATCCCATGCCTTCGAGATGTATACAATTCTGGAAAGCTATGGTTCAATAGTTCGGAAAGGAAATGAACCATGAAACGCAAGATGAAGTATCTCGTCTCGGAGAATATGGCTTACCGGGACGACGGGAAAATCGAGTCGCTGGACGTATATGCGCCGCGTCGTGTAAACCTGGGAATCGTTATCATCGTTTTAGTGATGATGGCATTCGGTATCGTCATGCTCTTTTCCGCCAGTATGCCGAAAGCTTTTACGGCACAGGGCAACTCCATGTATTACGTGGTCCATCAGGGCGCGTTCCTGCTCTTAGGATTTATCGCTGCGCTGATCCTTACGTTTATTCCTCTGAAGGCATTTGATAAGTGGCCGGTAACACTTGCGGTCTATCTCTCTGCGATCGGTATGGCGCTTCTTACGCTGTCCATGGGTAAAGTCATCAACGGTGCGAGACGCTGGATCATTATCGGCGGTGTCTCTATCCAGCCGTCCGAGTATATCAAAGTCGCGATCGTCTATTCGATCGCCGGCTACCGTTCTTTCGTGCAGCGACTCCGTAAGAAGGGAGGCCTGAAAGCCAAGCATACATCCCAGGCGCTTTTCGATGCATTTATGGATATCACGCTCCCGGGCATCCTGGTACTGATCTGTCTTCTGATCGTAGTGCTGCAGCCGCATATGTCGTGCTTCCTGATCCTAAGCGCGATCTCCCTGATCTGTTTCCTGTGCTGCGGTATCCCGCTTTCATCATGGCTCAGAGGAAGTGCGATCCTTCTGGCGATCATCACGGTCGTCGGCGGTATCTTCTATCTGTCCATGCCGGGCGCACAGAAGAAAAAACTTGAGAAGAACTTCGCGCACGTTGTTACGCGACTGAATATCTTCGAGACGATGAACTCCGATGAGGAAGAAACCGAAGAAAAAGAGAAGAAGGCGGACGATGACGACACGTATCAGATCGAGCAGAGTATCATCGCGATCGGATCCGGCGGAATGACCGGTGTCGGCTTCGGAAACAGCCGACAGAAATATATGTATCTGCCGGAGGCCCATAACGACTATGTATATTCGATCATCTGCGAAGAGCTCGGATTCGTCGGAGGCCTCATCATCATGCTCCTTTTCTGGGCATTCGCACTAGCCGGATTCCTGGTGGCATGGCAGGCGGACAGCCTCTTTACCAGAATACTGGTAACGGGCTATACATCGCTTCTTACGCTTCAGGCGTTCCTGAATATAGGGGTGGCGACGGGCGCGATCCCGCCGACCGGTATCACGCTGCCGTTCTTCAGCTACGGCGGAACGGCGAACTTCTTCTTTATGATCGCGGTCGGCATGATCCTGTCTGTTTCCAGATCGGGTAGAAAGAGAAAAACAGTAAAATTGGTGGTGTAAGTATGAAAGTATTTCTCGCCGGCGGCGGCACGAGTGGACATATCCATCCGGCAGTGGCGATCGCCGATGAACTGAAAAAACAGGATGAAAAGACGGAAGTGCTTTTCTGTGGGACGGAAAAAGGACTCGAGTCGCAGATCATCCCGAAGATGGGATATCCTTTCGAGGTCATCCGCGCCGCGCAGCTTCCGATGAAGCCGTCAAAGAAAACGATCAAAGCGGTAAGAGAATTCCTTGCCGGCAGAAAAATGTGCAGAAAGCTGATCCGCGAAGGAAAGCCGGACGTCGTTATCGGCACGGGCGGATTTGTCTGCAGCCCCCTGATCGCGGCGGCCCATAAGGAAAAAGTACCGATCGTTCTTCACGAGCAGAATGCTTTCCCGGGACGCTCCAACCGCATGATGTCAAAGTATGCCAAGACCGTCTGCACGAGCTTCCCCGGCATCGAGCACTACTTCAGCAAGAAGGCAAAGATCGTCTTCACGGGAAACCCGATCCGCGGTGTATTCTCGAAGGTCGATCGCGATGCATGCCGTGAAAAACTCGGGCTCAGTGAGAAAAACACCCTGATCCTTGCGATGGGAGGATCCCTCGGCGCAAGGACCGTTAATCAGGCGATCGTCGAGCTCGCCAAAGTGATCACGGACCCGGATGTCCGGATCATCTTAAGCGTCGGTAAACAGCGCTATAAGGAAGTCGTGGAAGAGGCGAAGAACTGGCCGAAGTCGATCGAGGTATTCGAGTATATTTCCGACCCGGAAACGTATCTTGCCGCATGCGATCTCTTTATCGGACGTGCCGGCGCGATCACATGTGCCGAGGTCCAGGCGGTCGGCGCACCGTCGGTACTGATCCCATATCCCTATGCGGCACAGGATCACCAGACCTATAATGCGAAGTCATTTGAAGATGCGAAAGCAGGTATCCTCCTGCCGGATGACCAGGCGATAGAGAAGCTGCCGGGCATCGTCAAGGAGCTGCTGGGAGATAAAGAAAGACTTCTTTCGATGCGAAAGAATGCACGCGGACTGGCCATCTATGATGCCGCTTCGCGTATCTGTGATGAGGTGAAAGCACTTGCCCGATAAGGACGACAAAAAGCCGAAAGAGGACATCACCCTCGAAGAAGACGGTAACTACGGCCCGAAGGATCCGGAGAAGAAGGATCCGAAGGAAAAAAAGCCGGAGAAGTCTTCCCGGGAGGATACGTCTTCGCCCGAGAGCACGCCCTCAGTGATCGAGGGTGTGCGTCGCGTGCCGGTGGAAGAGAAGACAGAACTCTCTTCCGAACCGTCGTCCGAGGAAGAACCTTCTGAAGAATCCGATGAACCGGAGATTATGCCGGAGAAAAAACCGAAAAAGACATCGGACAAGCGTACGGAAAAGCCGGAGAGACCGGCGGCAGCGAAATCCGAAAAGCATGAAAAAGAAGAGAAGAAGCCGGCAAGTTCTTTTGGAAAAGCCATCCGGAAGATCTCCATTAAAAAGTGGCTGCTGCTCATCCTTCTGCTGCTGATATTTATCCTCGCGATGCTGTTCCTTTTCCATAAGAATTTCCGTGTGCAGAATATTCAGGTGAGCGGAAACCAGCGCTTCTCCGAGGAACAGATCCTCGAGATGTCCGGCATCAAGGAAGGCGACCACCTGTACTCACGGATCGGCGGCTCCTGGAAGGAGATCCTTAAGCTCCAGTACGGGAAAGTCAGAAACAGGATCATCCATTCCGACCCGTATATAGCGGATGCAAAAGTCTATCCGCACTACCCGGGAGAAGTTTACATTGAAGTTACAGAAAGAAGAAAAGTCGCTTACGTGGCGATCCCGGACGGATATGCCATTATCTCGGATGATTCAGTGGTGCTTGAGATTGAAACGGGAGACGTTCCGAAGGGGATCCCTGAGATCCGCGGCCTGCCCATCCGCTCGGCGCAGATCGGGAAAAAGCTTGATCTTACGTCATCTGAAGGGTATGACATATGCATCACGATCTTAGGTGCGATCCTCGGCGCGGATGCCAACGCGGCGGACGATAATACCGAATTCGATTTCCTCTCGCATGTCATCTGCGTGCGTTATTGCGAAAATATGACGACATTCATCGATCTGGACATCCCTGGCAGTGATCATGTACTGAGCGTAAAACTCGGCTCTCTGCAGACGATCTCCGATGATATGACGTGGCTGAGATATGCTATCATTTCCGGTGATTTTGCCGACAAACCGGGTACTGTGCTTGATATGACAGGCAGTAAGTATCTCCTCCGCTGATCAGAGATACTACATTTAGGGTCAGATGACCTGTTGATTACAGCCCTGAAAAACGGAGGTAATCGAACTGTAACGCGTTTTTTGCCCGGGTTTTCCGTCTATTGCTTGACCACAACATTTAGTGTAGAATTGTAAAAGATAGCTTAGAAAGCTTATAATGAATTAGTATATATTTATGGCAAGACGGAGGAATGCAGGCTATGTCAGATTTTAAGCTCGGATACTCTATGGACGATGAACCATTTGCAGCAATAAAAGTAATCGGTGTCGGCGGCGGCGGATGTAACGCAGTCGATCGTATGATCGAGAGCTCGGTTCAGGGCATCGATTTTATCTCCATTAATACAGACCATCAGGCACTCGCACGTTCGAAGGCGCAGATCACGATCCAGATCGGTGAGAAGATCACCAGAGGTCTCGGATGCGGCGCTGATCCGACGGTTGGTGAGAAGGCTGCTGAAGAAAGTAAAGATGAGATCGCTCAGGCGATCCGCGGAACCGATATGCTGTTCATCACCGCAGGTATGGGCGGTGGTACCGGTACAGGTGCTGCTCCGGTAGTTGCCCAGATCGCTCGTGAACTCGGCATCCTGACAGTTGCAGTCGTTACCCGTCCGTTCCGTTTCGAAGGCCCGCGCCGTGCGATTAACGCAGAGCGTGGTATCCGGGAGATCGAGAAGTCTGTTGACTCCCTGATCGTAGTTGCCAATGATAAGCTCCTCGATATCACAGATGAAGACACATCCATTGATGATGCATTCAACATGGCTGACCAGGTACTGAAGTTTGGTGTTGCCGGTATTTCCGACCTCGTTGCTATCCCTGGTCTCATCAACCTCGACCTTGCCGACGTTCGCCGTATCATGACAAATGCAGGTATCTGCCACATGGGTATCGGCCGTGCTTCCGGTGAGGGCAGAGCGTCTGCCGCTGTGAAGCAGGCGATCAACAGCCCGCTCCTCGATACAACGATCGAGGGTGCCCGCGGCGTAATCATCAACTTCACTGGTTCCAGAAACATGAAACTCCACGAGATCGATGTTGCTGCTTCCGTTGTACGTGATGCAGTAGCAGGTGATGCGGATATCATCGTCGGTGCGGTTACAGACCCGACACTCGAAGACGAGATCATGATCACCGTTATCGCTTCCGGTTTCGATAATACAGAGAATGCTTCCGCGGCTTTCCGCCCGGCAACATCCATCATCTCCAAGCAGAATCCGACCATCATCGGTCAGGGAACACCTTCTGCTTCGACATCCCGTCCGGTATCTCCGATCTCTTCTTATGAGAAACCGGCAGCTCCGGTTGCACCGGCTCCTGTAAAGCCTGTTTCCAAGCCGGAAGTTCCGGAGTTCCTCTTCGGTGATCCGGAACCGGCTGGAGAGTCCAGACATGATGATGCTAAAGTATATTCTCCGAGCAAGTCCGCTCCGGTCGCTCCTGTAGCACCGATCGCTCGTCCGCAGAGCAACTTCGTATCTCCGTCCCCGGCACCTGCTCCGGCACCGGCACCGGCTCCGATTCAGCAGGGCGGAAGACCGCAGCCGAACGTAGTTCCGACTCCGGCACCGAGATCTGCAGCTCCTGCTGCTCCGAAGACAGTAGAAGCTCCTGCTCCGGCGAAGGATAAGAAGAGACTGCTCCCGTGGTTCATGAGTGACAACGATAATCTGGATGAGTGATTGATCTATGAAGTGCCCTTTTTGTGGACATATGGAAGATAAAGTAATTGATTCGCGGCCTGCGGAGGATGGTTCTGCCATCCGCCGCAGGCGTGAATGTTTATCCTGCTCATCCCGCTTTACCACCTATGAGAAAGTGGAACTTCTTCCGCTTCTCGTCGTGAAGAAAGATGGTACCCGCGAGGCATATAGTCAGGAGAAACTTCTCGGAGGCCTGATGAAGGCCTGTGAGAAGAGACCGGTCTCTTCGGAGCAGCTGACACAGATCGTTTCGTATGTGGAGAACCAGATCCAGAACACAACGAAGCGCGAGATCTCGACCAATGAGATCGGTGAGATGGTCATGCAGCAGCTCAAGGGGATCGACGAAGTCGCTTACGTGCGTTTCGCTTCGGTTTACCGCCAGTTTAAGGATGTGAATTCTTTTATGGATGAACTGAAGGATATGCTGAAAAAATAATGGAAGTAGAGGGTAAGAAGATGAAAAAGGTTTTAGTAGTAGATGACGATCCGAATATCGTAGAAGTGCTTCGGCTCTACTTCGATAAAGATGGTTTCGCAGTAACATCCTGTCTTTCCGGAGACCGTGCTTTAGAGACTTTCCAGTCTTCCCAGCCGGATCTGGTCGTGCTGGATCTGATGCTTCCCGGCAAAGACGGCTATGATATCTGCCGTGAGATCAGAAAGACATCGGATGTTCCGATCATCATGCTGACAGCGCGCTCTGACACCTTGGATAAGGTCGTCGGTCTCGAGCTCGGCGCAGATGACTATGTGCAGAAGCCCTTCGAGCCAAAGGAACTCCTCGCTCGTGTAAAGGCTGTTCTCCGCCGTACGGATAAGCGTGATGCGGCATCCGGCGAATCTTCGGATGCAAAAGAAAATACGGAAGTGATCTCTTACGAGGGATTCACGGTCGATATGGCCAGATACGTCGTTACCGTCGATGGAAAAGAAATCGATATTCCGCCAAAAGAACTCGAACTGCTTTTCTTCCTGGCCTCTCATCCGAACCGCGTTTTCACCAGAGAACAGCTCCTCGAAAATGTATGGGGCTATGATTTCTACGGAGAGTCAAGAACTGTCGATGTACATGTTAAGCGTATCCGTGAGAAGCTCGAAAAGCCGAACGTGAAGACAAACTGGCTGATCAAGACAGTCTGGGGCGTAGGCTACAAATTCGAGACAACAGAGAAGTAATCGATATCAGGTAATCATTTTGCGGGTGGGAAAATGAAAGAATCCGGAAAAAAGTCACAGTCCGTACTATTCCGAACGACGCTGTCGCTGGCGATCGGAACGATACTTGTGTTCCTCGTGCTGATCCTGATCTTTTACCGCCAGACGACGGTATCCCTGATTTCCGAAAATAAGGAAAAGATCGAGGAACAGGCAAATTCTCTCGCCCTCGCTTATGATTCACTGGTGACGGATCCGTCGGTATCGGATACCGCGATCCAGGCATTTATCAATTCCTTTGCAAGAACAGAAGAGTGCTCGGTATGGTTCGTAAGAAATGATGGACGCATCGAGTATTCCACATCCGTACCGGACTTCGTACGGGGGGATCTCCTGAAGGCAGACAACTATGTATTCCTGACGAATGACCGAGCTCTGGATCTCTTCATGAATAGGGGACATGCGCTCACCTCGGATGTGACCAACGGCATCTTCGCGAATTCCAGAAGTGTGGCGGTATCCGTGGCAGTTGCTACTTCCCAGGAAGATCTCAATATCGTGCTTTTTAATACACTGAATGTGGAGAACGAAGTGTTCTGGCGTCTGTCCAATGCACTTCTGCTGCCGATCCTGATCTCTTTCTCGATGGCGCTCCTTTTCTTCTCGCTGATGGCCAAATCTCTGATCCGTCCTCTGCGTGCGCTGTCGGATGCAGCGACCTCGGTGACGAAGGGTGACCTTTCCGTTCGTATCGACGTGCCGGAACTTCGAAAAGAATCCACACTCAAATACATGCTGACCGATGAGATCACCAACATGGTAAGTACGGTCAACAGTATGATCGAGCGTCTCGAGCGTCAGGAGTCTGACCGTAAGGTATTCATCTCGAGTATCGCACATGACCTGAGAACACCGCTTACCTCCATCAAGGGATTCCTTTCAGCGATCTCTGACGGAACGATCCCGCCGGAGAGCTATCCGAAGTATATGGATATTATCCAGACACAGGTTGCCAGGATCCAGGAACTTATTAACTCCATGACAGAGGCTTCTTCCTTAAGTCAGGTCGATCCTGCGAAGATGGAAGAGTTTGATATTAATGAGATGATCCATGACACCGTGCAGAATGTCGAGAATCTCCTCTCGGACAAGAGCATCAGCGTGAATGTCGATCTTGGAAAGAATAAGGGCGAGCAGATGATGGTATTCGGTGAATCCCAGCTTCTGTACCGCGTGTTCTATAACCTGCTGACCAATGCGATCAAGTTCACTCCGAGAGACGGTATCATCGGCATCTCCACAAAGTATGATGCAGATGAAAAGAAAGTCTATGTATCCGTCGAGGATTCCGGTTCCGGTATCCCTGAGGACAAGCGTGACCGAGTATTCGAGAGCTTCTATAAAGTCGATCCTTCCAGAACGGAGAGCGGCTTTGGCTTAGGACTCTATATCTGCCGTGAGATCATCACCGCTCATGGTGAGAAGATCTGGGCCGAACAGAGCGAAGAACTCGGCGGAGCGAAATTCATCTATACTCTTAACGATAATAAGCCTGAGGACCAGGAGCCGAAGGAGAACCCATGAGAAAGAAAGAACGCACGGAGGCGATCCTTCGGCGTCTTCATGAACTGTATCCGGAGACGCAGTGTACCCTCGATATCGATGATAATGTATTCCATCTCGTCGTACGTGCCGTATTGTCGGCCCAGTGCACGGATGTCCGCGTTAATGAAGTGACGAAAGTGCTTTTCGCGGAGTATCCGGGATACCTGGATTTTCTTTCTGCAGGGGAAGAAGAGATCGGAAGGATCATCAAGCCCTGCGGTTTCTGGAAAGCAAAATCCCATTATCTTTATGAGATCGCGCGGATGATGCGCGATGACTTCGGAGGAGAGATCCCAAAGACGCAGGAGGAGCTGATGCGGTTCCCCGGTGTCGGACGAAAGGTCGCCAACCTCATCGTGTCCGAGATGTTCGGGATCCCTGCCGTCGTCGTAGATACGCACTGCATGCGCGTCAGCGGCCGCCTCGGACTAAGCTCCGGTAAAGATCCCGCCGTGATCGAAAAAGAACTCATGAAGATCCTCCCGGAAGAAGAGTGGGCGGCATTTGGCCACAGAATGGTCGATCACGGACGTGCCGTGTGCACCGCCAGATCCCCGAAGTGCGGAGCCTGCGCGCTGTCGGAATACTGCCCGTCATCCGGTAAGAAGGTGTAAGCCATGGCAGATATCCAGCTCGATACCCCTGTCAGATATCTTCCGAAAGTCGGAGAGGCGCGCGCCAAACAGCTCGAAAAACTCGGGATCACGCGGGTCTATGACCTGCTGACTTTCTTCCCGAGAAGATATGACGACTGGTCCGAGTGCGTCCCGCTTTTTCAGCTCGAGCACGATAAGGAACAGTCCTTCATCGCAACGATCGTGAACACGCCTAGAGTATCCAGAAATCGTGGAAAAACGACGATCTTCGCCACACTATCGGACGGGTCGTGCAGCATCCGCGCCGTGTGGTTCAACCAGCCCTATCTCGAGAAGAAAATGACCGCCGGAGAAGAATATTTCTTCCACGGTAGGATCACCCGCGATGGGTTTACTTTCCAGGTCGTAAATCCGGTATTTGACCAGCGGCAGAAAAGCGAAGAAAAGACCTCTCTGATCCAGCCGGTCTATCCCTTGACCTCGGGACTGAAGCAGGGACATATCCGCGCGATCGTAAATGTCGCGCTCGACCGTGCGCTGCCGCTCCTGTCGGAAGTGCTGCCGCTGTTCTTCAGAAAAGAACAGAAGCTCTGCGCCATCCGCTATGCATATGAGAAGATCCACCGTCCGGACAGTATGGAAGAGGTGGAGATCGCACAGAAGTATCTCATCTTCGAGGAACTTTTCCTCCTCCGTGCGGCCTTAAGCGTCTATAAGCAGGAGCAGAAAGATCTTCGCGCATCGTGTCCGATCCGCGGGAAGAAAGAAGATATGGAGCGATTTGCCGGTATCGTGAAGGGACTTCCATTCTCGCTGACCGAGGATCAGAGCTGTGTCACACACGATATCCTCGCCGATATTTCTTCCTCGCGTCCGATGAACCGCCTCGTACAGGGCGACGTCGGATCCGGTAAGACAGTCGTTGCATTCTTAAGTATGGCGGCCTGCGCGATCGCAGGGTACCAGTCGGTCTTTATGGCACCGACGGCGGTCCTGGCCTCGCAGCACTATGAAACCTTCAAGAAATTCCTCAATGGCTCGGATATCGATGTCGAGCTGATGCTCGGAAGCACGACGGCAAAAAAGAAAAACGAGATCCGCGAAGGGCTCCGGAACGGAAAAGTGAAGATGCTCGTCGGCACCCATGCAGTGCTGTCGGAGAAGAATGAATTTTCTGACCTGGCGCTGATGGTCACGGACGAACAGCACCGCTTCGGTGTTAAGCAGAGATCCGCTACGGAAGAGCGGGAAGATCACGGCATCCATACACTAGTCATGTCTGCGACCCCGATCCCGAGAACACTGGGACTGGTGCTCTTCGGGGATATGGATGTATCGGTCATCAAGAGCATGCCGAAGGGGCGCCAGCCGATCAAGACGATACGGGCGTCTTTTGACGAGGACGGAAGAGTGCTCGCCACGATCCGCCAGGAGGTACAGAAAGGGCACCAGGCCTACGTCGTCTGCCCGATGATCGATGAACTGCAGGAAGATGCATATGAGGACGAGGAAGGCACGCTCGCGGAGCGCATGAAGTCCGACCTCGAGTCCGCGGTACAGTACTATGAGACGATCTCTTCCGGGGAACTCTCGGACATGCATGTAGGACTTCTGCATGGTAAGATGAAGCCGGCGGAAAAAGAAAAGATCATGAAGGAATTCAGCGAAGGCAAAATCGATGTGCTCGTATCCACGACCGTCATCGAAGTCGGCGTCGATAACCCGAATGCCTCACTGATGATCATAAGAAATGCCGAGAGATTCGGCCTCTCCACACTGCACCAGCTAAGAGGCCGTATCGGCAGAGGCAGCCTGCCGTCGTTATGTATCCTGCAGACGGATAAGTACGAGGGCGTCGCACAGGAGCGTATCGACATGATGTGCCAGACGACCAATGGCTTCGAGCTCGCGGAGAAGGATATGCTCCTTCGCGGAACCGGTGATTTCTTCGGCACGAAGCAGCACGGTATCCCGCAGCTCAAGATGGCGAATCTCTATCGAGATGCCGCCTGCCTGGGACCGATCGAAGATGCGATCGGAAAGATGCTTGAGGAAGATCCGAAGCTTCAGAAAACAGAAGCGAAGATCATGCTGCAGGCATTTCATAATCATTTTGGCGAGGCATGGACGAAGCCGAGTCTGTAAGGAGAAGATATGCCGAGAGTTGTTTCAGGAAAATGCAGAGGAACGGTGCTGGAAGCACCGAAAGGAGATAGCACGCGTCCGACGACCGATAAAGTCAAGGAGGCGATCTTCTCGAGCATCCAGATGAGGGTGCCGGAGAGTGCTTTCCTGGATGTATTTTCGGGAACCGGACAAATGGCGATCGAAGCGCTCTCAAGAGGCGCTGTTTCTGCGGTCCTCATCGACCAGGCGGGAAAAAGCCAGCAGGTGATAAGGAAGAATCTCGAAAAGACACATCTGCTTGAATCGGCAAGACCTCTGAAGATGGGCTATATGGAGGCACTCCGGCTCCTCGGGAAAGAAGGAGCGAAGTTTGACATCATCTTCATGGACCCGCCGTATGCCATGGCCAAAGAGGCGGCTTCGAAGGTATCGACGCTTATCAATGAATACGGACTTCTGAATGAAGGCGGCATTTTCATCGTGGAATCCGACGCAGATACTGAAATCAAAGAGATTGTAACCAATATGACATGTTTAAAGAGTTGTAAGTACGGGGCAACTTTGGTAACATTCTTCTTAGAATCAGAAACTATGTGCGAGTAAGGAGAAGCGCTCTTGAAAACGTTTATTTTTCCAGGCAGTTTCGACCCGTTCTCACTGGGTCATATCGACATCGCCAGAAGAGCATCGAAGCTCTGTGACAAACTGGTCGTGGCGATCATGTTTAACCGTGCGAAAAATACGATGTTCACCGTCGAGGAAAGAGTCGAGATGGCAAAGATCTGCCTGTCGGATCTTCCGAATGTGGAGGTCATTTCCAGAGAGACACTTCTCGTAGATCTTTATCGGGAACTCGGAGCTTCCGCTGTCGTCAGAGGACTCCGAAGCGAGTCGGACTTCCGCTACGAGGCGGAGATGAACGCCGCCAATACCCTGATGTTCCCGGATTATCAGGTGATCTTCCTGCCGTGCCGCGCAGACCTCGCTTTTACCAGTTCGTCTATTATCAAAGAAGTGGCTTACTACGGTGGTGACATCTCGCGGATGTGCGTGCCGGAGATCGAAGATATGGTACATAAAAAACTGCTTGATAAAAAGGCGGATAAGAAATAAGGGAGGATATTCCTATGCCGGATGGTAATGTAAGAACAACAGATAAGGACCTATACGAACTTCTCGATCAGCTGCAGGCGACAGTAGAGCAGGCCAAGGGCGTACCGTTCTCGGATAACTGCATCGTTGACCGTGCGGATGTACTCTACTGGATCAAGCAGATCCGTGCGAGCTTCCCGTCGGAAGTACAGCAGGCTAAGTGGATCGTGGACCGTCAGCGTCAGGTCGTCGCTTCTGCAAGACAGAAGGCGGAGAGCATCCTGCGTGAGTCTGAGCAGCGTCAGGCGATCATGGTCGATGAGCACCAGGTCACACTCCTTGCCAAGGAGCAGAGCGACCGGATCCTCGCAGAAGCGAACCAGCAGTCCGAGGAGATCTATTCCCGCTCCATCGATTATGCGAGAAAGAGACTGACCGAACTCGAAAACGAACTGACAGATATTCTCGTACGTATCCAGAAGGACAAAAAAGAGTTAAAATAAGAAGTAACATAGATCTAACCTCAGTGGGGCAGTGCTTTTCGAAAAGAAAGGGATCCCTCAAGGTAGAACAGGCGGTGAAATATGTTACTGGGCATCCGTATTCAAAACTATGGACTATTCAAAGATGACTGCATTGGTGCGCTTCTTTCGGACATCCGGAAAGCACCCGAGCAGTCATCTCTTGCTATCTCGGCGGGAATGGATGTGGCGCATCCCTTAAACGGGATCGAAGCCTTGATCGGCAGGAACCATACCGGAAAATCGATGTTCTTCTCGTTCCTGTCCTTCGTGCAGGGGGCGGTGATCAAGGGACCGGCAGCAGCATCGACCGAAGCCGGAAGAAACGGCTTTTCCAATCTCCTCGGAGACAAAGACAAGCCCTTCATCGCGACACTCTGCTTCAAATTCTATGACGCACAGGTCAAGGACACGACGTATGTGCAGTACCGTCTCGTCATCGGCGCGAATATGCACGGCAAGCCGCACTTCGAGGAAGAGGTGCTGACGCTGTGGCGCGAAGGAATGGACGAACCGAAAGATATCCTCTCCTTTAAGAAAGGCGTCGGATTCGTGCTTCTCAAGGGAGAGAAGATAGACGGCGAGATGAATGATCCGCAGACGTCCGCACTGCATGCCTATGGTGCTCTGAAACAGTTCTATTTCACCAGCTGCACTTATAAAGAGATCATGCGCTGGTTCTTCGTATGTTTCCGCAAAGACCAGACCATACAGCTCCCGGAAAATATGGCGCCGGGCGGACATAAACATCTGAATAACGAAGGATCCAATGCGAAGAATGTCCTTGCGTATCTGAAGCAGGAAAAGCCGGGACAGTATAAGATGGTCATGAGCCGCCTCCTTGAGGCGATCCCGGGACTTCGCGACAAGGATGAGCAGGCGGTCCTGAAGCACTTCAATAAGCCGGACATGCTTGCGCTCTATCTGCTTCTGCTGGCCGATCCTTCTCCGCGTCCGCTCCTTCTGATCGAGTCGCCGGACGAGGGGCTGTATCACGATATGCTCGACGTTCTTGCCAACGAGATGCGTGAGTACTCGATCCAGAATCCGGGATGCCAGATCTTCTTTACGACACATAACCCGTATATCCTGGAGAACCTCTCCCCATCGGAGATCTGGGTATTCAGCCGCGGGGACAAGACATGGGATGAAAGCGTCGAGATCAAGTGCGCAGGATCGATCCCGATCGTAACGGAAATGTACGAACAGGGCGTCGGCCTCGGTGCGATCTGGTATGCCGGACATTTTGACAACTGATAGGAAATGACAATAGAAAGGATCAGCAGCCCGCGATGAGAGTGGAGATCTTAACTGAAGACAGATCCGGCGGCGTAGTACTGGAACGCCTGACCAGATGTATCATAAAAGAATTTACATCCGATTATTCATGCCATCTTCGCCCGCACAGAGGATGCGGCTACTGGCCGAATAACCCGGATGCGAAGCCGGAGCCTTTTGCAGCAGGACTGCTGGAGCTCCTGCCGGCGAAACTGCGCGCATATGACAAGGTCTATGCGGGAACGGACACGATCGTGATCGTATGTATCGACTCCGATGACCATGATCCGGAAGAATTAATGAGCCGCCTAAAGGGCACCTGCAGGAAATATGCAGGAGGACTTTCTACGGTCATCGCCATCTCCGTGGAGGAAATGGAGAGCTGGATGCTGGCGGACAAAAACGCGCTGGTCATGGCCTATCCGGATGCGGATCTGGAGAGGCTTTCCAAATATGAACAGGACAGTATCTGCGGGACCTGGGAGGTCCTGTGCGACGTGCTTCTGAAGGAACAGTCCCCGAGGGTCAAGCGGATCGGATATCCTGCCATCGGGCAGTACAAAGCGACCTGGGCGGAGAAGATCTCGAAGTATATGGTGCCCGGGAATAATGTCTCTCCGAGTTTTAAGAAATTTGAACTTGCCCTTAGCGGCGCACTGAAGCAGGTGATCCATGCCTGAGAGTGCATATATCCATATCCCTTTCTGCGTAAGAAAATGCGCGTACTGCGATTTCCTTTCGTTCGCAGACGAAAAGTCACATGCATGTATCGATGCATACATCGATGCGGTGTGCAGGGAAATAGAGATCACGCCGAAGTGGTTCCCGGCGGAAGAACAGAAGGAACGGCAGCTGGAGACGATCTATTTCGGCGGAGGAACTCCATCGCTTCTGACACCATCGCAGGCCGGAAGGATCCTGTCCGCTCTGAGGGAAACATTCGGGATCGCGGACGGCTGTGAGATCACGCTCGAAGCCAATCCCGGAACGATCGATAGCGCGAAGCTGAGTGCTTTTCGCGAAGAAGGGATCAACAGACTATCAATGGGGATCCAGAGCCTCGACGATAATGTACTTCGGACGCTCGGAAGGATCCACGATGCGGAGGCGGCAAAAAAGGCGGTGAAAGCTGCCGGACTCGCCGGCTTTACCAATATCTCCTGTGACATGATGCTCGGGATCCCCGGACAGACGATGGACAGCATCAGGAAAACGCTCGACTTCTTCCTGCAAAAAGAGATCCCGCATATATCTCTCTATTCCCTGATCCTGGAGGAAGGAACTCCGCTTTATGCACGGCTGGGCGGCGATATCGAGAAGTATGTCACGCAGGAACAGGACCGAGAGATGTACCACTATGTGACATCGCGTCTTGCCGGAAAAGGCTATGTGCACTATGAGATCAGCAACATGGCTGTTCCGGGGTATGAGAGCCGTCACAACTCGATGTACTGGAGAGCAGAACCTTACTTCGCATTTGGCGTCGGCGCACATTACTATCTGGGAAAAGAGCGCGGCCGGCATGCCGAGACGCTGGATGCGTATATCGCAGCGCTTCGAGTGACAGATGTAAAGAAAGAGGATGTTCTCATCACGGAAGAGATCCTCTCTCCTGAAGATCGCATGAAAGAGTATATGATGCTCGGATTTAGAACCAGAGCCGGCGTGGGCGAAGAAGCCTTCCTGGAAAGGTTCGGAATGACCGTGGAGAGTGCTTTTGGCGCGGAAATAGGAAAAGAAATGAATGCCGGACTTGTTGGGTTTGAGGATGGAATCTACCGTCTGACAGAGAAGGGCTTCGATCTTGCCAATCAGGTATTTATGGATTACATCTGAGTGTTTTTTGTTGGCAGCGAATGCTCCTCATGGTAAAATATTCTTGATTTCACGAAGCTGATATAGTGTGTTTTGATGCTTTGATTTCAAGGAGGTTGCTATGAGAGGAAGAACAAAGAAAATCGCGGTCGCCCTGATGCTGGTACTGTCGATGACAATTACGGCTTTGCCGGTACAGCTTCTCTCATGTCTGACAGGAAAGTCAGGCGTAGTGAATGCTGATGGGGAAATCCAGTATGTGGAGCTCGGCAAGGATGCGGAAAATACTAAGTCATCACGTTATTTGCCGGTTTATAAGAATCAGAATGGATTTTCTGAGCAGATTTATACAGCTGATGAACTGGATGGCGTTACGACTATTTCTGCGCTGGGATTTAAGGTGGAAGAGGAAAGCGGTCTGGTATCGTTTTGTGATATCTATCTTCTTAATACGGAAAAGAGTAGTTTTACAGATTCGAGTGATGCCGTGCTGATTGACGATGCTACATTAGTATACAGCGGAGCGTTTTTTCCTACTAAGACCGCGTGGAGGTATTTCCAGCTGAATCAATCCTTTACACGAGAAACAGACAAAAACCTGATGGTTATTGTAATCAACAAAGAAGAGAGCTCGAGTAGTTATATTACAGAGTTTGATACTTATTATTCCGATACAACCTGTTCATTAACTAGATATACCGAATCGCAAGAAATAAAACCTGGTGATACAATCGGCGAATCTAAAACTTTCTCGTATAAGAATAAACTGAGACTGTTTTCTTCTCCCATACCTGAATATACACTGATGTATGATTATAATAACTATTCAGGAACTGCTTCAGGTACAACCTATTATGCTGTCGAGTTAGACGTACATATTGCAGATGTCACTCCCCAATATGCCGGACATGTATTGGTCGGATGGAATACTGATCGTAATGGTAACGGTACCCATTATAATGCCGGAGACCCGATCGAATTGACCGGAAATATGACACTCTATGCAGAATGGATCGACGCGGATACGATTACTTATATGGCTAATGATGGCTCAGATCGTTCATCTACACAGGAATGTGTTCCGGCTGAAGAAGTGAACCTGAAAGGAAAGATTTTCTCCCGCGACGGATTTATTTTAACGGGCTGGAATACTGACGCTGAGGGCAAAGGTACACATTATAGTCTTGGAGCCAGTATTGAACTGACCGGGGATACGATACTGTATGCTGAATGGGTCGCAATGAATACGATTACCTATATGGCTAACGATGACACAGATACATCTTCTGAGCAGAAGTTTGATCCGGCTGAAAAAGTGAAGCTGGCAGGTGAGATTTTCACACGCGATGGGTATATTTTTAAGGGGTGGAATACTGATCCTGAGAGTAACGGCACCCATTATAATGTTGAATCCACTATCAACCTGACCGGAGATACGGTACTGTATGCGGAATGGATTCAAATGAAGTCGATTACTTATATGGCTAATGATGGTTCAGGAAGCTCTGCTGAGCAGGATTTTGATCCGACAAAAGACGTGGTTTTGGAATGTGAGGAGTTCTCCCGCGATGGGTATACATTGATAGGATGGAATACTGAATCTAACGGATCCGGAACTGTATATTCACTTAGAGACGTTTTAACACTGGATAGTGATTTGACTCTTTATGCTATGTGGAAGAATGAAAACAAATCTTTCATAGTAGGAAAAATCGAAACGTCAGCAACCGCCCTTCCGATTCAGCTGTATTTTAACTACAGTTACTCTGAACAGATCTACATGGCTGAAGAAATCGGAGACTGCTCGGAGATTGAAGCAATAGCAATTAATCTTTTATCTGACAGAACGGCTTCTCGAAGAGGAAAAGTGTATCTTTTAGATACAACTCTCGCCGATCTCGCCGAGATGAATCCTTCGGATGAGGAAGGGATTTTAGAGAATGCGGAACTGGTCTTTGATGGTACTTTTTCATTCAAAGGCGCAGGTTGGTCAGTAATTCCGTTTAACCAAACATATCATCATGACACTTCCAAGAATCTTTTGGTCATCTTCATTGATGAGTCAGGGTCATATGTTGCAGACGATTTCTATTTTTCTATTTATCAAACGGATTTCAATTGCACACGATTTTATTATACGGATTCTAATTATGTAGAACCCGGGAACATCGATAGTTCAGTGACAGAATATAAGAATACTCTTAAGATTTATACGACAGATGGAACTGCGTTTGTTACGCTGAAATCAAACGGAAGTGATGAAAGTGATGTTAGATGTGTAGTTTCCAATATGGACACATTTACTCTTCCCAAGAATCCGTTTACCAGAGCAGGATATGTGTTTGCAGGATGGAATACACAGGCAGATGGTCTGGGAGAAGCATATGCCGATTCTGAAATCATCAGTATCTCCGGTGATATGGTGCTGTATGCCCAGTGGGAGGCCGGTGACCATGTGACCTATCATTCAAATGACGGTTCTGATCAAACATTTATAGAGGATTTTAATCAGGACACAAACGAGGTTGCAGGAAATCCGTTCTTCCGTCCGCACTATCTTTTCGCAGGCTGGAATACGCAAGCGGACGGGCAGGGAGATTCCTATATGCCAGGTGAGGAAATCGGAAGAGCGTATTCTATTGACTTGTATGCACAGTGGGATTACGCGGTGTATTATGATTTTACTTCTGAGCCTGAAGATGATGGATGGATCTTCATCGATAGTGATGGAGATGGAAACAACTGGTTAACAAATTTGAATACTGAAGGAATAAAAACGCATTCCGGAGACGAGGGAGCGGTTATTTACTCTGAGTCCTATATCAATTATCAAGGCCCATTAACTCCGGATAACTGGGCAATAGCTCCTGCCGGTGTAGTTGATCCGAATGGAACAAAGACGGTAGCCGTTTGGGCAATCGGACAGGATAAGGAGTATTACTATGAGACATTTGCTCTCTATGCGGCGGAAGTGGAAAACGTCGATCTTGCGGAGGGTATTGATCTCACTAAGTGGACGCAGATCTCGCCTGTATACACATCTTCAAATGTATGGACAGAATATACCGGTGATCTCAGTAACTTCAGCGGAAAGAATGTCTATGTTGCAATCAGACACTTTGATGTAACGGACCAGTTCAGACTGAATATCGATGATGTTGCGCTTCCGTTCCTTATGCCTGATGATAAGTTAGGAGAGAACCTGGCGGGATACACAGTAAGTCTGGATGGTGATATTGCCGTTAATTTCTACATGGAACTTGATCAGAGCATCCTTAACAGTGCGACTGCCAAGATGGTTTTCACGGTTCCTAATGGCAGCAAAACTGATACTCAGACAGTCACGGTCAGCGAGGTGGTAGATAAGCCGGTCGAGATCGATGGTAAGACCTACTACATCTTTAAGTGTAAGGTGGCCGCGAAAGACATGACGGGCACAATCTCCGCACAGCTCGTGGATACAGACCGCGTAGGAGAGCTCTACACATATTCTGTAAAAGAGTATGCTTCGTATATTCTCTCTGCAGAGGAAGGTAAATACGATGCCAAGACGATCCGCCTGGTAAAAGCACTACTGAACTATGGAGCTTCTGCGCAGATGTATTTCGATGTGAATACAGATAATCTCGCGAATGCAGATCTTTCGGATCAGGAGAAGAACCTTTCCGGTGTTACGGCGCAGCTCATCAACAAGCCCTATGATCCGGCAGAAACAGATCTTCCGGATGGGGTGAGCTTTGAAGGGGCAACTCTTTCACTGAAGTCGGAGACTACGCTTTCTCTGTATTTTAAGAGCGATGAGAAGCTGACCTTCAGCTGCGGTAGCAGAGAAGTTCAGAAATCTACTAAAGACGGATATCAGATCGCACGTATCCGCGGAATCAATGCAGTGGATCTGAACACGCCTATGGAATTGACGGTAACCGTTAACGGTGAGGAATACAAGGTGACCTACAATCCGATGACATACTGCTATAATGTCCTTCAGGATGATTCCTATGAGCCTGAGGTGCAGAACATTTGTAGAGCACTTTACCTGTTCCATCAGGCATTTATGGCCTACTTAGGAGTGCAGTAAGGTTACGGCTTCTACTTCTGGAAGCGTGGATGCTTCCGGTAGTACTATATTGAGATCTGTTAAAAGAGTTAGCTTCCGGCTAACTCTTTTAACGTTATAATATAAACCAGAATAGTGAAGGAGAAACTGACGATGGAACAGCTCTCGAATCAGAAGAAACTGAGGCCGTGGATGGGCTTTGTGGCACAGGCCGGCTTTCTCGTGCTGTTTCTGACGGCGGGATCTGCGATGCAGCGTAATCTCGGTATTCCGGGACTGGTGCTGTCGGAACTGATGTTTCTTGTTGTGGCGGTGGGGTACTGTCTGATCCGAAAGGTGAAACTCAAAGAGATGTTCCCGGTGAAGAAGATCTCGATGACGGAGTTCTTCGGGACGGTGATCCTTGGAATCGCCGGGTTTATGCTTAGCATGCTCTGTATCGGAATATCTCTGACCATCCTTCCTCTATCCTTCCGGGAAGAAGTCTCGGGACTAAATGACTTTATCTATGGAAATATGAATTTCCCTGTTCTGGTGCTGATCATGGCTGTCCTTCCGGCGATCTGCGAAGAAGCGATGGAGAGAGGATGTGTACTCTCACATTTCCGGAGCCTGAAGCATGACTGGCTCATCATATTTATCATGGGGGTGTTCTTCGGGATCATGCACTGGTCGCCGCTTCGGTTCCTGAATACGGCAGTGCTCGGAGCTATGCTGTCGTATCTCATGGTCAAGAAGAATAATATCCTTCTTCCGATGCTTCTGCACTTCGGAAATAACTTCGTCTCGGCGGGCCTCGGGTATGTCGGACATCTGCTGACGAAGGGAGAAACGGCAGACATAACCAAGGTTGATTCCTTGCAGCTTCTTGGATCATATCTGTTTCTTTCCTGTGCGGCTCCGGTTCTGGTCGTTACTGCAATGATGCTGATCGACCGGGAGCACCATAAGCCGGTCCGGTATGCGGTTGCAGGATCGATCTCCGGGATCATGCTCTTTTCGGGAATGGCGATCATCGCTCTTTATTCCATGCCGGCCTGAAAAGGGAAGGAAACTGTTACAAAAAGGCGGGAAGTGTATTGACAGCGCTATTTCACTATGCTATTATCGCTACAAATTGAATATTGTTTAAACCGTTGACGCGGAGATAACGGCAATGATGCCTTTACAGAGAACCTGCGAGGCTGAGAATCAGGTAAGAAACAAGTTGTCAAATGGACCGCTGAGGGCGCAGTCAAATGGGGATATCCCAGAGTATTCTGCGACGTGGGGCAGACGTCATATGCCGGGGATATGTTGGTATCTCGCTAAGCGCACGAGTCATATCGTGAAACAAGGTGGCACCGCGGACGCGGCAAGTAATTGCTCATTCGCCCTTGACAGAAAAGAATCTGTCGAGGGCTTTTTTGTTGCCCTCGGCTCGATCCCGGAAGGAAGATCTGCTTCCCCAACACAGCAGAATCGGAGATCCGGAAGAAAAGGAGGACTGAAATGAATATTTTGCCGAAGATCGATGAGGTCAGAGACATCGCAAAGACAGGGAAGTATAGTGTCGTTCCTGTAAGCTGCGAGATCCTCTCCGATTTCACCACGCCGATCGAGACGATGCGTATCCTGAAGAACGTCTCGACCCACTGCTACATGCTCGAATCCGCACAGGCGGACGAGACGTGGGGCCGCTACACATTCCTGGGCTTTGAGCCGAAACTCTCGATCACCTGCAGTAACGGGGAGATGACGATCGGTGACAAGACCATTCACACAGAAGATCCGGAGAGTGTACTCCGCGAGATCATGTCCGAGTATAAAAGTCCGAAATTTCCTTACCTTCCGTCCTTTACCGGCGGTCTGGTCGGATATTTCTCCTACGATTATCTGGGCTACAGCGAGCCGACTGTAAGAGCGGATGTCGAAGATTCCGAAGAGTTTAAGGATGTTGACCTGATGCTCTTTGACAAGGTTATCGCTTTTGATAACTTAAAGCAGAAGATCATCCTGATCGAGAATATGAAGATCACAGATGGAGAGAATACTCTTTCCGATGAGCAGATCGAAAAGAACTATGAGGCAGCGATCAAGACGCTGAAGTGCCTCTCGGATCTGATCCGTAACGGAAAGAAGGCCGAAGAAGAACCCGGAAAACTCTTGGGAGAAGTAAAGGCGCTCTTTGAAAAAGACGAATTCTGCGCGATGGTCGAGAAGGCCAAGCACCATATCTTCGAGGGAGATATCTTCCAGATCGTGCTCAGCAACCGTCTCGAAGCTCCGTTTGAAGGCAGTCTCCTAAATACGTATAGAGTACTCCGCACCATCAATCCGTCGCCGTATATGTTCTATTTCTCCGGCACGGATGTCGAGGTCGCCGGCGCATCTCCGGAGACACTCGTTAAGCTTGAAAACGGTGTGCTGCACACCTTCCCGCTGGCCGGAACACGTCCGAGAGGAAAGACCCGTGCGGAGGATATGCAGCTCGAAGTCGATCTTCTTTCCGATCCAAAAGAACTTGCCGAGCACAACATGCTTGTTGACCTCGGAAGAAATGACCTTGGCAGGATCAGTACATTTGGTTCTGTGGAAGTCGAGAAACTTCATTCCATTGAGAGATTCTCTCATGTGATGCACATTGGATCTACGGTGCGGGGAACGATCCGTCCGGACTGTGATGCACTCGATGCCATCGCATCTGTCCTCCCGGCCGGAACACTCTCCGGAGCACCGAAGATCCGTGCATGCCAGCTGATCGCGGAACTGGAGAATAATAAGCGTGGTATCTATGGCGGAGCGATCGGATATATCGATTTTTCCGGCAATATGGATACCTGCATCGCGATACGGATCGCATATAAAAAGAATGGAAAAGTATTTGTCAGATCCGGTGCCGGCATCGTTGCCGACTCCGATCCGGAGAAAGAATACCAGGAGTGCCTCAATAAGGCGAGAGCTTCTCTGACGGCACTTCAGCTGGCACAGGAGGTGGACGCATGATACTTCTTATTGATAACTACGATAGTTTTTCCTATAACCTCTATCAGCTCATCGGCGCGATCGATCCGGATATCAAGGTGATCCGTAATGATGAGATGACCGTGGAAGAGATAAGAAAACTCAATCCCAGACGCATCATCCTTTCCCCGGGACCGGGACGTCCGGAGGATGCGGGTGTGATCATGGAGGTCGCAAAGACCGTAAGTAAAGAGATCCCGACGCTCGGCGTATGCCTCGGCCATCAGGCGATCTGCGCGGCATATGGAGCGACCGTTACCTACGCAAAAGAACTCATGCACGGCAAAAGATCGAACTGTGATCTGGACACTGACGCAGTGCTTTTTAAGAATTGTCCGAAGACAGCACAGGTGGCAAGATACCACTCGCTGGCAGCAGATGAATCCACACTTCCTAAAGAGCTGAAGGTCACGGCAAGAACAGTGGATGATAAGGAAGTTATGGCTGTGGAGCATACGGAGTATCCGATCTACGGCGTACAGTTCCATCCGGAATCCATCCTGACGCCGATCGGTAAGAAAATACTGGAAAATTTTCTTCGCTAGAAGAATCCGAATATGACGGGAACATAAATCGAAAAGGAGATTAAGAAAATGATTAAAGAAGCAATTGTTAAGATCGTAAGCAAAGAAGACCTGACCTATGATGAGGCATATGCCGTAATGAATGAGATCATGAGCGGTGAGACCACAGCCACACAGAATGCGGCATTCCTGTCTGCACTTTCGACCAAGAGTGCAAGAGCAGAGACCACCGCGGAGATCGCGGGCTGTGCAGCTGCGATGCGCGAGCATGCAACGCAGGTCGAGACCGGCATGGAGGTCTTTGAGATCGTAGGAACAGGCGGAGACCATGCAGGATCCTTCAATATTTCTACCACATCTGCTATCGTTGCGGCGGCCGGCGGAGTCAAGGTGGCAAAGCACGGTAACCGTGCCGCTTCCAGTAAGTGCGGCACCGCGGACTGCCTCGAGGCACTAGGCGTAAATATCGACCAGAGCCCGGCCCGCTGCGTGGAGCTTCTGAACGAAGCCGGTATGTGCTTCTTCTTTGCGCAGAAGTATCACTCTTCGATGAAGTATGTCGGTGCGATCCGAAGAGAACTCGGTTTCCGTACCGTATTTAATATCTTGGGACCTCTGACGAACCCGGGAAAGCCTTCGATGCAGCTCCTCGGCGTCTATGACGAGTATCTCGTTGAGCCGCTGGCACAGGTTCTTGTAGAGCTTGGCATCAAGCGCGGCATGGTCGTTTATGGCATGGATAAGCTCGATGAGATCTCCATGAGCTGCCCGACCAAGATCTGCGAGATCAAGGACGGCTGGTTCAGAACGACGACGATCACACCGGAAGACTTCGGGTTTACGACCTGTTCGAAGGACGAACTCGTCGGCGGTACTCCGGAGGAGAACGCGCAGATCACGAAGGACATCTTAAACGGAGTGAAGGGCCCGAAGCGCGACGCGGTGCTCCTGAACGCAGGTGCATCCCTCTATATCGCAGGAAAAGCTCCGTCCATGAAGGACGGCATCCAGCTCGCAGCAGAGCTGATCGATTCCGGTAAAGCGATGGAGACACTAAATAAGATCATCGAAGTCAGCAACCGTCCGGAGGCTTGAAAATGACTATTCTCGACCAGTTGGCAGATCATGCAAGATTGCGTGTGTCGTTAAGAAAAGAACAGGTATCTTCTGAGGAGATGAGAGCCAGAGCTAGAGATCTGGCGAACCAGTCCTTTTCCTTTGAAAAAGCACTGGAAGCCGATCCTGACATCGCCTTTATTTGCGAGTGCAAGAAAGCCTCTCCGTCAAAGGGCCTGATCGCACCTGAATTCCCATATCTTCAGATAGCGAAAGATTATGAGGCAGCAGGTGCGGATGCCATCTCCGTTCTTACGGAACCCAAGTGGTTCCTCGGCGCGGATGAATATCTTAAGGAGATCGCTTCTGAAGTAAGTATCCCTTGTCTTCGCAAGGACTTCACGGTCGATCCGTACATGATCTATGAGGCCAAGGTCTTAGGCGCTTCCGCTGTACTTCTGATCATGTCCATCCTTCCTGAGATGACGGCAGCAGAATATCTGAAGATCGCAGATTCTCTCGGCCTTTCCGCACTGGTCGAGGCACATAACGAAGAAGAAGTAAAAGCAGCAGTTCGGATCGGCGCTCGAGTGATCGGCGTCAATAACCGTAACCTCAAGGACTTCTCTGTGGATACGGAAAACAGCAGAAAACTGCGTGACCTGATCCCGCACGATGTGCTCTTCGTATCAGAGAGCGGTGTATCTACGGCAGACGATGTCCGCCTCCTTCGTGAGATCGGTGCGGATGCGGTACTTGTCGGCGAGACGCTGATGCGCTCTTCAGATAAGACAGAGAAGCTTAAAGAACTGCGGGGCTGATACTATGAATGCAACGAAGATCAAGATCTGCGGACTTTCCAGAGTGGAGGATATCGAGGCGGCAAACCGCCTGATGCCGGAATTTATCGGCTTTGTCTTCTGGGATAAAAGCAGAAGATACGTCACTTCCGAACAGGCGGAAGCCCTGAGAAAACTCCTCGACCCGAAGATATTATCTGTCGGAGTTTTTGTCGATGAACAGATCAAAGTGGTGTCGGATCTTCTAAACCGTGGTATAATCGACATCGCGCAGCTTCACGGACACGAAGATGAGAAATATATCTCGGATCTTCGTAAACTCACGGAAAAGCCCTTGATCCGGGCATTTCAGATCCGATCTGACGATCCGGAGGAGGTCCGTAAGATCCTTCAGGAAGCAGAAAACAGTTCTGCGGATTATGTCCTTATCGATTCCGGTATGGGATCGGGAAAGACATTTGACTGGGATCTGCTCTCCGGTTTTAAAAGAGAGTACTTCCTCGCGGGAGGACTTCAGCCGGACAACGTGGGAGAAGCAGTCGCAAGGACAAGTGCTTTTGCCGTAGATGTAAGCTCGAATGTCGAGACCGACGGCAAGAAGGACGAAGCGAAAATGAAAGCGTTCGTCGATGCGGTTCGGAGAACCTGACGCGGAACGGTGGAAATAACGGAAGGAGAATCAGTATGACAAATCCCAAGGGACGCTTCGGCATCCATGGCGGCCAGTATATCCCGGAGACCCTCATGAATGCGGTGATCGAGCTCGAAGAAGCGTATAACCATTATAAAGATGACCCGGAGTTTAATAGAGAGCTCACGGAGCTTTTTAACGAATATGCGAATCGCCCGTCGCGCCTGTACTACGCTGAGAAGATGACAAAAGATCTCGGCGGTGCGAAGATCTATCTCAAGAGAGAAGACTTAAACCACACCGGTGCGCATAAGGTAAATAACGTACTCGGACAGGCACTGCTTGCCAAGAAAATGGGCAAGACCCGCCTCATCGCGGAGACCGGTGCCGGACAGCATGGTGTTGCAACCGCCACCGCTGCGGCGCTTTTCGGCATGGAATGCGTCGTATTTATGGGTGAAGAAGACACGATCCGTCAGGCGCTGAACGTCTATCGTATGCGTCTCCTCGGAGCGACCGTTATCCCGGTAAAGACCGGCACCAGAACACTGAAAGATGCCGTTTCCGAGGCTATGCGTGAATGGACGACAAGGATCTCCGATACACATTATTGCCTGGGCTCTGTCATGGGACCGCATCCGTTCCCGACGATCGTCCGTGATTTCCAGGCTGTCATCTCCAAAGAGAGCCGCGCACAGATCCTCGAGAAAGAAGGACGTCTCCCGGATGCTGTACTCGCCTGTGTTGGCGGCGGCAGCAACGCGATCGGATCTTTCTATCACTTCATCGGAGATAAAGACGTACAGCTCATCGGCTGCGAAGCAGCAGGAAGAGGCATCGATACATTTGAGACAGCAGCGACGGTAAATACCGGCCGACTCGGCATCTTCCACGGCATGAAGTCTTACTTCTGCCAGGACGAAGACGGACAGATCGCTCCTGTATATTCCATCTCCGCCGGCCTGGATTACCCGGGTGTCGGACCGGAGCACGCGCATCTTCACGACATCGGCCGTGCACAGTATGTGCCGGTCACGGACGAAGAGGCCGTAAATGCATTTGAGTATCTGTCGAGGATGGAGGGTATCATCCCGGCGATCGAATCTGCGCACGCAGTTGCTTATGCGCAGAAGCTGGCGCCGACCATGAGAAAAGACCAGATCATCATCATCACCATCTCCGGCCGTGGCGACAAAGACTGTGCTGCGATCGCCCGCTACAGAGGGGAGGATATCCATGAGTAGAATTAAAAGTGCTTTTGAAAATGGAAAAGCATTCATCGCATTTATCACCTGCGGCGACCCGGACATCGCGACAACGGCCGCATGTGTGCGTGAAGCAGTAAGAAACGGCGCAGACCTGATCGAGCTCGGCATCCCGTTTTCGGATCCGACCGCAGAAGGTCCGGTCATCCAGGGCGCGAACATCCGTGCACTGGCCGGCGGCGTAAAGACGAAGGATGTTTTCGAACTTGTACGCGAACTCAGAAAAGACGTGACTGTTCCGATGGTCTTCATGACCTATGCCAACGTCGTTTTTTCCTACGGCGCGGAGAAATTCATCGGAACCTGCGAAGAGATCGGCATCGACGGACTGATCCTGCCGGATCTTCCGTATGAGGAGAAGGATGAATTCCAGCCGATCTGCAAGGCCCACGGCGTGGATCTGATCTCCCTGATCGCTCCTACCTCCGAGAACCGCATCGGCATGATCGCGAAGGAAGCGGAAGGCTTCATCTATCTGGTCAGCAGTCTCGGCGTGACCGGTGAAAGAACGAAGATCACGACAGATCTTTCTGCCATCGTCTCCCACATCCGAAGCGTAACAACGGTTCCGGTCGCCATCGGATTCGGTATCTCTACTCCCGAACAGGGTGCGGCCATGGCGAAGATCAGCGATGGTGCTATCGTCGGATCCGCGATCGTTAAGATCGTCGAGAAGTACGGAAAAGACGCCGCACCGCATGTCGGCGAATACGTCAAGAGTATGAAGGATGCACTCCGGACGCTCTGATTCCTGCAATAAAAAAGACCTTCAGGAGCTGCAGAAAATGCAGCTCCTTTTTTCGTCAAAAACCTCCCTGAAAATGCCGATTTGTTATTATATGTTGAATTAAATACATTTCTGATAGATAATAAATGTTAAGATACTTGATATCTTGGAGGGTATTAGTTATGAAGATTTGTCCGAATTGCCAGCAGGAGATGGATGATTCATTCGCGACCTGTGAGAATTGCGGCTACGACCTGACTGATATAGTCGGTGACATAGAGTCAGAAGGGGCATATGAAGAATTGCCCGAAGAATTTCCTGAAATGATCGAAGAGACATCGGAACTTGAGTCTTCGTATATTGAACCGGATCATTATGGTGATTACCAGACGGAGATGTCCTATGACGAGCAGCCATTACCGCAGCCGGAAGAGGAGCCTGAACTGGATATCCCGGAAATGCCAGAAGTCGAGGAAGTTGAGCCGGCTCCGGAAGAGCCGCAGCGTCCGCTTCGCAGAACTCCTTCCGCATTCGGCGCCCGCACACCGGGCTCCATGGCAAGACCGGTCCACCCGAGATCGACACCAACCAGAGCTGCAACAGCAGCTAGAAGAAGCACACCTGCAGGTGTGAATGCCAGACGTAAGGCAGAGGAGGAAGAAAGAGAGAAGAACGCACAGAAAGAAGAGCCGAGAAGCTATTCTTCAGCGTTTGTTCCGTCTTCTGACGCTCAGTCCTCGATGGCAGAAGAAACGAACCACTTCGCACCGGAAGCATCCGCAGAATCTGACACATCTTCCGGCAGTGCATCCCCGATGGGACACAGAACCCCGTCGATCCAGCAGAGACTGACGAATAGAAATCATCCGGAGTGGAATCTCGATTCTGCTTCCTCCAAGGAAAGTGAAGACAAATTCAAACCTGTTCCGCCATTTATCTCTGCGGAAGAGGCCGACCGCCCGTCCCCGTTTGCACCGGCGAAGACCCCGGTAACATCTGATAAGTCTGCTGATGTTCCGAGAGGAAAAGCTTCTTTGGATGTTGCGACGAATCCTGCCAGACGGCTCGATACTTCTTCGGATTCCGGAGAGATCTCCGTTTCCGTCCGCATCTGCCCGAGCTGCCGTTCCCGATGCTTCAGCTCGGAGAAGACCTGTAAGACCTGCGGATACCGTTTCCCGAAGGCAGGCGGTATCGCATCGCTTTCAGCAAAGAGTGCGAATATCCTTGCGATGCTCGCGGCACTCTCGATGGCGATCTCCGTATTTACGAACATCATGACATATAAGGTCAACGGAGTGAAAACGGAACTGCGACTGATCGACAGTTATCACGGGTTCGGCTTCCTGGCACTTGCTGCACTGACGATGGTATTTGCCTTCTCCGGTAAAAACGTCGCCGTCATTATCGTCGGTCTTCTCTCAGCAATCGCCGCCGCAGCGGAACTCTATTACCGCTGGTATGACATCACGCAGGTGAAAAAGTACGGAAACGTCGATAATGAGATCGGCATCTGGCTTTTAGGCGCAGGCGCCGTCCTGATCTTTGTTGCCGGCATCTATGGCATGATAAAAGAGAAGAAGAAGCTCGAACAGTACACGTCTGATTATATGAATTCGATATGAGTCTTTTTCATCGAAAAGCACTTGCCCCGATTCCTTTCGATTCTTCGATCGAAGAGCCTGCTGTTAAGAAGAGTATCTGCACAGGCGAGGCGACGGCTGGTTTTCTGGAGCGCTCCACGGGTCATTTCCGCGATGTGCAGGTAATCAGGACCCCGATGGATCTTCAGGAGTTTTGCCGGAGGACCGGTGCTGATCCTAATAAGCTCAAGACGATCTACTAACTAGAAAATTAGCCAATGAAAAGGGTTTGCCTCATCGATTTGAGACAAACCCTTGTTTTATAATCCATATTCTTGATTTTTGCATTTTTGTCCTACCGTTTGCAGCCGATTTTGCATCTACAATTTCGATTATTGAAGTTATAGCCTACATCGTACTAATCCATAATCGCGGAATTCGTTTTTTTAGATTAGTATTGCTTGAAAACCACTAATCTATATTGCGCATTTTCGCCTTTATAGCCTACATATGATGATATCATCACAAAACAATAATGAAGGGGTTATCTCGCGAGATAACCCCTCTGATATTAGTAGGGATATTTTGCAACATCAATTATTCTTCTTCAGGCTCTTTATCTTTCTTAGCAAGAATGACTACAGCCATGAACGAAATAAGAATCATGCCTGCACCGATTGCGCCAAGAATGCTTGCTTTTTCACCTGTCTTAACAACACCGCTCGGTGTCGTCTCGGAAGATGTCGTAGTAGTCGTTGTGGGATCCTCGGAAGAAGGGTTTCTCAAAGCATTTGCGACATCACCGTCTGTTGTGCTCTCTGACGGCTCTTCCGGAGCAGTGGAGGTAGGAGCAGAGGTTGGCTCCTGAGGTGCGTCCGTCGGTTCTGTCGGGTTGGACGGTGTTGTCGGATCAGACGAAGTAGTCGGTTCTGTCGGGTTGGACGGTGTTGTCGGATCAGACGAAGTAGTCGGATCTGTTGGATTGGATGGTGTTGTCGGATCAGACGGAGTAGTAGGATCTGTCGGGTTCGATGGTGTCGTAGGAGTTGCCGGCTTTTGATCATTTCCGACATATTGGTCAGCCGAATAATGAGAGAAATCAACGACTGTTACCGGGTAATCTTTTCCGTTATATGTAACCGTAGAAGGATATGTCGAGGTGGACGTTTCCGCGAAGATCACGAAGAACGGAGTATCATCCAGTTCATAGTCAGAGGGAGCCTCTGTCTCAACAAAGAGATAGCAGGTGCCGCGTACAAGCGAGGTGAAGGTTGCTTTACCGCTGCTGTCTGTTACTTTGGTTCCGATGCTGGCCGTTGAGGCAACAGTACTTCCGTTCAGCGTTGCGGAGGAAACCCGGAAGGTCGCGCCGGAAAGAAGTGTGGCAGAGGATGCATTATCATACTTTATGATATTGAAAGTGGCATATCCGATGTTCGAAGAAGAGCTGGCGGCGCTATCATAAACGATACCTTTAATTACAGCGGTATTGTCGGTCCCGTTGATGATCACTCCGTCAAGCTGACAGGTGTTGGCGGCATTACTTTCGTCGAGGGTCTCGCCGGGTATCAGGTTGACACGTGCGCGATACTTGACCGTATATCTGGTCGAGTCATCGATCGTGATACTGAAAGTGCGGTCTGAAGAATTAAAGGAGACAGAACCTTTTTCCGCTTCTTGCCCGTTCAGTGTAATGGACTCCAGATCCACATCCAGAGCAGGTCCCATCACATCCGAAAGAGTAAGCTTCGTGCTGTTCGGATCAAGATCCATGGCCATCGGATTCACGATGATCGTATATTCGGCATAAGGTGCCATCGTGGCATCATAAAGGACATACTTTTCGAGCTCGGAAGGCTTGGTGTTGTTCCATCTTGCTCTTCTGGTTTCAGAATCTTCACCCGAATAGTAGAGTGTCGCTTCATTGACGTACTCGAATTTTTCTTCGGTCTGCTTGTCCATGTGCGTGCGGTACTCGATGTAAAGACCTTCCGTACGGGTCTTAAGATCAGCAATGAGTTCCGGCTTGAAGTCGAAACGGATCTTTGTCTTTCCGTCTTCCTGATAAATGGTATAGTCGATGTACTCATCCATGTTCAGACGGTTCCAGTGGGAATCATGGAAGAAGAAACTATCTTCATCGACGGAAGAGTTTTCCGGGATCGTATCGATAATATACCCGCTGCTGATCGCGCTCTTGGTGATCGGGTTCAGGAAGAGCTGCCAGCGGATATATCCGAGCTCGAGCTCATCGATGCCGGTTTCCGGATCAGTCTCGGATGCGGCACGCCACTTCTCCATATTGTATCCGGAACCATAGATATTCGTGGTGCGGTTGACACCATTTGGTACCTGCGTGCTGGATACTGTGACACGGTTCGGGATCGTTCCCGGATAGCCGTCCTCGTAGTAATTGCCGGGGGTATCATACTGATTTTGAGAGATGAATTCTTCTGCCTTCTGGCGGTCGAACATCTCATCTCTGACCTGTACGAGATAGTAAAGATAGACGGTCTGTCCGTCATCCAAGTGATAGATCGTTCCTTTAAATGTCTGGCCGTCTCCGCCGTCATCGGCAAAAGCACTGCAATCAGCATATTCGTTGTTGAGTTCGCTGTCTTCATAGACCTTGGGAGTGTTGTAAAGAGACATGCCAGGCCACATAGTATCTACGACCTGAATATTGGTTTGATCTCCTGTTGCAGTGATCGGGATCAGGCAGGAATAGATATGATTGACATTATCTACTACGTGGAAGACTTTGTTGACTTCAAGCTTTGCTTCGGTGGGGTTTTTACCGACGAGAAGATTGATATCGCGTGCACCGGTAAAAGAGATCTTGATCGGATCCGGATCTTCATTCGGATTCGGATCAACTTCGATCGAACCATAGAAAGAGAGCTTTCCGACACGGTCTTCCTGTGCGCAGAAATCAGGATCAGTATATTTGAGCGTGATGGTATGTCCGCTGATCAGATATGTGCCCAGCTTCTTATCGCCGTTCATGATATCACCGGATTTTCCGACAAAGTCCATATTCTCCGGAAGCTCATAGGTGAAGGAATCACCTACGTTGATTTTGAAAACATCATTATTGGGAAGCTTCCAGTTGAGCGTGCAGACGATGGTATCTCCGTAGTTGATCGGAGAGTTATCGGTAAGCTCGACGCCGCCACTGGTTAGGGAAGCGCTTAAACCATTCTCGACAAGCGCAGTTACCTCATTCAGCGGAGTAGTTGATGCTGCATGAACGCTTGTGTTTTGGAAAAAGGGAATCGAAACGATAATAAAAATAAGCGACGTAAAAAACGCAAGAAGCCTACGATGCATGATGTCATTTCCTCCAATGCAACCCAAGATGATTTAAAAATTCTGTCGTGTTTATGTCCAACCCAACGTAGTTCATGATAACATTAACAGAAATCGCAGGCGCTGTAAATTATATAAACTATAGATAATTATAGGTCAAATTCTTAATATATTAGCGAAAAACCCGAGATTTCTCTCGGGTTTCGGCGTTTTTTATGAGTTTTCTTGAAATCACCCGTCTATTTCCAGCAGTTCTTTCATCGGATCACCCCAGGCGCCTAGATCGCGCCCGTCGGAACTTACATATCGTTCTTCGCCACCACAGAGCACCTGCTTGACGGTTTTGTATCTTTCGATGAAAGGAACGTTCTTATCCGTGAGTTCTTCTTTCATGGTCTCGCCCACGATCTTACAAAGGAACACATCGCTTCCTTCAGCGAGATTGATTTCCTTGATGACTTGAAGCTCCATGCTGACCGGGCTTTCCGCAATCGTCGGGACGTCCAGCACGACACCTTTTTCGATAGTGGGGGAGTACTGCATCTTATCTGGGTTTTCGCGCCCGGAGACAGTTCCGTAGTAGTCCGCAAGCGGAAGGAGTTCTTCTGTGACGAGGTTGGCAGAGAAAACGCCGTTTTTGCGGATGAGATCCTTCGTCAGTTTCTCCGCACCGATACAGGCCATGACGCCCAACCCTTCTCCGCCGTAATCATCTTCTGTTGTCCAGATATAGCTGAACCAGCAGAATAGGCCGAAGTCCGGTGTACCATCTTCTTTCCATGTTCCGAAAAGGAAAAGCTGCTGCGGGCAGAAGTCATTCCAGTTTCTTACTTTTATCTTTGCCATATTAATCATCCTTCCTGTTCTTCGTGTTTTGATTAGTTCCTGATTTGATCAGGCGTTCCGACTGCTCGAGGTTTTCGAGGATACGGTCCAGATAACTGTCCATTTTCTGTGCTTCGTTTTCCGAGAAGCCCTGATAGAAGATCTCATTCATCTTCTGAGAAACCTCATCGTATTTTCCCTGAAGTTTTTTCGCCTTCTTCGTCAGAACGATCAGCGACTGGCGCTTGTCGGAAGGGGAGTCTTTTCTCTCGATCAGCCCTGCTTCCGCCATGCGTCCGAGCATCGCCGTAAGTGTATTCTTCGCAAGTCCTGTCTTCTGGGAAAGTTCGACGATCGGGACCTCATCCTTCTGCCATAAAACATAGAGGATATGTCCCTGCGGACCGTTAAACTCTTCGATGCCCAGATCCAGAAGAAGCCTCTGAAAAACACGTGCCTGCACCTGTTTGATCTGTGATATCAGAAAACCTGTTCTTGTTTCCATAAATGCCTCCGGAGCACATATAAAACCTGATGGGGAAATAGTACCATATAGAACTAATTGCCGTCAAGGTTCTATATAGAACTTTTCCTCCCTGTTGTAATAGGTTTACTTTTTTTGATATAATGCCTAATTAGGTTAGATAAATTGGGTATATGTTATACGGAGGTTTGGGTATATGAAAAACAGACGTCTTCTTGCAGCGCTCTTGAGTGTTGCTATGGTGGTAAGTTCGTGGTCCTTATGTGTTATGGCTGCGGGTGATGAGGAACAGCCGGATCAGGCTATCGCTCTCAATGAATCAGATCCGGTGAACACAACTCTTGGTGAGCTCCAGGAAGGTGTCATCTTCCGTCAGGACGGCCTGGAGGGCACGCAGACGATCGCCTTCACACCGGAAACGACAGCAAAGTATTCTCTGCTGGTATCCAATACTCAGGAATTCACAGTATCCGTGACAGATTTATATGGAACACAGGTCATGCCGGTGAAAACGCAAAAAACAGATGTTGGATCTGTTTTCGACCTAAAACTTCAGGCGGGTAAGAAGTATATCTTTGCTGTTGATGCGCTTAGTTACCACTACAGAGGTGTTTTTTCTCTTTATATCTGCAAGACGGCAGAACAGCTGAAACCAGGGCCCCATGATTTCCTGATCGATAGTAATAGTTCAGCAAAAACTGTTTCTTTTACGCCTGATCAGAGCGGGGTATATTATTTTACGACGCGCGGTGAATCCTTTGTGTCCAATACCGTTTATACATCCTGTTATGTAAATCATGATGGTCAGTCTCTCGAACAGGTTAATTCATCATATAGTGATGGCTATGTAGCAATAGTATATCTAACTGCAGGGGTTACCTACGATGTCAAAGTCGGGTTCGGTGGAGCATCTTATAATTGTTTTACTCTGGTTCATTTGAATATCTTCAATGACGTACCATCACTGGCTGGAAACCAAAACCAGATCTCTTTCGCTCCCTGTGTTACTACGAATTGGTATTCATTTACTCCTTCTGAAGACGGAGTGTATGTTTTTTCATCCCAGGGACAATATAGGCCCGAGATCTATATCTATTCCTCCAATGGTAATTCACTTGATTTTGCGGGACCGGAAGGAGGATCCGATGATTTTACTCTGGTGAAACTCTTAAAAGGCGGGAATACGTATTATTTCAGTTTGACTATTCCGGACGCATATGCAGAAGAGATCACATTTCCGGTATCGATCGTCAAATTGCCTGTCTATGGTACTGGAGACCACTACATAACTGCAGGTCTGTATGAAACCGTATATTGTCCTTTTGCAGCGGAAAATGATGGCTATTATATCTTCTGTACCGGCACGGATGCGGTGGGTACATATTCGTATTTCGATAATAGTTATGTGTCTGATAATTCACATGCGCACTATTTAGAAGAGGGTGAGCTCATGCTTCTTCAGAGTGTGAATACCGGAGATGCCGGGAGCGTTCCGATAAGTATCCAGCCGGTTACAGTAGAACTCGACACCGCTGAGGATACAACTCTGACGAAGCATACAGATGGTAATGCCTATGCTACCTTCACACCGGATAAAAACGGTATGTACAGATTCTCGGTCAGCTGTGAGAGCGGATTCGATAGAGTGTGCCTTTTCGATAAGAGTAAGCGCGGAGATCTGATGGCGAAGAAGAACGAGAGTGATGATTATAAGAGTTTCTCTTGTTATTTGACAGCCGGAGAGACGTACGTTCTTGATGTGAGACTCTATTCTTCTTCCTCGGAACAAGTGAAGGTAAGTGTAAAGAGCGAGTCTATTCCGACTGTCTATGAAGGAGAAAACCAGATCGCGATAGCAGATCCGGATCGGATCTTCGTGTTTGTTCCGGAAGAATCGGGACTATATCAGTTCAGTAATAATGACTCCCGAGATATAAAGGTGTATTTGGATAATAAAATACTCGGTTATAGCATGTATGAATCTGATTATAACAATTATAGGATTGCAGCTTATGAGATGACCGCCGGAAAGGAATATACTGTCGAAATTGATCTTGACTGGTTTTCCGGGGATAAGTTCTTCTTTAATATATCAAGACCTGCGGTTATTACCGAAGCGGGATCTTCGATCCCCAAGATCGGCGTGAAACAATATGCATTCTTTACTCCTTCGGAAACGAAAATATATGGAATCGGTTGTGTGGATGGATCGGTGAACGCCTTGTATTACAAGCCTGCAGACAGCAATAATTTCTCATATGTCTCATCCGATTATAGCAATGGGAAACGCTATTCGATTCTTGAAAAAGATGTAACATATTTAGTTCTGATCGAAGCCGGCTTCGGCCATACATCGAAAACTTATGATTTGTCCATCGCAACGGAGAGAACTCTCAAGACCGGCACGAATAAAAATGTTCTGATAGAGAATCTCCAGGGATTTGGCTCTCATTATACATGTTATTCGTTTGTTCCGGAGAAGAGCGGCTTGTACAGTTTCCGTTCCGAGAATAACGGCGGACTTACCGCAAGTGCTTTTCTCTATAAAGAATTCGATACATATGAAGAAATCGGACACGGATATGGTTCCTATCTTGATGGAAACATGAACATGACTGCTATGCTGGAAGCAGGTGTGACATATAGACTCTGGATGTATACGGATCAGAGTGATCAGGATGTGACTATCGACCTGATCATTGAACAGCTGCCGGCAGGAACGCTGGCAGGTTATTCACTAAGCCTTGATGGATCGATAGCCGTTAATCTTTATATGTCCCTTGCTGACTATGTAGTAAATAGTGAAACTGCAGTTCTGAAGTACACTCGTCCGGATGGAAAAGTGGTGGAATATAAGATCGATGCGAAGAACATCAAGACGGTAAATAACAACGACTACTATGTATTCCATCTTCCGGTCGAGGCCAAAGAGATGACAGACACACTGGCCGTGCAGATCATAGACGAGGAGAACGGCATTGAGAGTGAGCAGTTCGTGTTTACAGTGCAACAATATGCCGAGACCATTCTTCGCGATGCATTTGACGAATATGGCTATGTTTTGAACCAGGAATATGCAGATGCTGTTCCGCTGGTAAAAGCACTGTTGAACTATGGCACACAAGCACAGCTCTATTTCAACCACAGACCTCGTTATCTTGCCAATGACAGTCTCTATATGAAGGACGATGATCGTGCCCTCGGTTCGCTTAATGTAGCCTCGCTTCCACATTATGTAAAAAGTGACAAAACAGAGCAGCTTCCGAACGGCTTGACTTTTGAAGGCTCCAGCCTTTCGGTGGATTCTGAGACTACGCTGACATTCTATTTCATCAACTCTACAGGAAAGACACTGACATTTACAAACGAAGCAGGAGAACAGCTCTCCTCCAGAAGAAAAGATGAGTACACTCTTGTGAAGGTGACGGGTATTCCGGCGCACAAACTGGATGAGGATTTCCGCCTGAATATCCGGGTTTCCGATGATGAAAAAACATATTTTGCGACGTATAGTCCTCTATACTACTGCTATAATGTTCTGAATAGAGCAACTAATGAGACAAGAACGGATGCCCTTAAGAATCTCATGAAAGCATTCTACTTCTATAATCAGGCAGCCAAGGATTATATTGGTGAAGAATGATCAGAGAAGTAGTGTAGTAGGAAGGTGTATGATTGCTCTCTGATGTATGTGGAAGGAAACTGAATACATATCTTCCGGACTATGTGGTCTTTGACCTGGAAACGACAGGAACGTCGTGTTATTCGGATGCGGTCGTCGAGATCTCCGCGCTAAAAGTGAAGGGTGGATCTGTCGTGGATGAGTTCACGACGCTGGTCAACCCGAAGCGCCACATTCCCGGCTTTGTTGTGGGTATCCACGGGATCTCCGATGATATGGTGAAGGACAGTCCGTGCTTTCGGGAGGCACTTTCGGACTTCCTCGAATTTGCCGGCGATGAAGTCTTCGTCGGGCATAATATCCAGTCTTTCGATCTGAAGTTTCTCTATCGTGATGCGCAGAACTACTGGGGCAAAACGATCGGCAACGACTATATCGACACGCTCTCTTTCGCAAGAAAAGTACTGAAGGGATTAGATCACTACCGGCTTTCCGATCTGGCAGATTATTATGATATTCCGATCATCGGCGCGCACCGCGCACTGAATGACTGCCGCATGAACCAGCAGGTCTTTGAGCATCTGGCAAAAGAACTCGGAGGGCAGCCCCAGATCTGTCCGCGATGCGGAAGCTCCCTCATCAGGAGAAACGGCAGATTCGGAGAATTCTGGGGATGCCTGAACTTCCCGGACTGTAAGTTCACCCGGGATGCGAAAAAGTGATCAGTACGAGGATAATGAATATGTCAGCAGAACACTATAACGAAATCACATCTTCCGAAGAGGAGAAGAAGCGCGCCCGCCACGAGCTCTATCTCAAGCAAAAGGCGCTTCTGGACACATTTCTTGAAAAGAAAGCGATCACACAGGCCCAGTATGACAAAAGCTTCCACGACCTCACCGAGAAGATGGGAGAAGATATTTCATCGTAATCGATCCGCTTCGCCACCGATATTCATAGGCATAATATTTGGACAGTTCATTTGGTACTATTGCGTCAGATGAGAGAGTGCAATAGGAGGTAACCACTATGAACTATGTTTTTGTTGACTTTGAAATGTCGCTTATTGGGAAAGAGTACAGAGAACTCCGGAGGATCTGCCGGCAGGAAATCATTGAAATCGGTGCAGTTATGTTGGATGAATCGTTTTCAGAGATATCCTCGTTCAAGAGATATGTGCGTCCGATGTATGCAAGACATATTTCAAATGCGATTCACGACCTGACGGGAATCGATGATTGTCAGTTATATGCCTGCAATGAAATCGAAGAGGAACTGAATGCCTTTGCTCATTGGTGTCTCTCAAATGGAGAAGATGTAGTCGTGTATGCCTGGAGTGAGAATGACCTTTCCCAGATTCAGAACGAGTATCTTCTCAAGGGCTTGTCTTTCAGTGAAGACCTTGAAAAAGTTATTGATTCCTGGAAAGATCTTCAGGCTGAATATGATGAAGCAGTAGAAGCGGCTAAACCGACAGCTTTACACAGGGCTCTTGCATCGATTGGGAAATCTTTTGATGGGAAAATGCATGATGCTTTAGATGATGCAAGAAACACATCTTTCCTGTTTGTCGAGATGTCCGATCAGGAAGAATTTCTTAAGACCGTGAATTACACTCACTGCTATTCAGAGTGCGAAAAATCAACAGTAACTTTAGGAGATCTCTTTGACTTCTCGAGATTCAGGTTTGATGAATCTGCTTGATCGAATCAAATCACGTTTAACAGAAAATTCAAACATATCTGTAAAAGAGGATATGTGTCTTCCTTACAATTAGCATATCAATAACATCTGATATCGACATCTTGGAATGACAACGACAGTGAGGTGATCAGAATGAAAAAACCAGTTACTATATGTGTAATATGTGTTTTCCTAATCGCAGGATTATCAGCATGTCTATATTATCTTTCCACTCACGATCTATTTAAACCGGATGAGACTGTCACACTTACGAAGTCTGCTGAAACAGTGGCTACTCCAGAGACGACAGATACTTATGATTCCAAGTCTTCAGATCTTTCAGAGGTTTCGGACGATGCTGAAGACGTTGGAAAGCAGCTGGATGCAATTGGTGATATTGATGCAAGAGCAAAAGACGGGAAAATATCAATTACGATACCCAAAGACCTAATGGGGAATGTGACCCAGAAACAGATCGATGAAGCTGTTGCACAGGATGATGGTTTCATTTCAGGTACAGTAAATGCGGATGGAAGCGTCACCTATGTTATGACAAAAGAAAAGTATATCGAGAGTGTGAAAACTATGCAGAAGGGTATAGAAGAATCGCTTCAAGAGACCATCAATTCTCCGGAATGTCCTCATATCATCAGTATTTCACACAATGAAGATTACTCAAAGTACACGGTTATGTGTTCGTCGGATGATCTGACTTTGAATGAGTCTATGCTTGCGCTACAACTCTATATTTATAGCGGAATGTATTATCAATTTCTTATCAATCCACCCGATAATGTCTATCTTACCTATATTAATTCAAATACTGGAAAAACCATTTATGAATCAAATGCAAAAGAACTATCAGAACAAAAATAGCAAATTGTAAGTTATACAAAAGATGAGGAGGTGCTTATATGATTTGTCCAAGATGTGGTTCGAAACTTTCTGATGATGCAGTAACATGTGGTCTTTGCGGACAACCGGTTTCCAATATGGCATATCCCGTTGCGCCTGCGCCAACGGGTAGCGGGATGCCTCGGAATACAGTAGCGGCAAATTCCAACCGCAAACTAAATGTTCCTGGACTAGTTGCATCACTATTGTTTGCGCTAGGTGTTTTTCTACCTTATGTTTCCGTTAATCTATTGATTGCGACAGGAGAGTTTTCACTGATTGAAGGTGAGGACGGAATGCTCTTTCTGGCAGTTGCCATTGGTGCTGTTATAGCATCGCTCGTAGGCACTAAAGCAATGAATATAGTATTGATAATACTGGGAGCTATAGCTGTATTGTTCGCATTTGTTGAAGCATATCACACGTTTCATGAGTTGGAATATGCAGCGCTATATTCAAGAAATATAGGCTACTATTGCACGCTTTTTGGATCTATTGGAATTCTTGGTTCCGGAATATACGGATTGACTAAGAAGAATTGATGTCATTTTCTTTCAGTAAAAGCTGATATCCTTCTTTTTGACTGGCGACCTCAAACCGCACAATAATCGGTTGTGTACCATGCTGAAACACGATCTGTTCACTAAAAAATATTGTTATTTTGCAATTTGTTAACATTAAACATAGGTTGAGGAAACACTTATTTCCTATAATGACGAAAACAACAAGTAGAGCATACTAGTTGATTTGAATTATTAAGTTGTAATTAGTGAATATTGAAGAGTTAATTAGGAGGGGAATCATGAAAAGAAAAGTAATGGCATTATTGCTTGGATTATCAATGGTGTTGTCGTGTGCATGTTCTGCTAAAACCGAAAGCACTGAAAGTTTGGCCGCCCAAGTTGCAGATCTGGAAAAAGCTAATAGTAAAGCTGTAAGTGAAAAAGCATATCTTGAGGAATATGTAGGGGAGTTGGAGTCTCAACTTGATGATGCCTGGGCAGATAGTGATAAGGCAGAGTCAGAAAAGAATGCAGTATCATCTCAGTTTGAATCGTACAAAGAGGGTATGGCGGAGTTTGAAAAACTCTCTGAAGATGAAAAGAAAGCAAGAGAGATTGAAGCAAGCAAAGCTATAGCAAAGGATGAAGAAGAAAAACGACAGAAAGAAGAAAAAGCAGCTGAAGAACAACGTAAGGCTGAGGAAAAAGCTGCAAAGGAATCCGAAGAAAAAGCAAAGAAAGGCTATGATACAGGAATCAAGTATGATCAGCTGGCAAGAACCCCGGATGATTATAAAGGTGAAAAAGTAAAGTTTAAGGGAAAAGTGATTCAAGTTATTGAAGGTGATTCAGAAGTCAATCTTCGAGTGGCTGTCAATAATGATTATAACAAAATAATTCTTGTTGCATATTATCCTGATCTTGTTTCATCCCGTGTTCTTGAAGATGACACAATTACGATTTATGGTACATCGCAGGGGTTATACACGTATCAATCGACAATGGGCGGTATGATCACCATTCCGCTTATATTTGCAGATAAAATCGATCAATAAAAGATAAAAGACTGATCAATACTGTATTACCAACGATAAAGGTGCATTGTCCCGAATAGAATCTCTTAGTATCAAGTCATTTGAAAATATGATTTAACCCCTTAACCCCTTGTGAGTTTTCTCACAAGGGGTTATACTATGTTTAAAGAGGAGTGGGTGATAGAGATGGCTGGTATTGAGAAGAGAATACGACAACTTGAAAAAGAGATTTCTGAGCTCCCAAGGGGTTACATCTCAAGAAAAACCATTGGCGGCAAGATAAGGAAGTACTATCAGTGGACCGAAGATGGGAAGAAGAAAAGCCGGTACCTTAAAGATGAAGCTGCGTCAGATTTAGAAGAACTGATCGATCTTCGGAGAGAAAAACAGCAGGAACTAAAAACACTGAAACAGCAGTTTCCTGAAAAGCAAACGGATATTGATCCGTATTCGTCTTTGTCTTATATGAAACGACAGGGTAAGGGTTCTTACGGAGCTTTCTACCTTGCAGAGGAAGGTGCTTCCTATAATGGTGTAAATTCGGCTAGATCAGAGATCATCATTGGAGAGAGTCTTGAAGAATTCATTGCGCCGATCCGTAAATTTAAAAAGCGCGATTGTTTCGGGGAGCTTAAGAGTTATCTTGAAAATGGACCGGCGGGCAAGGTCTTTGTCCTTTACGGATTAAGAAGAACTGGTAAGACTACACTAATCAAGCAGGCGATTGCGTCGCTGTCAAAGACAGAGCTTAAGAAAACGGCTTTTATTCAAGTAACTTCACAGAGTACTCTGGCAGGGGTTAACACAAATCTCCGTCGATTACGGGACGAGGGTTTTCGTTATGTTTTTATCGATGAGGTTACACTTGCGGAAGACTTTATAGAAGGTGCAGCACTCCTTTCGGATATCTATGCCGCATCGGGAATGCGTATCGTTCTGTCCGGAACGGATTCGCTTGGGTTCATGTTCTCAAGAAGTGGAGAACTGTATGACAGATGTATATTGCTTCACACGACATTTATCCCTTATAGGGAATTCGAACGTGTGTTGGGAGTGAAAGGTATAGATGAGTACATCCGTTATGGTGGGACAATGTCTCTAAGCGGACAGCACTATAACGGACATAGTACTTTTGAAACGAAGGAAGGAACGGATGAGTATATCGATAGCGCAATTGCGAGAAATATCCAGCACTCCCTTCGATTCTATCAGAAAGACGGCCGTTTCGGGCATCTTGCAGAATTATATGAGAAGAATGAATTGACCAGTGCAATCAATCGTGTGGTAGAGGACATCAACCATCAATTTACGATCAATGTACTTACCAGAGATTTCATCTCGCATGATCTGGGCATTTCGAAAAGAAATCTTCGCAAAGACAGAAAGGCTCCGACAAAAGTCCTCGATCAGATCGATGGAAGTGCCTTTAACGAAGAATTGAGAGTTATGCTGGAGATTCTGAATAAGAGTGAGCTGACTGTCGAGATCTCAGAAGCTCATCGAGTCGAAATTAAGGAGTATCTGGATCTTCTGGATCTGACGGTAGAGATTCCGACGGAAACTATACCTGTTCGAAATGAAAAGTTGTTCCGTACTGCGATCGCTCAACCAGGACTTCGGTATTCGCAGGCGGATGCGCTGGTCAGACAGCTGCTGAGAGATGAAGACTTTCAAAAACTTTCTGCGAAGGAGAGAGCGTCGATCCTTGATCGGATCAGAAATGAGATCCTCGGCCGAATGATGGAAGATATTGTTCTTCTAGAGACCAAAGCTGCATACCCGGACAAAGAAGTTTTCCGCTTGCAGTTCGATTATGGTGAGTTTGATATGGTGATCGTCAATACGGAAAACATAACCTGTGAAATTTTCGAAATCAAGCACAGTACAGAGGCGGTTCCTGAACAATTGAAGAACCTTGCTGATAGAGAGAAGTGCGATGCGGTGGAGTTCAGATATGGAACGATTACCGGAAAGTCAGTTCTTTATCGCGGCGAGAGCAAGCGGGAAGGAGATATCTCGTATGTAAATGTAGAAGAATATCTTAGAAGCCTTGGAAAAGGAAACGCAGTTTAAGTGGAATATCAGAGTTCTTCTTTCAGTTCTTCCAGAAACTGCTCCATGAAGGTGTGACGCTTGTCGGCGAGGACTTTTGCTTCGTCGGTGTTGAGGGTGTCGCGGAGGAGAAGTAGTTTATCGTAAAAATGCTGGACGGAGTCCTCGAGGCTTCGTCCTTTTTTACCGCCGTAGGCGAAGGTCCTGGCAATACCGATGGCGCCCATGGCGTCGAGCCGGTCGGCGTCCTGAACGATCTTTGCTTCAATCGTTTCGGGAGTCTTTCCTTTATTCTTACTAAAAGATACTGAGTTGATGATCGTTACGATCTCTTCGATCCGGTCTTTGGAGATGCCGTTATCCTTAAGGAAGGTTCTGGCATTACTGTTATTCTCTGTGTGAAAGAGTTTGTGGTCATCCACATCGTGAAGAAGGGAAGCAAGAGAGATAAGCGAAAGATCACACTCGGGGTAACCGGAAGCGATAGCGAGTGCATTTTTATAGACGCGAAAAGAATGCTCCGCGTCATGGCCATCCGCGTTACCTGCGAAAAGTGCTTTTATATAGGAAATCGTATTGTTGATCAATTGCTCGCTCATATTCGCTATTATAGCATTTCCGGAGGAGGTGCGGCGGGTGGCCGGCGTGTCTTTCTATATAATATGAAATCTTTCTCTGATATTGTCTTGACATTCTTTGACTTTAGAATTATAGTAGGTTTAGCACTCGGGAGAATAGAGTGCTAAACCGTACTTTGACACGAGATGAAGGAGGTGCGGACATGGCTTTGGACAATCGGAAAAAGGAAGTTCTTCAGGCGATCGTGGACGATTATGTCGCCACATGCGAGCCTGTCGGATCAAAGGCTTTGATCGATCGTCATGATTTCATGGTCAGCTCTGCAACCCTCCGAAACGATATGGCGGAACTGGAACAGATGGGCTATCTTGAGAAGCCGCACACCTCTGCCGGACGTATCCCGTCAGATAAAGGATACAGAGAGTATGTCGATTCCCTCATGAAGGTCGATCACCTTTCCGATGAAGAGGGACGGGAGATCAAGGAGAAACTCAGTATGAGTTTTGACGAGATCGCAGGACTTCTGAAAGCGGCGTCCTCGACACTTGCTGATAAGACCGGATATATCTCTCTGGCGATGACGCCGAAGCTTACGAGCAGCTATCTGACACAGCTGAAGATGCTGATGATCGAACCGGGAAAGGTCCTGGTGGTCGTTGTTCTTTCGGCCGGTGTCGTGAAGAACCGTATGGTCCGTATCCCGGATTTCCTGACGCAGGAACAGATCGCGCAGATCAGTAACGCGGTGGAACAGGGTCTTTCCGGACTTCCGCTGTCGGAGATCTCCCTGATCACGGTGGCCACGGCGGCGAAAGATAACCAGAAGGTCGAGCTTCCGGAGTCGCTTCTGAACCAGGTGCTCTATGAGGCATATACGGCGATCAAGCAGGCAGACAATCTGGATGTCTATATGCAGGGCAAACACCGTATGCTCTCACTTCCTGAGTTTTCCGATACGAAAAAAGCACAGGGCCTTTTCGATACGCTGTCGCATGACGGACTGGTCGCGGGATATGTCGATGAGGTCACGAAACAGGATGAGAAGAAAGAGTACATGATCCGTATCGGTCAGGAGATCACACTCGAGGGCTTGGATAACTGCAGCTTCATCACCACGACATATAACGTCGGCGGTAAGGTGGCCGGAAATATCGGAGTCATCGGACCGAAGAGAATGGAATACAGTAAAGTCATCTCGCAGATCAATTTCGTGCGGATGATGCTCGATGAGAAACTGAATCAGCCGTAGCAGGGATCCGGAAACGGAAAATTGCGAAGCTTGATAGCGATAAAGAACTGAAAAGAGGCATAGGAATGAAGAAACACGAGAACAATGAAGAGCCGATCGAACTCAATACCGGAAACGAAGAAGTTCTGGAGTTTCCGGCAGACGAGGTAGAAGAGACAGCAGGATCCGAAGAGACGGAAAGTACTCTGGAGGAAGCAGCTGAGACAGAAACGGCAGAAACAGAAGATCCGGAAGCGACCGAAGCATCCGAAGAGAATAAGGATGCGGAGCTTGAGGAACTGAAGGACCGCTACATGAGACTTCTGGCGGAGTACGATAACTTCAGAAGACGTACGCAGAAGGAAAAAGAAGAGATCTATGCGGCATCGGTCGCAGAAGTCGTAAAGGAGTGGCTGCCGCTCGTAGATGATATCGAAAGAGCTGTTGCTTCTTCCGAGAATATGGATGAGACTTCGGTCGAGAAAGTCGCCGAGGGCATCAAGCTGATCGGAAAGCAGGCAGGTTCTGTTCTCGGAAAACTCGGTGTCGAGGAGATCTCCGGAAAAGAAGGAGAAGCCTTTGATCCGAATCTTCACGAAGCAGTAATGCATGTCGAGGATGAGAACTTCGGCGAGCAGCAGATCGCGCAGGTCTTCCAGAAAGGATATACCTGTAAGGGCAAGGTCATCCGTCACACTGTCGTGAAGGTCGCCAACTAAAGAACACAGCACGGACTATTTAGAGTCCGAACTGACATAGAAACAACGAAAACAAAAATATAAAGGAGTACACACTATGGAAAACTTTGAGAGAATGAGTCTGGTCCCAACCGTTATTGAGTCGACGAATCGTGGCGAGCGTGCTTACGATATCTTCTCCCGCCTTCTGAAAGAAAGAATCGTTATTCTTTCCGAAGAAGTAAACGCAGTTACAGCAAGCCTGATCACTGCACAGCTTCTGTTTCTTGAGGCAGAGGATCCGGACAAGGATATCCAGTTCTATATCAACAGCCCGGGAGGATCCGTTACGGACGGCATGATGATCTATGACACCATGCAGCACATTAAGCCGGACGTGCAGACGATCTGCATGGGTATGGCAGCTTCCATGGGTGCGGTACTTCTTACAGCAGGTACAAAGGGCAAGAGATTCATCCTGCCGAATGCGGAAGTCATGATCCACCAGCCTCTGGGAGGCGCACAGGGTCAGGCAACCGATATCCTGATCGCAGCAGATCACATCAAGAGAACCAAGCAGAAGCTCAATAAGATCCTGGCAGACGCTTCCGGACAAACTCTTGAGACCATCGAGAAGGATGTCGAGCGTGATAACTGGATGACAGCAGAGGAAGCTCTGAAGTATGGTCTGGTCGATCACATCATGGAGAAGAGATCTTAAGGAATAAAACCCAAAAGATCCTTCCACAAAAAAGAACGAAGCGGGAAAGCTCCGGTAGAGTACTTTTCCCGGTGAAGGAGGAAAAAGAATATGGCAAAAGTAATTGGTATTGACTTAGGTACAACAAACTCATGTGTAGCGGTTATGGAAGGTTCCGAGCCGGTCGTTATCCCGAATCCGGAAGGAAACCGTACGACCCCGTCCGTCGTTGCTTTTTCTAAGAACGGCGAGCGTCTGATCGGTCAGGTCGCAAAGCGTCAGGCTGTAACCAACCCGGAAAGAACCGTAATGTCCATCAAGCGTGAGATGGGCTCGAACTACAAGGTATCCGTAGATGATAAGCAGTATTCTCCGCAAGAGATCTCCGCAATGATCCTCAGTAAGCTTAAGAGCGATGCAGAGGCTTATCTCGGACAGACTGTCACACAGGCGGTTATCACGGTTCCGGCTTACTTCTCCGATGCACAGCGTCAGGCAACCAAGGATGCAGGTAAGATCGCAGGTCTCGAAGTTCTGCGTATCATCAACGAGCCGACAGCCGCTTCTCTGGCCTACGGCCTCGATAAGGAATCCGATCAGAAGATCCTCGTATTCGACCTCGGCGGCGGTACCTTCGATGTATCCATCCTCGAGATCGGCGACGGTGTATTTGAAGTTCTGGCAACAGCCGGTAACAACCGTCTCGGTGGTGATGACTTCGATAAGAAGATCGTTGATTACCTCGTAGATACATTTAAGAAAGAACAGGGCGTCGATCTGACCAACGATAAGATGGCGATGCAGAGACTGAAGGAAGCAGCGGAAAAGGCGAAGATCGAACTGTCCGGTGTAACAACATCCAACATCAACCTGCCGTATATCACAGCAGATGCAACAGGCCCGAAGCACTTAGACATCACACTGACACGTGCGAAGTTCGATGAGCTGACATCTGATCTCGTTGAAGCTACGATGGAGCCGGTCCGCCGTGCAATGTCCGATGCGAACATGACACCTTCTGACATCCAGAAGATCCTTCTCGTCGGTGGTTCCACACGTATCCCGGCAGTACAGGATGCCGTTAAGAATCACTTCGGTAAAGAGCCTTTCAAGGGCATCAACCCGGATGAGTGCGTAGCGATCGGTGCGGCGATTCAGGCAGCTGTTCTTACCGGTGATGTCAAGGGACTTCTCCTTCTCGATGTTACACCTCTTTCTCTCGGTATCGAGACAGAAGGCGGCGTATTCACCAAGATGATCGAGAGAAACACAACGATCCCGACAAAGAAGAGCCAGGTTTACTCTACAGCTGCAGACAATCAGTCTCAGGTAGACGTTCACGTATTCCAGGGTGAGCGTGAGATCGCAAGATACAACAAGGAGCTCGGTAACTTCATCCTCGATGGTATCGCTCCGGCACCGCGTGGTGTTCCGAAGATCGAAGTAACCTTCGATATCGATGCCAACGGTATCGTTAACGTAAGCGCGAAGGACCTCGGTACAAACCGTGAGCAGCACATCACGATCACCGCTTCTTCCAACATGAGTGAGGAAGATATCAATAAGGCGATCAAGGAAGCAGAGATGCACGCGGCAGAAGATAAGGCCCGTAAGGAAGAGGTCGAAGTAAAGAATAAGGCAGAGTCCTGTGTTTACCAGACAGAGAAGACCATGAAGGATCTCGACGATAAGATGGATCCGGCAGATAAGTCTTCCATCCAGGAGCCTCTCGATCGTCTGAAGAAGGCAATCGAAGCAAATAACACCGAAGACATGAAGACCGAGACAGATAATGTAACCAATGCATTCTCTAAGGTCGCTGAGAAGATCTACGCTCAGGTTCAGCCGGAAGGTGCACAGGGACAGCCGAATCCGCAGGATTTCACAGGCTTTAACCCGGGTGCCGGCGCAGCTCCGGATCAGGGCGCTGAAGGCGGCGATGGCTTCAAGAGCGCAGGCGGAGATTTCTGATCTCTGTTGCGGAGCGTGAAACACGCGAATTGAAATGACGTATAGAGGCGGGGCTGTGCACGTAAATTCGTGTACAGCCTTATGCCGATAAAGGAGGAACAGGGCTTTGGCTGAACAAAAGCGAGATTATTATGAGGTCCTTGGCGTAGACAGAAACGTATCGGAGGACGAACTCAAAAAGGCATACCGTAAGATGGCCAAGCAGTATCACCCGGACCTTCATCCGGGCGATAAGGAAGCGGAAGCAAAGTTCAAAGAATGTAACGAAGCGTATGCCGTTCTGTCCGATGCGGAAAAGAGAAGAAACTATGACCAGTTCGGTCATGCCGGTGTCGATGGACAGGGCTTCTCCGGATTCTCGGGTTCGGCAGTCGATCTCGGAGACATCTTCGGATCGTTCTTCGGCGGTGCTTTTGGCGGCGGCGGAAGAAGAAACAACGGACCGGTCAGAGGTGCCGACCTCAAGTACAATATGTCGCTGGACTTTATGGAAGCGGCATTTGGTGTGGATAAGACGATCACCATTAATAAAGAAGATACGTGCTCTGTATGTAAAGGATCCGGTGCCGCAGCCGGTACTAAGCCGGAAACATGTCCTACCTGTAAGGGTAGCGGACGTGTTCAGCAGCAGACGCAGACGCTCTTTGGTATGACGATGGTGACACGTGACTGTCCGGCATGTAACGGCCGTGGTACGGTCATCAAGAATCCGTGCCCGAACTGCCGTGGTCGTGGACGTGCAGTCATCCGAAAAGAACTGAAGGTTCATATTCCGGCAGGCGTCGATACAGGCGATATGCTCCCGATCTCCGGTGAAGGTGAGCCGGGTCTTCGCGGTGGCCCATACGGAACACTCTACATCCAGTTCCGCGTTAAGCCGCATCCGATCCTGCAAAGACAGGGCAACAACACATACTGTGAAGTCCCGATCACATTCTCACAGGCAGCTCTCGGTGCGGATGTGCAGGTCGTAACGATCGATGGCGAACAGAGCGTGCATGTAAAAGAAGGCACACAGCCGGGCGACTCCCTGACACTGAAGGGAAAAGGTATTCCGTATAAGAACCGTGCCGGCATGAGAGGCGATCACACTGTCCGCTTCTCTGTCGAGGTTCCTACGAAGCTCACCGATGATCAGAAAGCGAAGCTTCTTAACTTCGATGCGACACTGACAGAGAAGAACTACCAGAAGCGAGGTTCCTTCTTCGAGAGAGTCAAGGGAATGTTTAAGTAGTTATTCTGCTTTGTTGGATGATTTTATGAATATACGGACTGACCCCTTGTTTTCAAGGGGTCAGTCCTTTCTTATACAAAAGATATCTGAATAAGAACGTATTAAAGATGTTAGCGGCCAGCTAAAATAGCCACATCAGAGCCCAACTAAAATCGCCAAATCCAGCTCAAATAAAATAGCCATTTCGACCCGTGTTCCTTCATGCTGATAGTGCCAACACACCAGTAAAAAGGAGAAATATGAGCCGAGGTGACTATCAATTTACTATAAAACAAGCTATTGAGGAGATGAAGCATAAGCAGGGAGATTCGTTCTCGTATTCGAAGAGGTATATGGCGGAACCGTCTCGGAAAAGACGGTTCGCTTTTTATTCTCCCTTTATCAACTCATCTATTCGTTCAAGATTGATACCATAAGCAAATTTCTTGCTCGATTTGTCAATCTTGAGCAGCCCATTTTCTTTTATATTATTCAGGATCTTTTTTAGTGTTGGTCTGCTGATATCTGTAGTGTTTATGATATCATCCATACCTGCTCCATCTATGGCAAATAGTTCATATATTATAAGAGTCTTATATACTTCCGGATAATACTTCTGCTCTCCAAAAGGTAAAGCACTAATATAACCCGCGTATTTATCCCAGGCATTCTTTCTTTTATTCAAAGAATAAATCAGGTTACTCATGCTTTCCGTTAGTATATTCAAAAACATTTCAACGAACATTGTGAGTTCGCCGCGATTCGCTTTGTCATTACATTCTACAAATGCCTTGTTGTAAGATGATTGTTCATCTTTTACTGTATATGACAATCTATATCCGATAAGAGGAGAAAGATCATGAGCCAGCATATAACTGCTGATAAATCGATTCAATCTCCCGTTTCCATTATAGAAAGGATGAATATATCCCAACATATAGTGAAAAACCGCGACTCTATAAAGAAGTTCTTCACTATCATTGTTAAGATACTTAAGTGCCGATTTCATGGACTCTATTATTGCTTCTTCCGGAAAGATACCTTCATGTATAGACTCCATCTTGTTTCCATAAACACTTACATGATCTTTGCGAAAGATCTTACCATCAGGCTGATCTTTCTTTGATTCTTCCAGTACTTCTGGCAGAACTAATTCATCATAAAGCGTCCTTATATCCTCACAACTATTCATAGGAATCGTCTCACCGGAGAGTAAGAGCAGATACTTGTTTATGATCCCTTTGAATCGCTGGCATTTATTCTCGTATGCATCTCGCAATTCTTTTCTTGTGCTATGAACACCTTCGATGCTGTTTGTTATCTGCACCTCATCTATTAGGCATCTTAATTTGTAATGAACAATTGCTTCTTCAGGTAACTGGTGACATAGCGTAATAACCGTTCTATCCATCTTATAGAGATTGCAAACATTCTCCCGAATTTCCTTTGTTTCGACAAAGAAAGCAGGATAAGAACCTATATTAAACTCTATATGTTTGGAGTCATAACTATCAAATCGCCTTTTATACTCTTCAGACGCTTTGCCATGATGAATATATTCGTATTTTTTTAATGCTAAGTAAGACATAATATCATTATCCCGAAAAATCAGCTAACTTTTTTTCTTGAAAACAATAATATCATGCTTATCTAGAAAAAACAATGCGATTTTTTCTAGATGCAAGTCGTTTTTGATGTTTTCTGGAAAAAACTACGTCGATCTTTTTAGATAAACCTAAAGAATGACAATCATTTAGGAATCGTATTTCAGGATCACGGATTCACCGACATCCACGGACAGGGAGCTGTTTGCCTGGATGATCTCGATGCTCTTTTCGGAGCCGATCCAGTTATACAGAAGACGGGCCGGACTATCTGCAGGTTCGTCTGCGCGGATCGCAACATATGCAGTGGTGATATAGGGATAGGTACCATCTTTGAACGTCTCTGTTTTCGGAAGAACTCCATCGATGGCAACAAGATCGATATATCCCTGTTCGAATGCCCAGTCGAGATAAGAGATGATGTTGTAGCCGATCGCATATTTATCATTGGACACGGCATCTGTGATGTCTTCCATATCATCTTCGAAGTAGAAGTGATCCATCATCTTGGTGAAATCCGGAGCATCTCCATTCGGCCACAGGAAATCCTCGAAGAGGCGCTGGCTTCCGGACTGGTCGTCACGGAAATACGGATGGATCTCGGCATCCGGTCCGCCGAGCTGTTTCCAGTTGGTGATCTTACACTCGTAGATCCCGCGGATCTGATCCTGTGTCAGGCTCTTTACAGGACAATCGGAACTGATGATAAAACCAAGTCCATCATATCCGTAAGGCTTCATCTCGATGTTGGCTTTTACCTCGCGGAAATGGGATTCCTCTTCCTCTGTCGGAGCGACAAGGAAGACCAGATCAGCTACCTTATCTGCGAGATTGAGCCATGCACCGTGTGTCTTGGAACATAGCGGAAGATGCTCTGTATCATCGCCTAGAAAATGATTATGGATCGCTTCTGTGATAGGCTTTCTTGCCGTGGAACTATCGATTACCGGAAACTTTTCGGGATAGTATAGAAAGAGTCTGTCGATATCCAGATCCGACATATCCGGTACCGGTGTAGGAGTCGGCTCCGGTGACGGAGTTGCTTCCGGCGTAGGTGTCGGTGTTTCTGTGATTTCTTCTGTTGTGGTGGTTGCCTCAGTCTCTTTGGAAGAAAGATCTATTTTACCGTCTTTACCATCTGTTTTTTTCGAAGAATTACATCCGGAAAGGAATACTGCTGTGGCAGCAGTCAGTGCGAAGAACTTCAGTATTTTTGTGCCTCGGAAGATATAGCTTGCTCCTGATCTTTTCTCTTTTTTCATAACCCATTACCTCGATTTCCTTGTTCTTGTTGACCCATGAACGATCGTGACACGACCGTACAACTTAATAATAGCATGGTGTCAGGAGAAATCATAGTTGGGAGAACAGAGAATAAGAGAGCTGACCCAAAGAGGTGAAGGATCAATCGTCCTGCTTCATCTCGTAGTAGCGTGTAGTAAATACATTGTTGAAGAAGTTCTCGACGTATGTAGGAGTGATCTCCCATTTTCTCTGGGTTCTTGCGATCTCTGTGGTGTAATCCTCGAGCATATAGACTGTGTAGTAGTCGAGGTTCGGGGAGCGGAAGTTGACCATCGGAACTGCTTCGACACACTCGATGGAGACCTTGCCGCCTTCTTTCTTAATGCGGACCTTGGCCATTGCTTCAACGTAGGTCTCATTCCACGGCATGTTCGATACGAAGTTGCCGAGAGAGTAGTAGCAGGGAACTTCTCTTCCGTCTTCCGAGGTGATGATCTCGAGAGGCTGGATGACATGCGGGTGTGTGCCGATGATAAGATCAGCGCCGGCATCTGCCATCTTCTGTGCCAGATCTTTCTGATACCAGGACGGTGTGGTCTGGTATTCTTCACCCCAGTGCGGGAATACGATAACGATGTCTGCCAGCTGTCTTGCCTTGGCAATGTCTTCGCGGATCAGATCCATATCAAGAAGCTTGACCATGTACTTGCTGTCCGCCGGAAGAGTAAATCCATTCAGGTTCTGGGTGTAGTTCAGGAAAGCAACCTTTACGCCTTTGTACTCGCCGATCACGATGTTGTCATAATCTTCCTGGGAATCGTACATGCCGGTGAGAAGAAGACCGTCCTGGTTCTTCCAGAATTCAATATCTTCCATCGCGATGTTTCTGCCCTTATCCCAGCTGTGATTCGTCGCGTGAGTGACAACATTAAAACCGGCGTTTACCACTGCCTCGCCGCCCTCGATCGGTGCGCCGAAAACAGGGAAATTCGTCCACTGGGACTGATCGGATGTCAGAACGACTTCCTGATTGATGATCTTGATGTCAGAGTCCTTGATGTAATCTCTGATATTGGCATAGATGTTATCGTAGTTATAGCTGCCGTCTTCCTGCTTGCCGGCATTGGTGATGCTCAGGTGGTAAAGGTTATCACCGACGGCGATCAGCTCGACATATTCCGTCTCGCCGACGATACCATACTCTTTGCAGAGCTTGGCATACTTCGGATCTGTTGTGAAGGAATTGAGCATGAGCTGTCTGCATGCGCCTGCGGAGAGCTGTCTATTCCAGAAGTCTGTCTCGAGTGTATCCGGATCCAGACCTAAGCCGACCAGGTTATAGCTTTCATAAACGCGGGCAGGACTCTGGGCGACATCAAATGTCAGATCCGGTTCTGCTGCAGGTTCATGCTGCACCGCCGGGATCTCGATCGGGGCGGCAGCATCTGTCATGAATTTTTCAATAGAGGGGGATGCACCATAATCCGAAAGCACAACATCCTGTTCGGCAGAGTATGCCTGCGGCTGAGTCATCTGTTTCTGGTTCCACTTGGAATGTGCGATGAGAATGGTGGGGAAAGCTAGTAATACGAAGAGTACAGCAACTACCTTCGCAACCTCATGACCCCTGGAATTTCTACGTCTGTTTTTCAAAATCAGAACTCCCTCTCATACCTATCTAATAAAATTCTATAAATAACTTTTATTATTTGCAACAGGTTTTCGGCAGTTGTAAAATAAATGCAAAATAAATATTTGTGAGCGTGAATGTTTTATGAAATGGGTAGAGATCGAAATCATTACGACCGAGGATGCATCGGATGCGATCTGCGAGATGCTTTCCCAGCTGGGAGCCGACGGAATCGCTGTTTGCGACCCGCTGGAGATAAAAAGGATCATCGATGATCCGGACTCTCTTGCATATGCGGACGACGGATTTGTCGATTCGCTCGGATTGGATGTGAAGATCCATGCGTATTTCGCCGAGTTCGATGACGGTATCCGTCTCGGGGCGAAGGAAGAAGAGTACGATAATCCCGAGGGCGTCGGCACGATATACGGAAATATCGCGACCGGAAGTAAGACACTGGAAGAAACGATCCAGCTTCTGGAGGAGCGCCTGTCTGATATCGGACAGTTCCTGCCGGTCGGAGATGGCAAGGTCACCTATAAATATGTCAAGGATGAGGACTGGGAAAACGAATGGAAGAAAGACTATCACGCTTTCTCCGTTTCTCCACGCGTGACGATCGCGCCTTCCTGGGAAAAAGAATCCGTCACGGAAACAGAAGCGCAGAAAGTGGTCTATCTGGACCCGGGTTCCGCCTTCGGAACAGGAACACATGAAACTACATCTATGTGTGCAGAATTCATCGATGAGTATCTATCTACGGATGATACAGTGCTTGATGTAGGCTGCGGTTCGGGCATTCTGTCCATTATCGCAAGCAAGCTTGGAGCGAAGTCTGTCGAGGCATGCGACATTGACCGCCTGGCGGTGGATGTGGCGATCGAGAACTGTAAAGAGAATAATGTGGATGTCGATTGCTATACCGGTGAACTGAAGGATGCGAAGAAAGAAGGCTACAGCCTGATCATCGCCAATATCGTCGCCGAGATCATCGCTGGGATTGCACCGCTCGTACCGGATAAGCTCCTTCCGGGCGGAAGATTCATCACCAGCGGCATCATCGACCATAAGAAAGAGATCGCGCTATCCGCATGCGAAGCCGCGGGTCTGAAGCTGATCGAAGAGAAGCAGAAGGGCGACTGGCACGCATATTATTTCGAAAAAGCATAAGTGAGGCGGCATGGAATACAGCATCCTGATCATTGATGACGACCGTGATCTGCACATGATCATTGCAGACATGCTGACGGGGTACGGATACCGCGTCAGCAGTGCTTTTGACGCGGAAGAAGCCTTTGATCTCTTGTCAAGAAGCACTTTCCACCTGATCCTTCTAGACATCAATCTTCCGGACAGCGACGGGTTCGAACTCTGTAAGGAACTTCGGAGAGTCTCAACGGTACCGGTGATATTTGCAAGTGCAAGAACATCCGAAAGTGATCGTATCTCCGGGTATGAGATCGGCGGGGACGACTATCTTCCGAAGCCCTATTCCATGAAGGAACTGCTCGTGCATGTGCAGGCCCTGATCCGGCGGACCTATGGCTTCTCGGAAGAAGAGAAGATCCTGACATTCGGAGATGTGACCGTGAACATGACATCCCGGGCGGTGACGAAGAACGGGGAGCCGGTTGCACTTTCCCTTCGCGAATTCGACCTGCTCGCGTATCTCTGTGAACATAAGAACCAGGCGATGCCGAAGGAGAAGATCCTGACCTCGGTGTGGGGTGCTTTTATGACGTCCGAGGCATCGACGCTGACCGTACATATCCGCTGGCTCAGAGAAAAACTCGAGGATGATCCGGCGGATCCGAAGTTCATCAAGACGGTCTATAAGGTCGGCTATATGCTGGAGGTGCCGGAAGATGCGTAAGCGTGTATCGGTGATCTTCCTGCTGCTATTTATCCTGGCCCTCGCGGTGACGCTCGGCCTGTATTTCACCTCCGGGAGAAGAGGCGGAAATGAGAAGCAGGATGAGCTGGTCCGGATCAATGAGATCGATAAACTGATCCAGGATGGAAGAACGGAAGAGGCCTCTGAAAAACTCTCTGAATTCTCGGATGAACTCCATAAAAGAGAAGAAAAAACGGGCAAAAATACACGTATATTAGTTGCCGGCGGGATCGCTTCGCTGTGCCTCCTAAGTGCCGGGATCTTCGTCTTTGTAACAGTGTTACACCCCTTGAAAAAGATCTCGAACTACACTTCTGAGATCGCCAAGGGCAATACCGACATCCCGCTCTCGTATGACCGCGGATCGGAGGTCGGAGAATTCTCCTGGGCCTTCGACAGTATGCGGAAAGAACTCAATAAAGCACGTGCTTCGGAAAAGGAAGCGATCGAGAATAATAAGACCGTCATCGCGACACTGTCCCATGACATTAAGACGCCGATCACTTCCATCCGCGCCTATGCGGAAGGTCTCGAAGCGAACCTCGACAGTTCCCCCGAGAAGAGAACTCAGTATCTTCAGGTGATCATGAAAAAGAGCGATGAGGTAAGTAAGGTCACGGACGACCTGCTGCTGCACTCATTATCCGATATGCACCGCCTGAGCGTCGAAGAAGAAAAAGTGGAGATCAGTGCTTTTACCAAAAAAGCAGTCGAAGATCTCGACCCGGACGGAAAAGAGATCACATTCTCGCCCAATGGGATCACATCTGAAGTTAAGTGCGATCCGGGAAGACTTCTGCAGTGTATCGAGAATCTGATCACAAATGCGAGAAAATACGCGCCGGGAAATATTGAGGTCTATCTGGAAAGACCGCAGGAGCCAAAGGGCACGGTCGCAATCTGCGTAAAAGATCACGGAGCCGGAATCCCGGATGAGGACATGCCGTTTATCTTCGATAAGTTCTATCGTGGACATAACCACGGGCCGCAGAAGGGATCCGGCCTCGGCCTTTATATAGTGAAATATCTTATGACAAAGATGGATGGCGATGTGATCCTGAATAACAGTAAGGAAGGACTAACCGCAAAACTTATTTTCCCGGAAAAGAAAGTTTAAGGACTTCTTAATAAGTCTTCGAGGATAATGTGGACAACGATAAAGGAAAAGACGAAAAAGGAGTTCAAAAACACATGAGCGAGAACATCATTTCAGCAAAGGACCTGTGCAAGAGTTTCGCCCACAACGGCGGGCAGGTACATGTGCTCACGCATATCGATCTGGATATTAGGGAGAAAGACTTCACTGTCGTCATGGGTGCATCGGGATCCGGCAAGTCCACGCTCCTCTATGCGCTTTCCGGCATGGATAAGGCAACCTCCGGAAGTGTTCTCTTTGAGGGAAAAGATATCACGAAGATGAAGGAAAAAGAACTGGCAGCACTCAGATCCCGGGACTTCGGTTTCGTGTTCCAGCAGATGCATCTGGTCAGTAACCTGACGCTTCTGGAGAATGTCACCGTGCCCGGATATCTGAGCCGTGATAAGAGTACTTCCGAGGTAAAAGCACGTGCGGAAGAGCTTCTCTCGCAGATGGGAATCGCAGATGTTAAAGACCATCTCCCGTCGCAGGTCAGTGGCGGTGAGCAGCAGCGCTGCGCGATCGCAAGGTCGATCATCCACGACCCGAAGATCCTTTTTGCCGACGAGCCGACCGGTGCGCTGAATAGAAAAAATACGAAAGAAGTGCTGGACCTTCTTACGGATCTGAACAGAAAAGGACAGAGTGTCCTGATGGTCACCCATGATCTTCGTGCGGCACTTCGCGGGTCGCGTCTTCTTTATCTCGAAGACGGGAATGTGATCGGGGAGATGACGCTGCCGCCATACAATAAGGAAGATGAGAAGAGCCGCGAGACACAAGTCAATGCATGGCTTTCTTCCATGAAGTGGTAAGGAGGAATAGAAAATGGATATCCTTACTTTACTTCGTGCCAACATCAAAAGAAAAAAGGGCACGTTCTTCGGTATCGTCATTCTGATGATCATCGTATCGATGCTCCTGATCACACTCATCAGCGTGAAGAAAAATGTAAAAAAGAGTATTGATGATGCGTTTGCGGAAGCGGATGCGGGCGATGTGGATCTGAATATCGCTTCAAACAATATGACACCGGAGCTCCTTTCTTCCGTGAAGAATCATCCGCTCGTCGAGCGTGTCGAGACATGCCCTGCGATCCTGATGCAGAAGCACTTTATCGGGGATCAGGAAGAGAACCAGTCCTGGCTGATCGTGGCGCAGAACAGAGTCGTTAAGAAGCAGTTCGAAGATGATTTTTCCGACTATAAAGACCATGTCGAGCCGGTCTCGGATGATGGCATCTATCTGACGCAGGGAATCGCGACTAACACCGGCTGCGAAGTCGGCGATAAGATCCGTTTTATCACCAGAGGAGGCGAATACACTTTCACCATCGAGGGGTTCGTGGTCGAGCCTGTCTGCGGATCTTCCATGATCGGATGGAAAACGGTATATATTTCTCCGTCTTCTTTTGAGAGACTGAAGGCGGATGTCGAGAAAGTGGGAGAGTCTGACATCATCGGAAATGTAGATATCATATATCTTTATAAGAAAGCGGACTGCGGCCTGAGCGACGGTGAATTTGCCAGAAGAATAAATAAAGACACGGGCATCCAGAACTTCGCATATGCATCTTCGACGAAGTCGCAGATGAAAAACTATACGAGCCTTTTCTCGGAGATCATCTGCTCGATCATGATCGTATTTGCCGTGATCCTTGCAGGCGTAGTCGTGATCATCATGGCACATAACATCTCGGTAACCATCGATATGAGTTACACGGAGCTTGGTATCCTAAAAGCACAGGGATTCACAAAGACGCGTATCCGCATTCTCTATGCGGTCCAGTATATCCTGGCGCAGATCGTCGGTGCGGTGATCGGTACGATCCTTTCCATTCCTATGATCGCGAAGTTCGGCGGCATCTTCCAGCCGATCACGGCGATCCGTGCGGAGAACCGTGTGGATCTTATGTCCGGTATGCTGATCCTTCTTGTGATCCTCCTGATCTCTTTCCTGATCGTTCTTCTGGCGACCAGAAAGATCGGTAAGGTCTCTCCGGTAAAAGCACTCACCGGTGAAAGAAGAGATGTATATTTCGAGAGCCTGCTGACGGCGCCGGTCACCGGTAAGGGACTGTCTTTGAGCCTCGCGTACCGTCAGTTCAGTTCGAATAAGCGCCGCTATATCGTGGCGATCCTGGTCTGCGCTCTTCTGATGCTCTTCATGCTGACGGTAAATCTTATGGGTTCCTGCATGAAGTCAAAGAAGGCGATGGAAGCCATGGGAACGATCCTCTGCGAAGTGGAGGTGCGTCCGAAGGAAGGCAGATTCTCTGAAGAAGATATCGAGAAGCTCACTTCGACAGTGAAAGAAAATTGCGACGTCGATACGATCTACTTCGTGACAAATCAGTATGTGACGCTGAATGACTCTACATTAATGGTAAATATCTATCGGGATCCTTCGCTGATCGAGCCCAGATCCGGACGGGCTCCCCTTTATGATAATGAACTCGTGATCACGGATATCGTCGCTGAAGAATTCGGCCTTTCTGTCGGAGATAAGGTCGAGGTCGCATCAAAGGATAAACATTCGGAGTACATTGTTTCTGGAATATATAACTGCATGAACGATACAGGTATGGTGTTCGCGATGGGTGAGCCTGCTGCAAGGAAGATCGGATTTAAGGGCTTCCTGTGGTTCGGTGCCGGCCTGAAGGATCCGAAAGAAGCGACAAAAATGGGAGAGATCCTGGAGGAGAAGTTCGGAGATACGATGAACATCTATGCTTCTGAAAATGCGATGGATGCTGCAGATATCAATTCTATCAGTACAGCTGTCCAAGCGATGCGCTATCTGATCTATGTATTCTCTATTATCTTTGCCCTCGTGGTCGTATCCATGATCTGCAGTAAGATCTTTACCCAGGAGAGAAGAGATCTCGGCATCTATAAAGCCGTCGGATTTACTTCCGGAAAACTGAGACTTCTATTCGCGGTGCGTTTCCTGATCGTCGGGATCATCGGATCAGCGATCGGATGTGCGCTCAGCTTCCTTTTCAGCAGCAGTGCGCTGAAGATGATCCTGCGGAATGTAGGCGTGACGAACTTCATCTCGAACTATTCGGCAGATACGATCGTGATCCCCGTGATACTGCTCCTTATCTCTTTCTTCCTCTTCGCGTATATCGTGTCGCGGAAAGTAAAGAAAGTCGAGATCAGAGAACTGGTTATCGAGTAAGATCGGAGAGAAATCTTTCACCCGGTGGAAGGTCCGCCGTATGCCGGATCGGGAGATCTTGTTTGACGAATGATGCTAAATGCATGATAATGAAACCGCCGAGACTATCGGCGGTTTTTTTATCGTATCAAGACGCAGTGGGGACAAATCTATGCTGAAAGTATTTCTGGTCGAGGACGAGTTTGTCGTCCGTGAAGGCATAAAGAATAATATCGACTGGAGTTCGCACGGCTATGATTTCTGCGGCGAAGCGGGTGACGGCGAAGTCGCCTATTCCATGATCCAGAAACTAAAACCGGATATTGTCATCACGGATATCAAGATGCCGTTTATGGACGGCATCACGTTAAGCCGCATGATCAAGTCGGAGTTTCCCTGGATCGAGATCATTATCCTCACCGGATACGAAGATTTCCAGTTCGCAAGAGAAGCGATCAAGATCGGAGTTTCCTGCTATCTTTTAAAGCCGGTCAACGGCGAGTCGATCATGAAAGAGGTCGATGCGCTCTCCGAGAAGATCCGTGAGAAAAAGGCGGAGAGAGAAGCGGCGCAGCGCTACGAAGAAGAGATGCGTGAGAGGACCGAACTTGATAAACGTGATTATTTCAATACACTCGTGAAGGGCGGGAAAAGCACTTCAGAACTGATCGCCGAGGCGAAGAAACTGTCGATCGATATCTCCGCACTCCGATATAATATCGTACTTCTGAAGATCTGGTCCGATAAACATGACATCGGTGAATACTCGAACAGCGTACTTCGCGTCGAGGAAGAAATAAGAAGGATCGCGGAGAAGTCGGATGCTCTGTTCTTCGATTTTAAGGTCGAAGGTACCGCGCTGCTCTTTAAGGGCGATGACGATAAAGATATCGAAAAGAAGATCAGAAATGCGATCGATCAGATGACAGCGCTTTTCACCGGGTATAAGCATATCCGGTACTTCGGTGCGGTCGGCCAGCCGGTGGGAAGGCTCTCCGAGATCCATTCTTCTTTTGACTGGGCGAGCCGTGCATATGCGCACCTGTACCTGACATCGGAAAATGCTTTTCTCTTCGGATCGAAAGAGGGCCTGCGTCCGGAAAATAATGTCGATATTCTCTCGGAGATCGATCCGAAGCATATCGACCGCCGTCTCATGAAGCGGTTCCTGCGTGCCGGTGAAACTTCGGAGCTCTCGTTCTTCCTCGAAGAATATCTCAATAACATCGGCGACCATGCACTGCGCTCCAAGATGCTCCGCCAGTATATTGCGATGGATGTTTATTTCTGTGTGGCGGACTTCGCGGAAAATGAACTCGGACTTGCCAGAGAAGAGATGGAACAGAAAGTCTCCTTCCCGTCCGAAGATGTGCTTATCGATGAGAATAAGACACATGACTATCTTATGGATATTCTTCGGATCGCGCTCGACCTTCGTGAGGACCACACGCTCGGACGCTATCACGATGTCATTAAGGAAGCGATCACATATATCCATGAACACTATTCCGACGAGGAACTGTCGCTGAATACGCTGGCCGCGCAGGTCAACTTCTCGCCGAACCACTTAAGCTCCATCTTCAAGCAGGAGACGGGCCAGCCGTTCATCAAGTATCTTACGGATTATCGTATGAATATGGCAAAAGAACTTCTTTCCAGAACTTCGAAGAAGAGTAATGAGATCGGTATCCTCGTGGGATATAAGGATCCGCATTATTTTTCTTATCTATTTAAGAAGACGCAGGGTGTGACACCGACACAGTACAGAAGTAAAGGACGCGGAGCGGAAGAAGAAACATGACGAAGGAGAAACGGCAAAAAAACAGATCGCGTCTGGCGACGCAGATCCGTATATCGTATATCGTCCTTCTGCTGCCGAGTCTGGTATTTATCGCATTTGCCTTCTATAACATGCAGCGGATCAATAAAAGGAATAATGACATGATCAGCTCCGTCGTGAAGGCAAGCGAATTCAGCCTTCAGTTTAAAGAGGACTTCGATAATGAGACCTATCTTCTTATCGTAGGATATGTCACTCCCGATAGCTCGGGACTGAAAGAAGACCTCTCAAAAGCCCGTCAGGTCGTATCGGAACTGAAGGACTACACCACAACGGAAGATAACCAGCAGCGTCTGGCATATGCGGAGAAATACTTAACTAACTTAGAGACATATGTGGACCGTATCACGGAGAATCTCCGGCACGAAAACAAGTACGAAGACAATATGCTGATCTGGGAAAACGACGTCCAGATCGTAACGTCGCTTCTGAAGGATACGATCAACGAATATATCTATTATGAGAACCGGCAGATCCAGACGGTGCAGGCGCAGAACAATGCGATGTTCGTAAATATCGTAGAGATCTCCATAGGACTTCTGGCATTTAGTCTCGTGAGTATGATCATCGTCTCCTACTTCGGTCCGAAGTTTATCACCAAGCCGATCGAGGAGCAGGTAAAAGAAGAGCAGAAACTTCTTCGGAAAGCGGAGTTCGATCTCCTGCAGTCGCAGATCAATCCGCACTTCCTCTATAACACGCTCGATGCGATCGTATGGTCTGCAGAGGCGGGAAACCAGAAGCAGGTCGTCAGCATGGTCGGAAACCTCTCCGATTTTTTCCGCCTGTCACTGAATAAAGGTAAAGAGAATGTCCTGATCCGCGAAGAACTGCAGCATGTAAGATCGTATCTTGAGATCCAGCATATCCGCTACCAGGATATCCTCACATTTGAGATCAACGTACCGGAAGAATTTAATGAATATAAGATCCCGAAGCTGACGATCCAGCCGATCGTGGAAAATGCGCTGTATCACGGTATCAAGAATAAGCGCGGCGGCGGAAAGATCACGATCTCTGCGGAAGAAAAAAGAGATCACTTCACGATCGTTGTCGAGGATACCGGAAAAGGCATGGATGAAGAGCGTCTCCGTCAGGTTCGAAAGGCGATCCGTAACGGCACTCCGGAGAAAAATGTCGTATATGGTCTTTATAATGTAAATGAGAGGATCCGGTTAAACTTCGGAGAAGGATACGGCATCCATCTCGAGAGTATCCTGAATAAAGGAACGAGGGTAAGGATCCGCCTTCCGAAGAAATAACAGTGCTTTTGGCGCGGAAATAGTTATTTTTTCTTTATCGCACATCCTGTGATTCGTAAAAATCTACACCTGTTTCGGAAAAAAATAAAACACGGAAATGAAGGGAGAAAAAAACCAACTTTGTTTCCGTTTTTTCTGCATGGTCTTTTTTCAGAGCAAACCTAAAATGAAACCAGATGACGGGGGAAGACCCCGAATATGGTTCTAACCAGGGAGGTAAAAAATGAAAAAAGTAGTTGCACTGATCATGGCTTCTGTTTTCGCTTTCAGTCTCGCAGGCTGCAAAAAGTCCGATGATAAGAAAGAGACAAAGGCAGAGTCAAAGACAGAATCCAAGACGGAGTCCAAAGCAGAAGAAAAGAAAGATGGACAGCTGATCAAAGTCGGTATCATCAACAATGACCCGAACGAGTCCGGTTATCGTACAGCAAACGACGCGGATCTTCAGAAGATGTTCACCAAAGAGAATGGCTATGATGCTTCTTTCTCTTACAGCTTAAAGAACGAAGAGCAGATCCAGTACGCGAAGACATTCATCCAGAACGAAGTTGACTATCTCCTGCTCTCCGCAGCAGATACAGCAGGCTGGGATTCTGTTCTCCAGGATGCAAAGGCCGCAGGCGTAAAGGTCATCCTCTTCGACAGAACGATCGACGCAGACCCGAGTCTTTATGAAGCATCTATCGTATCCGATATGAATAAGGAAGGCGAAACCGCAGTGAACTGGCTCGCAGGCCAGAACCTCCCTGAGTACAACGTTATCCACATTCAGGGTGTTATGGGTTCCGCAGCTCAGCAGGGCAGATCCGGTGCTCTTGATAAGAAAGTCGCAGCAGAAGGCAACTGGAAGATCGTCAAGCAGCAGACAGCTGAGTGGAACGCAGAAAAAGCACAGCAGATCGTTCAGTCCGTTATCGACTCCGGCGAGAAGTTCAACGTAATCTACGCTGAGAACGATGATATGGCAAAGGGCGCTGTCGCAGCTCTCGACGCAGCAGGCATCTCTCACGGTGTTGGCAAAGACGTAGTTGTTATGGGCTTTGACTGCAATAAGTGGGCTCTCGAAGAACTCCTGAAGAAGAACTGGAACTATGACGGACAGTGCAATCCGTTCCAGGCAAGCTACATTGACTCCATCATCAAGGATATCGAAGCAGGTAAGACACCTGAAAAGACGATCATCATGGAAGAAAAAGGATTCGACGCTGCTACTATCAAGCAGGAAGATGTAGATAATTACGGAATCTGATTATATAACCCATTTACCTAGAGCGCGGTGCGGCTTCAATCCCCCCAAGAGAGAGACCACACCGCGTTTTAAAAATGAAAGAGGTATGTCCCGTGGAAAACGATAATAGATTGCTCGAGATGCATGGTATAGTGAAGACCTTTCCGGGCGTGCGTGCACTTCAAAATGTAGATTTTTTCCTTAACCGCGGCGAGATCCATGCGCTGATGGGAGAGAACGGTGCAGGAAAATCAACCTTGATCAAGGTTCTGACAGGTGTATATCCGAAAGACGGCGGAACGATCCTTCTGGACGGAAAAGCGGTGGCGATCCATTCACCGTCGGATGCCCAGAAACTGGGTATCAGTACCGTTTATCAGGAGATCACGCTGTGTCCGAATCTTACGGTTGCGGAAAACATGTACATTGGCCGCGGCAAAGGGTCACTTACAAAATGGGCGAAAATGAATGCCGACGCGAATAAGATCTTGCGGAAGCTCGATATCCCTGCAGTTGCGAATATGCAGCTGGGTAACTGCTCGATCGCAGTCCAGCAAATGGTCGCGATTGCCCGTGCAGTGGATATGGATGCAAAGGTCCTGATCCTGGACGAGCCTACGTCCTCGCTCGATGAACAGGAAGTTGAAAAACTATTCGGACTGATGAGAGATCTGAAAGCTCTGGGCGTCGGCATCATTTTCGTTACCCACTTTCTCGATCAGGTCTATGAAGTCTGCGACAAGATCACCGTCCTTCGCGACGGCCAGCTGGTCGGAGAATATGAGATCAAAGATCTTCCACGTGTAAAGCTTGTTGCCAAGATGCTCGGAAAAGAAATGGATGACCTTTCCGATATCAAAGGTGAGAGCGGTACATATGAGGGAGACGATACGGATCTGCCGGTATATGAAGCACAGCAGCTTCAGAGTAATGCAGGCATCAAGCCCTTTGATTTCTATATCAGAAAAGGTGAAGTTAACGGCTTTACCGGTCTTCTCGGTTCCGGAAGATCCGAGTGCGTCCGTACGATATTCGGAGCGGACAGAGTTCTTCCCGGTAAAAAGAACGTAAATGGCAAGCTTGTGAAGATCAAAGACCAGATAAAAATGAATGGTAAACGCGTGAAGATCAAGAACCCGAGAAGCGCGATGAAAAACGGCATCGCATACCTTCCGGAGGACCGTAAGATCGACGGTATCGTCGGGGATCTTTCCGTAAGAGATAACATCATTCTCGCGCTGCAGGTCATGAAGGGATTCTTCAAGCCGTTCACGAAAGCCCAGGCCTATGCTTTTGCCGATGAATACATAAAGAAACTGAACATCAAGACAGCCTCTGCAGATACCCCGGTAAAATCACTTTCCGGCGGCAACCAGCAGAAGGTCATCCTCGCCAGATGGCTCCTGATGAATCCGCAGTATCTGATTCTCGATGAGCCTACCAGAGGTATCGATGTCGGTACGAAAGTGGACATTCAGAAACTGGTTCTTGAACTTGCATCCGGAGGAATGAGCATCACGTTTATTTCTTCCGAAACAGATGAGATGCTCCGCACCTGCTCGCGTCTGATCGTCATGAGAGACCGGAAGGTCGTAGGCGAACTGTCCGGCGATGACCTCACACAGAGCATGATCATGAGTACGATCGCAGGAGGAGAGTAAGGGATGGATAAGAAGAAAATAGAAGCAAATAAAAAAGGTTCCGGAAATGCTGCAAGCCTTATCAAAAGAATTACCGGAAACCAGTTGTTTATTCCGATCATGGCGATCGTCCTGCTGGCACTGATCAACCTGATTGCAGGTCCGAGTTTCTTTAGAGTCAAACTCATAAACAATAACGATGGAAATCCGCAGTTTTCCGGTTCGCTTATAACGATCCTGGACTACGGCTCCGAGCTTGCGATCCTCGCGATCGGAATGACGCTTGTTACTGCTGCTTCCGGCGGACAGGATATCTCGGTCGGTGCGACGATCGCGATCGCAGGATCTGCGATGCTGCGTATCCTCTGCGGATCGAACCAGCATCCGGAAACACTGAAGGCTCCGATCATCGTCGCGTTCCTCGTCGCATGTCTCGTCGGTATGCTGTGTGGTGCATTTAACGGTGCACTGGTAGCGATCTTTAAGATCCAGCCGATGATAGCAACGCTCATCATGTTTACGGCAGGACGGTCGATCGCCGCGTGGATCAATTCCAACCGTCTTCCGATCGTACCGGGTAAGGAATTCAAATACTTCGGTGGAGTTATCCCCGGGATCCCGATCCCGACAACAGTATTCATAGTGATCATATGTATTATCGCTATCGCTCTGGCGCTGAAGTTTACTAACCTCGGACTCTATACACAGGCAGTCGGAATTAATGAAAAGTCGGCAAGACTGAATGGTATCAATCCGATCCTTATTAAATTCCTCGCGTTTGTTATTCTCGGTCTTTGTGTTGCCGTGGCAGCTCTCATCAAGGTCAGCCGAATCAGCTCGATCAACTACAACGTTATCGCAAAAGATATCGAGATGGATGCGATCCTCGCGGTCGCTCTCGGAGGAAATGCACTGTCCGGCGGTAAGTTCAATATGTGGGCGTCGATCCTGGGTGCATATGTTATCCAGTTCCTGACCACCACACTCTATCGCTTCCATATTCAGTCCGATGCACTGGCTGCGTATAAGGCCGTCGTCGTTATCCTGCTGGTACTGTTCTCTGCACCGAAGGTAAGAGAAGTCATCTCCGGTCTTATCAAGAAGATATTCTCCGGAAGTAAAGGGAATAACGGTAAGAAGACCCTCACTGCACTGGCAGCTGCAGGCGCGGCAGAAGGAGCGGGGACAGATGCTTTTGACGAAGTAAGTGTTTCTGAAGATGCCGTAAGCACTTCTGAAGAAGAATCAGATAGTAAAAAAGAGGAGGCCGTCCAATGAAAGAGAAGAAACTGAAAGGTGGTATCTTCAATCGTGTAAGTGACACCAATCTCCTGTTTTTTATCACAGTCGTAATTTTCTTCCTGATGTATATCGGCGCAGTCGTGTTTCGGGGGGGAGGCTTCTCAAAGCCGCAGACGCTCTTTGACATCCTGAATTCAAATGCCGGCCTGATCATCGTAGCCCTCGGCCTGAGTGTCGTCATGATCACCGGCGGGATCGATATCTCTGTCGGCGGTGTGGTCGGCCTGGTGACGATGTGCTGTGCGGTCTATCTGGATAAGACGCCCGGCGGTGGAAACGTCTATGTATCGATGCTGATCGCCGTCGGTATCGGTCTGGCCTTCGGCCTCGTGCAGGGCTTCCTGGTCGCGTACTGTGATATCCAGCCATTTATCGTAACCCTTGCAGGTATGTTCTTCGCCCGTGGTATGACGACCATCGTGCATACAAAACCGTTCAATGTCGAGAACAGTGCTTTTCAGAAACTGAAGAATACACGTATCGAGATCCCGGGGCTGGGATGGTACACCAAAAAGGGCATCTATTTCCCCGCTTATATCGAGATCGGTGTGGTCGTAGCGCTCGCACTTGTGGTAATATTATTCATAGTTCTGCGCTACACGAAACTCGGCCGTGCGTTCTATGCGGTCGGCGGAAATAAGCAGAGTGCGCTCATGCTCGGTATCAATGTGAAAAGGACGAAATTCCTATCTCACGTGATCTGCGGAGTCCTGGCGGGAATCGCCGGATATGTGTACTTCCTGAACGTTGGATCCGGTTCGGTCTCCCACGCGACAGGAATGGAGATGAACGCGATCGCATCTGCCATCATCGGAGGAACGATGCTGACGGGTGGCGTAGGAAATATCGTAGGAACGCTGTTCGGTGTTCTCTCACTGTGTACGATTCAGAAGATCGTCGCATCAGCAGGTCTTGGAGAGGCCTGGTGGACAGGTATCACGATCGCTGCAATGCTGTGTCTCTTCCTGCTGATCCAGAGTGTCGTTATCCGACTGAAGAAGAGAACACTCAAGGTATAAGGAGAATTATGAGAAAAACGGTCCGACTGACTGCAATACTGCTCCTGCTGGCAACTTTCCTGGTTGCCTGCAGGAGTACTGCTGTCTCCGAATCCTCGACAGAAACCGAATCGGAAAGGAAGATGATCACCGTCGGCTTTTCCCAGCTCGGCGCGGAGTCGGACTGGAGATCCACGAATACGGAGTCGATGCAGACCGCTCTCTCCAAAGAAAACGGCTACAACCTGATCTATAAAAACGGCCAGCAGAAGCAGGCCAATCAGATCACTGCGCTTCGTATGTTTATCCAGCAGGATGTCGATTACATCGTGCTGGCACCGGAGACGGAGACCGGATGGGAATTCGTACTTCAGGAAGCACAGGCGGCGGGGATCCCCGTGATCATCGTAGATAGACGTGTTAATGTGGATGACCGCTCTCTTTATTCCTGCTGGGTCGGATCGGATTTCGAACTCGAAGGACAGAAGATGGCGGCCTGGATCTATGAATACACGAAGATCAAGGGTATCGCTGCAGAGGATATCCACATCGCACATATCCAGGGAACGATGGGCTCGACTGCCCAGCTCGGAAGAACGCGCGGCCTTACAAATACCGCCAGAGAATACGGCTGGGATATCGTGGCATCGGAAAGCGGTGATTTTACCGAGATCCGCGGAAAAGAAGTCATGGCCTCATTCCTCAGAAAGTACGACAATATCAACATCGTGTATTGTGAAAATGATAACGAAGCGATCGGTGCGATCGCCGCGATCGAAGCTGCCGGAAAAAAAGCCGGACCGGATATCGCAAACGGAGAGATCATGGTAGTCTCTTTCGACGGAATCAATCAGGATGCGATGCAGTATCTCCGCGAAGGGAAGATCTCCTGTATCGCCGAGTGTAATCCACTTCACGGACCGCGTGTACAGACACTGATCGAGATGATCGAAAGAGGCGAAACTCCCGAGAAGTTCAACTATGTAACGGAAACTCTTTTCAGCTCCGTTCCCGAGATCAAAAACATCAAGGTAGGAGATGAATCCTACGAAGTGGATATCGTGAAATAGCCTCTATTTCAAGGGATTTGCCGGTGTGTCCGGCGGCTGCTCTTTCCTAAGTAGACAAATACAATAGAATGTGAGAAACTAACTGCGCAAAAAGGAAACAGGATAAATGCGCGGAAAAGTGCTTTTCGCAAGGAGAGAGAAATGAAGAAAATAATCGCAGTACTGCTTTGTATGGCAACGGTATTCACCTGCGTGGCATGCGGCAGCACGAAGGAAACTACAAGAAAATCCAAGAAGACAAAAAAGACCAAAGATACGACCGAGGTCACCGAGACGGATGACACGGATGAACCTTCCGACTCTGAAAGTGAGTCGGAGTCAGAGACGGATCCGACAGAACCGGAGAACCAGGATCTGATCATCACACACGACTTAAGTGCTGTCGAGATCAATAAGACCAGAAGTGTCATGATGTTCGGTGCGGTGGACTCGACCAAGAATGAGGAACCGCCATATCGGCTCAGCAGTGTCGAGGTCGGCTATGATATACCGACTGCTTCAGATTCCACCACGAAGATCGGTTCGATCCTTGACGAGTACACACATCACGTTGGAGAAGCCAGAACAGCAGCCTATCAGAAGAAACTCGACGAGTTCAATGAACTTCTCGGATCAGGCTCGGAACTGTTCGATTACTGGTTCTCTGAATTCTGCGAAGTCATCCGAAGCGACAGCCAGATCCTGTCGATGAAGATCAAGACATACGGATACTCAACGCAGGAAGATATCGATACAAAAACGATATATGAAAGCTATGATGCGATGAGTGGCCAACCGATCACGCTGGATGATATCATTCTCGACAAAAGTGCTTTTGCAGTATATGTGGAAGAATACTTCAATTCTATCGGCGCGGATCAGTACGATACGATCGCGGACATCCACGACCAGATCAATGACGGGTCTCTCTCATTCGGCATGACGTATGACGGCATCTGGATCAGCGCGATCAACGAGATCAAACTGCCGGTTGCAGGACATGACGACATCTTCAATATGACGTACTTCGGATCGACGCCGAAGAACTATACACTCAATATGGGAGCGAAGAATGAACTTCTCTGGGACTTTGACGGCGATGGCTCGCTGGATAATCTTTCTCTGACAACAGAAAAAACCTCCAACGGCTACAGCATCGAAACACTGAAGATCAACTATATGGGCAAGGAATATTCGTTCAAGGCTTCGGATTTCGAAGAGATGGACTATATGGAGGAGCTCGATGGATATTCCGGAAGCCATGTCATGTGCTTAGACGGTAAGTACTACCTTCTTGTCAGCATGCATCAAGAGGAAGATAGTGCGACATATACTTTCGATATCAACGGTGCGGAGCCGAAGTTCATCGAAGTATTCTTCAGCACACCTGAGGACACGCTCGATCCGGAACACTTCCAGCTCAGCCTGAGAACAGATATTATCGGAACGGTATTCATGAATTATGATTTCGCACTTTCGGAGGACGGACACCTCAAGCAGCTTTCCTCGATCGGTAAGATCCATTCCGGTCCGCTGTACTCGATCATGCCGCTTCCGGGAAAAGAGTTCAATCCGGTCACCTGGGAACTCGGTGCCGAGACGGAAATGCCGTCTAGTGCCACTATAGAGATCCTCGGATATGACAACAAGAGCGGACTTCTCTATGTGAGAGTCCATCCGAAATACACCACTACGGATACGATGGATATCGCGCTGGAGACAGACAAACAGAGCAAGATCGCAGGACAGCAGAGGGATAGTGCTTTTATCGGAATAAACTACGCTGACTGATGAAATAGCAGACAGACGCAAATTTGTCATGCTGATAAATGCCCGTTAGGATATAATCAGAAGAGAGTGATAGATATAGATCGAGCTTTCGGAGGTTGAGTATGAAGATATTCCTAACTCTGGTTATTATCGGTGTAGTGATCCTTGTTATCGTCGGAATTGTGAAGAATAAGGAAGAAAAAGACAGACTTTCCAGCGCCGGAGCACTCATGCAGCGACCGAAGAAATTCTGGGAGTATGCAACTACTTTTGTTCTGTCCAGAGACGTTCCCGTAAATGAGGTAGCTTCTGAGATCAACAGACGGCAGAATATGGTACCCGCCGGCGTCAGATTCGGTTCGGATAGCGGAAGGGTCACTTTCCTTTATCAAGGCTATAAAGAAAAATGGAATGTACATCTGACGAGAAAACAGGGAAATATCTATACGCTGAGAATGGGATCGTTCGAGTACTCTGAATCACCGAACACAATGGCGCTGAATGCGGTTTTTACTCTTTGTGAAAGAGCGATGCTGGCGGTCGATCCGAGTTGCCAGGCAACAACAGAATATTCCGGAGCACATATAAAAGTGTCCGGAGCGACATCGCTTACCAACCTCGCTGTAAATAAAGTATCTCAGGCTGTAAAGAATAATCAGGTCGATCGTATGCGTGCCAATAGCAGCGCAACGACATATAGTCTTGGTGCAGTATATGGCATGCAGCCACCGCCTCCCGGAAGCCAGACGGCTCCGAATGTTCAGGGACAGAATCAGCCTCGGGCTACGCAGACCAGCCATGTATCAGTAGCGGCGGTCCGTGCCGGTAATACAGGAGCGCGTACGCAGGCTGCACCGATACGCAGGGAGACAGGAACGACCAGACCTGCCGCTCAACGTGAGACGAAGAGTTCATCCTATTCGAATGAGCGCCAGAAGATCGAATGTCTGAAACAATATAAAGAACTTCTGGATAGCGGCGTGATCACTGAAGAAGAGTTTATGAAAAAGAAAGAGGAACTCCTGAAAGATCCCGATTGATCATTCAAGGATCAATATATTCTTTCCGCGTGCGGTATGGAAAAGGCATTTTACCGATATGTGCGGATCGCAGAAGCAAAAGCTAATGTGCTGTATTTCTCGGAACTGACAAGTTCTCCGAGGGATACAGCACTTTTTGTCAGTGCTTTTTTCGTAGAGGAATCGGAAACGGGGAGATGGATCTCATAGCCGATCATCTCCCAGCGGAGGTGAGAGAAGACGTGGCGGCTCTTGCCCATGGAACGGATGTCCGGCGATGTGGTCGCGGGAAAGTTCTCGTGGATCCAGTTCTGAATCTCTTTATTTGTCATGTCCCCGGGAAGATCGACCAGTTCGTAAAGCCCGGCGAGAAGTCCTGTCGAGGGACGCTTCCTTACCAGGATCTTATCGCCGATAAAGATCTTCAGGATGGTGTGCTGTTCCACGGGTGTGGCTTTCTTTTCCTTTTTGACAGGGAAGTCTTCCTGTTTTCCCAGTAGAAAAGCACTGCACTGATCATTTAGAGGGCAGGCTTCGCACTTCGGTGCTTTCGGCGTGCAGATCAGGGAGCCCAAGTCCATGAGTGCTTCGTTAAAATCGCCGGGCTGCTCTTCAGGAATGTCTTTTTTGATCCTCGAATAGATCTCTTTATAAGTGGAACCTTCGGATGGAACGAGCGGGAGCGCGTGGAGACGGCAGTAGATGCGGATGCAGTTGCCGTCGACGGCGGGCGCCGGTTTGTCAAAGGCGAGGGAGGCGATCGCTCCGGCCATGTATGGACCGATACCGGGGATCTCGAGAAGAAGGTCAGGCTCGGAAGGGAGCTCGCCATGGAAGTGCTCGCAGATATACTTTGCCCCGCGCATGAGATTTCTCGCGCGGGAATAATAACCGAGCCCTTCCCAGAGCTTCAGCACTTCATCTTCCGGAGCTTCTGCCAGAGAGGCGGGGTCCGGGAAACGGTGAAGAAACCGCGGATAGTAGTTCAGGACGGTGGGGACGCGTGTCTGCTGGAGCATCGCTTCGGAGATCCAGGTGGAATAGGGAGTTCGCCCTTCGCGCCAAGGAAGGATCCTGCGGTGATCGTAAAACCAGGAAAGCAGGGCAGAAGATAACTCGAATGAGTTTGGCTCTGAGGATGTGTCCATGGGAAAAGAACTTAGCGCCATGGAAGGAAGGCAAGCAGGAATGCAACTGTATTTGCGATATGGGTCGCCGGATGGAGCCCGCGGATCTTATGGCCGAGAGCGACAAAGACTTCTTTGGTCGCACAGTACTTATCGGAGATCGTGACCAGAACACTTTCTCTGTACTTCGGCGGGATCGGCGTCAGCGGGAACATGTGACGGCGGATGATATTTTCCTCGATCTTCGTGATCTTGAAATCACGGTGGGCATTCTCGGCGGCGATCTTCGGGTGATGAAAACCGTGAAGCTTCTCCAGCTTGACCTTGTGCCAGTCATAGAGGAAATAGTCGTGAAGAAGAGCGCCCTTTACGAGCTGCTTCTGCTTGAAACGGAAAGGCAGGATCATCGACAGGAAAAGAGCTGTCTTGGCCACAGCGATACTGTGGTCATAGCAGGTGCACTTGCCGTGCTGTTTGAACTCTTTTAACTGATTGAGAAGACCGGTGTCTAAGACCGGTGCGGAAAGGTGATGGAAAAGTATGTCACGCTTTATTAAAATCCTCAATGTCTGTCTCCCTGAAATCGTCGTTTCTAAGATAATTCTGCTGATATTTTATAACAAAGTATCAGGCATTATCAATGCGGTTCATAAAAACTTTACAGACGACTTTTACCTTGACACTTGTCCTCTAAAAATATACACTAATTAAGCAAGTGAGCTCGTGCTCCCATTTTTTTGCCCCAGTTTCGAAATCGATTTCGAAACGTTTCCCTTCTCCTCGGAAAAAAGTGGGATACACGGGTCACTTACCTCTGTCAATACGGCGCTTTCTAGCGCGTATACATATTCAATCTCATGAGAAGGAGTGTATGGACGTATGAGTACACAAATCGAAAACAATGCAATCTCCGCTATCCGCGTTCTTTCCGCGGACATGATTCAGAAGGCCAATTCCGGTCACCCGGGTCTCCCGCTTGGTGCTGCGGCAATGGCTTACACAGTTTGGGGCAAGGAAATGTCCTTTGACCCGAAGGATCCGAAATGGATCAACAGAGACCGCTTCGTTCTTTCCGGCGGTCACGGTTCTGCACTTTATTACTCCCTGCTCCATCTCTTTGGTGTAGGAGGCCTGTCTGTCGAGGACTTAAAGCAGTTCCGTCAGATGGACTCTAAGACACCGGGTCATCCGGAGTACGGCCACACAGCTGGTATCGATGCAACAACAGGTCCTCTGGGCGCTGGTCTTTCCATGGCAGTCGGTATGGCGATCGCCGAGCAGCACCTGGCTGCTACATTCAATAAGCCTGAGTTCCCGGTCATCGACCACTACACATTTGTAGAGTGCGGCGACGGATGCCTCATGGAGGGTATCTCCGAAGAAGCTCTTTCTCTTGCCGGCACACTCGGTCTCGACAAGCTCATCGTTCTTTATGACTCTAACAGCATCTCTATCGAGGGATCCACAGATATCGCATTTACCGAGAACGTAAGAGGCCGTATGGAAGCTTGCGGTTTCCAGACACTTCTTGTTGAAGACGGTAACGATATCGATGCGATCGCAAAGGCTATTGAGGCTGCAAAAGCTGAGAAGTCAAAGCCTTCCTTCATCGAGATCCGTTCCATCATCGGTTACGGCTGCGAGGCTAAGCAGGGTACCGCTTCCGCTCACGGTGAGCCGCTGGGCGAAGAGAACATCGCTGCTATGCGTAAGACACTCGGCTGGCCGTGTGAAGAGTCCTTCGTCGTTCCGCAGGAGATCTACGATCACTATGCTGAGCTTGGTAAGAAGGGCACAGACGCTCACGCAAAGTGGGATGCTATGTTCGCTGAATACGCAAAAGCTAACCCGGACCTCAAGGCTCTGTGGGACAAGTTCTTCTGCGATGATTACTCCGCACTTCTCGATGACGAGGATCTGTGGACAGTAGATGATAAGCCGCAGGCTTCCCGTGCGCTCGGTGGAAAAGTTCTCAACAAGCTTTCTGACCGTATCCCGAACCTGATCGGCGGTTCCGCTGACCTCGCTCCGTCCAACAAGTCCTACATGAACGGTAAGGGTGATTTCAGCAAGGCTGACAGAGCCGGCAGAAACATGCACTTCGGTGTACGTGAGCTCGCGATGGCTGGTATCTCCAATGGTATGCTGCTCCACGGCGGTCTCCGCTCCTACTGCGCAACATTCTTCGTATTCTCTGATTACACCAAGCCGATGGCTCGTCTGTCCGCTCTGATGAATATCCCGCAGATCTTCATGTTCACACACGATAGTATCGGTGTTGGTGAAGACGGTCCGACACATGAGCCGGTTGAGCAGCTGACTATGCTCCGCTCCATGCCGAACTTCAATGTATGGCGTCCGTGCGATGCAACAGAGACAGTTGCTTCCTGGGTTGCGGCTATTTCTTCCGCGAAGACTCCTTCCGCTCTCGTTCTGTCCCGTCAGAACCTGATGCCTCTGACAACTTCCTCTAAGGAAGCGCTGAAGGGTGCTTACATCGTAGCGAAGGAATCCAAAGATACTCCGGATGTTATCATCATGGCTTCCGGTTCCGAAGTTGAGCTCGGTATCAAGGCAAAAGACGTTCTCGCAGGTGAGGGCATCGATGCTCGTGTCGTATCTGTTCCGTGCCTCGACGTATTCCTCGCACAGGATAAGTCCTACCGTGACTCCATTCTCCTGCCGAACGTTACAGCACGTGTTGCAGTTGAGGCCGGTTCCTCTTACTCCTGGGGCAAGCTCTGCGGTATCGATGGCGGTTACGTTACCATGGATACTTTCGGTGCCAGCGGTAAGCCGTCCATGCTGATGGAGAAGTTCGGCTTCACGGTAGATAATGTAGTTGCTACCTGTAAGGCTGTTCTGAATAAGTAATTGATCATTCCGCCGGGATCCGGAAAAAGCGGGTTCCGGCGGAATTCTATCCCTCAGAGGATACCGGTGCTGAGGAGCCTTCCTCGCGGACGCCGGATTTCCGGATTTGTGCCGGATATACTACAAAATCATAAAAGAAGGACTAGGGAGATCTCATGGCAACGATCTATGATATTGCGAAGGCCTGTGGCCTTTCTCCGGCTACGGTTTCAAAAGCACTGTCCAATGCCAGTGATGTAAGTGCAGCGACACGTGAGCGTGTCCGCCGTATCGCGCAGGAACTGGATTATGTTCCGAATGCAGGTGCAAGAGCACTGTCGCAGAGCCGTACCTGGTCCATCGGTGTACTGTGCCAGGATGCTTCTCAGATGGGTCTTTGGCACTACTTTTTTGCCCAGGTGATCGAGAGCTTCAAGGACTATGTCGAGAAGCACGGATACGATATCGTATTCATTTCCAACAAAGTTGGTAATCTCGGTCTTTCCTATCTCGGACACTGCCGGTATAGAAGAGTCGATGGTATTTTCATCGTTAATACCGACCACTCGCAGAAGGATGCTCGTGAACTGATCGAGAGCAATCTCCCGAAGATCGCGGTCGATTACGAAGATGAGTATATCGGATGCGTCATGACCGATCCTGCCGAGAGCATGAAGATGATCTTTAACCATCTTTATGAGAAGGGGCACAGAAATATCGTCTTTATGCACGGCGCCCGTGGCAAATATATCACGGAAGCACGCATCTCCGCGCTGGAGAAGGCAGTTGCCGATTCCGGTGCGAAGGACGTCACGTTCCGTCTTTTCCCGTCTCGTTACTATTCCATCGAGGGCGGGTATGAATCCATGAAGAATCTTCTTTCCGCGACAAAGGATGACCGTCCGACGGCGGTGATCGCCAGTGATGACTATTCGGCGATCGGCGTGATCGATGCGATCCGGGAAGAGGGACTTTCCGTCCCGGAGGATATTTCCGTTGTTGGTTTTGACGGTATCGAGATCACACAGAGAACGAGCCTGAAACTGACAACGATCCGTCAGGATACAAAGGCAATCGGAGAAGAGGCTGCGAAGAATCTTCTCGCCCAGATATCCGGCGAAAAGGATATTACTAAGACGATCACGCTTCCTCCGCAGATGATTCCGGGTGAGAGTTGCAGAGATCTGAACAACTAAGACATAACGAGGTGACAACATGGAAAAGTATCTAGATCCCAATCTCTCCTTTCAGGAAAGAGCAGAAGACCTTGCTGACAAGATGACCTTTGAAGAGCAGGTCCCGCAGTTAAGCTATGGAGCTCCGGCGGTAGAACGTCTCGGCGTTCCGGCATATAACTGGTGGAATGAAGGCCTCCACGGTGTGGCCCGTTCCGGTACCGCGACGATGTTCCCGCAGGCGATCGGCCTGGCGGCAATGTTTGACGATAAGCTTCTCGGAAAAGTTGCGAAGATCATCGCGACTGAAGCCCGTGCGAAGTATAATGCATCCTCGAAAAAGGGCGATAGAGATATCTATAAGGGCCTGACACTCTGGAGCCCGAATATCAATATCTTCCGTGACCCGAGATGGGGTAGAGGACATGAGACCTACGGTGAAGATCCATATCTTACGACAAAGCTCGGTGTCTCTTTCGTAAAGAATCTTCAGGGCGATGGAAAATACATGCTGGCGGCCGGCTGTGCGAAGCACTTCGCGGCACATAGCGGTCCTGAGGCACTCCGTCATGAGTTTAATACGATCGCTTCGAAAAAAGATCTTGCCGAGACCTATCTTCCGGCTTTTGAAGCTCTGGTAAAAGAGGCAAAGGTCGAGGGCGTCATGGGTGCATATACACGCCTTAACGGAGATCCGACATGCGCCAGCCCGTTCCTGATGGGAAAACTGAAGGAGTGGGGCTTTGACGGTTATTTCGTATCCGACTGCTGGGCGATCCGTGACTTCCACGAGTCCCACCGCGTAACGAAGACACCGACCGAGTCCGCAGCAAAAGCGATCAACGCCGGATGCGATCTGAACTGCGGTAATACTTATGTACATCTTCTCGCAGCAGAGAAAGAAGGACTCGTATCCAAAGAGACGATCCGCAATGCGGTCGTCCGCCTGATGAGGACCAGAATGAGACTCGGTCTTTTCGAGGAACATACCGAGTTTGACGATATCCCGTACGATGTCGTTGCCTGTGACGAACATAGAAAAGTTTCTCTCGAGTGCGCCGAGAAGTCGATGGTACTCCTGAAGAATAACGGCATGCTCCCGCTGAAGAAAGAATCCCTGAAGTCGATCGCCGTGATCGGTCCGAACAGCGACAGTATCGATGCTCTCCGTGGAAACTACTACGGCACATCGATCGCTCCGAAGACTTTCCTCGAGGGTATCCGCGAGGAGGCCGGCTCCGATATCCGCGTGTACTATGCAGAGGGTTCCTCTCTGGATAAAGACCGCATCCAGCCGCTTGCTTTTGCAGAAGACGGCATAGCCGAGGCCTTGATCCTCGGAGAGATGGCAGATGCGATCGTTCTCTGTGTCGGACTTGACGCGACACTTGAGGGTGAGCAGGGAGATACAGGTAACGCCTTTGATTCCGGAGATAAGAGAGATCTTCTGCTTCCGGAAGGACAGAGAGTCCTGATCGAAAAGGTACTTGATCTCGGCAAGCCGACCGTCGTCGTACTTGCGGCAGGATCTTCTATCAATCCTCTTGCAGATAAAGCAGACGCCCTGATCCAGGCCTGGTATCCGGGTGAACTCGGCGGAACCGCACTGGCGAATATCCTCTTCGGTAAGGTATCGCCGTCCGGTAAACTCCCGCTGACATTCTATGAGAGCATCGACAAGATCCCGGATTTCGCCGATTACTCCATGAAGGACAGAACCTACCGCTACACCAGAGAGAACATTCTCTATCCGTTCGGATATGGTCTTACTTACTCGAAGATCGCAGTGACTGATTGCGTCTATGATGCAGCTTCCGGTATCGCGACCGTAAGCGTACAGAATCAGGGCGATGTTGATACAGAAGATGTCGTACAGCTCTATATCCGAAACACCACCTCCGCATTTGCAAACCCGTATCCGAGACTTTGCGGATTTGAAAGAGTCGCAATCCCGGCCGGCGGAGAAATAACGGTGCAGATAAAGATCGATGACAGTGCTTTTGACGTGGTAAATGAAGAAGGCGAAGTGATCCGCGACGGAAATACCTTCGATCTGTTCGCCGGTGTAAACCAGCCGGATGAAAAGAGTAAAGAGCTCACAGGTTCTTCCTGCATCCGTGTTTCCGTAGTAAAATAATTACTGCGTGACTTGTGAAGAGGCAAGGGGAAACTCCCGGCCGAAAAGAAGTGAATAAGGACGGAAGGCGTCCACAAAATAAACAACATTAAGGAGATTTGAACTATGAAATATCTTATCGGTATTGACATCGGAACATCCGGAACAAAGACCGCGCTGTTTTCCCAGGATGGAAAACTCGTGGCTGCCCATACAGTGGAATACCCGCTGTATCAGCCGCAGAACGGCTATGCTGAGCAGGAGCCGGACGATTGGTGGAATGCTGCACTGACCGGCCTGAAGAAGGTCGTTGCAGATAGCGGCGTAAATAAGGAAGATATCGCAGGTATCGGTCTTTCCGGACAGATGCACGGTCTGGTCATGCTCGATAAGGACGGCAAAGTTCTTAGAAAGTCCATCATCTGGTGCGACCAGAGAACCGCGAAAGAGTGCGAAGAGATCACAGAAAAGGTCGGCCTCGATAAGCTGATGGCGATCACCGCATCTCCGGCGCTCACAGGTTTTACCGCTTCGAAGATCCTCTGGGTAAGAAATAACGAGCCGGAGATCTACTCTCAGGTTGCCCACATCCTTCTGCCGAAGGACTATGTACGCTATAGACTTACCGGCGAATTCGCAACAGACGTTTCCGATGCATCCGGTATGCAGCTCCTCGACATCAAGAACCGTAACTGGTCCGACGAAGTTCTCGAGCTCCTCGACATCAAGAAGGAGTGGCTCGCAAAGGTTTACGAGTCGGTAGAAGTTTCCGGCCGCGTTACTGAAGAGATCGCTGCGGAGACTGGACTTCCCGCAGGTATCCCGGTTGCTGCAGGCGCAGGCGATAACGCAGCAGCTGCTATCGGTTGCGGTGTTGTAAAAGAAGGAACCGCATTTGCAACTCTCGGCACTTCCGGTGTTGTATTCGCACATACAGACGATATGCAGGTCGATCCGAAGGGCCGCGTACATACATTCTGCTCCGCTGTTCCGGGCTGCTGGCACGTAATGGGCGTTCACCAGGCTGCCTGCCTGTCGCTCAAGTGGTTCAAGAATACCTGCTGTGATGCAGAAGTTATCGAAGCGGAAAAGCGCGGCATCGATGTATATCAGCTCCTCGACGAGATCGCAAAGGATGTACCGATCGGTGCAAACCGTCTGCTGTATCTCCCGTACCTCATGGGTGAGAGAACACCGCACCTTGACCCGAATGCCCGTGGCGTATTCTTCGGTCTTTCCGCAATGCATGAGAGAAAAGACATGCTCCGTGCGGTAATGGAGGGCGTTGTGTATGCTCTTCGTGATTCCATCGATATCTTCAACAACCTCGGTGTTAAGATCGATTCCATGTATGCTTGCGGCGGCGGTTCTAAGAGTAAGTTCTGGAGACAGATGCTCGCAGACGTATTTGACTGCACAGTAAATACCTGCGCATCCGATCAGGGTGGTGCACTCGGTGCAGCACTCCTCGCATCCGTAGCTGCCGGCGTATATCCGACGATCCAGGAAGCTTGCGGCGCGACGATATTCTCCGCTTCCTCCATGGATGCAAGAGCAGACGTACATGCACAGTATGAGCCGTACTACCAGATCTACAAGGATCTGTACGCTCCGATGGCTGAGAACTTCAAGAGACTTGCCAACGTATAAGGACAAGTGCTTTTTGAGGAGAAGCCGGGAGATCCGGTCAGCCTCAAAGTGAACTGAAAAACAGCGAAATACCATCCGCCGGAACACCGGCAGATGGTATTTCTTTTCTTGCAAGTGCTGCTTTTCAAGTCTATAATGAAAATAACAATTTTTCTTGTGGGGGTATTATGTATGATTTGTAGAGTATGTGGCAAAGAATTTGCAGATGATTCTAAATTCTGCCTGTTCTGTGGCACTCCTGTAGCAGCACCGGCGCCCGCTCCGGCACCGATGCCTCAGCCGGTTCAGTATCAGCAGCCTTACCAGCAGCCGGTACCGCAACAGTATCAGCAGGCACCACAGCCGTATCAGCAGCCGGTTCCGCAACAGTATCAGCAGGCGCCGCAGCCGTATCAGCAGCCAGTGCCTCAGATGAATGCCGGCGCAGCACCTGTTCAGGCTCCTTATAATCCGGCTGAATTTGCTCCGGTCGGCACGAAGCCAAAGAGATTCGATATTGCAAAACCGGATACGATCATTCTGCTTGCATCCTGCGCACTACTGTTCGTTTCACTGTTCCTGAAGCTCTTTGGCCTGAAGAAAAAAGTCCGCTTCGTGGAAGTTGCTGCTACGCTTCTGAAGGTTCCGGTCGGCTGGCTGTATATGATTAATGTCGTACTGATCCTCATTTTCCTGTTTGTGGGACTGAAACTCGGTGTGTTTATTATGTCGATATTAAATACCTGCGCCTGCGGTCTCGTTATCCTGGTAAATGAGGCCTCCATCAAAGACCTGGGTATTGGTGAAGTGGTCGAAAGAGGCCCCGGATATTTCCTGAGCATCATCGCAAGTGTACTGATCCTAGCGGGTGGTATCATGATCTTTATCAGAAGAAACAAAGAGAAGAGAGCTTCTTCTTCTCCTGTTCCGCTCTATCCTGCGATGTAAGATCTGCAAAACTGAAAACAGCATTTCATCAGAGGACGTCTCAAAATGATGAGATGTCCTCTGTTTTTATGTAATGGACCTTTTGTTGCGTTGTTGGATAAGCGGAGGAATGATACAATAAACCAGTGATTACATATGGGAGGATTAGTATATGAAATACGAGATTACCGGCGACCAGCTCCCGGTCGTAGTTTGCCATCTTCAGCCCGGCGAGGCAATGATCACAGAGCGTGGCGCGATGAGCTGGATGTCATCGAATATGAGAATGGAGACACATGCTACAGGTGGTATAGGAAGATCCATCGGACGTATGTTTTCCGGTGAGTCAATGTTCCAGAACAGATACTCCGCAGAGGGCTCGGAAGGCCTGATTGCTTTTGCTTCAAGTTTCCCGGGTGAGATCCGCGCGATCGAGATCACACCGGATAAGCCGATCATCGCACAGAAAAGTGCTTTTCTGGCATCGACCGAAGGCGTTAATCTCAGCATTTTCTTTAGAAAAAAGATCGGTGCGGGTTTCTTCGGCGGTGAAGGTTTTATCATGCAGAAACTCTCCGGTACCGGACTTGCTTTCGTAGAGATCGACGGATCGATCGTCGAGTATGATCTTCAGCCCGGACAGACGATGCTGATCGACACAGGATATCTGGCAATGATGGAAGAAACTGTATCGATGGATATCACGATGGTCCACGGTGCGAAGAATGTATTCTTCGGCGGTGAGGGCCTCTTTAATACGGTCGTGACCGGCCCCGGTAAGGTATGGATCCAGACGATGCCGATCGGTAAGATCGTGAATCTGATCGGTTCTGCTTTCAGGACCTGATCCCCACCAGAGTTAGCGTAGAAATGAGAAGCGGGCTGTCTTTTATGAAGACGGCCCGCTTATTATTGCGCGATAAAGTCTCAAGAATTATAATGAAGTTAGGTATTTTTGATGAGGGGTGTGGGGTATGTTTTGCGATTCATGTGGTAAACAAATTGATGATAATTCGAAATTCTGTATCTTTTGCGGAGAATCTATCGCCAGCATGGATGACCTTTTCGCTCAAGGTGTTGTAGAAGAAAAACCGGAAACATCACCGGAGCCGGTTTCTGAAGCGGTTTCTGAAGATACTCAGCCTATCGAGGTGGAACTGCCTGATTATGTACCCATAAAGAAGGCTTCCCGGCGGCCGGCGCCGGAAAAATCTCCTGTGATGGAAAAAGCACTTGAAATGCCTGATCCGACAAAACCGGCAGCTTTTGATCCGGACGCTACGGTTGCGCTGGTAAATAACCACGCTGAACCTATTGCTCCTGCTCGTTCTGCTACAGTTGCTGTGAATCCCGTTCCGGAAAAACCGGTATCCAGCGCTCCGGCAGTTCCTGTTCCCAAGGCGGCAAGTCCGGAAAGACAGACTCCTCCGCCGATTCCGAAGTCCGCAATGGCACAGAGAACAGCGGCGGCAAGACCTGCTGCGCAGGTTTCAAGGCCGGCAGCGGTTCCGCCTCCGGTCCCTGCCGGATATACTCCGCGAGGCGCATATGTGCCAAGATCCCAAGTTGAGACTTCAAGACCGGTCATGCCTTCTTATTCGAGCAGCTCCTCGGGTGCTTCCTGGTCCACTCCGGGAAGGGTGCCGGCGATCATCGGTGCCATTATCATGGCCATATCCATGTTTTTGCCGTGCTTTACTGTAAACGGTTGGGGAGATACGCAATGGTACTCTTGGTTAAAGGGTGCGGACTTAGCGGAATCGCCAAGTGTAATTATAATGTTGACAGCATCTGTCATAGCGATAATCCTGGCGGCGATTGATTTAAAGGGAACGAAGATAGCCTACTTTATCTATGCCATGTATGTGGGTATTTTCGCCATATCTAACATGGCCGATATGAACAAAGTCATGCGCTATTTTCGTTCAGATTTTATTGACCGTGGATTTGGCTACTATACGATGATACTAGCAGCGGTCGTTATAGTCATAGCCGGTATTGTTTTGCTTGTGAACATGAACTATGGTGAAGATTATTCCTATTCGCCAAGCTATTCTGTTTCAAATTCATACATGCAAAATTACCATGACTATAACCGCGAGGCGGGTGCGAATGAATGGCGCTGCACTTGTGGTAAGGTCAATCCGAACTTTACGGGAACATGTTCCTGCGGCATGAGAAAGAGTCAGGTGGTTGCAAGCCGGAAAGCTGCGGCCGCGCCGATCGTAGAGACCAACCGGGCGAAACTTGCCGAGCAGAAGGAGCTCGAAAAGATCCAGCTGCTGAAAGATTATAAGGAGCTTTTCGACAGCGGTATCCTTTCGCAGGAGGAGTTTGACGAGAAGAAGAAGAAACTTCTCGGGAAGTGATATCTTCGCGGAAAAGTGAAATGGAAGAATCGTACACGAGACTGCTTCAGAAATGAGGCAGTCTTGTTGTTTTTCTCAATTGTAAGGTGATTATAATACTGGGTGCTTTCGGGAATTTCAGGGTTTTTGTATAATAATGTGTAGAGATTTTCATTAGGAGTGGAAGCATGACCAGACTTTTTATCGACACGAAAATAGATGAAGGGATCTCGACCTGGGAGATCGGCGGCGATGATGCCAGATATCTCTCGGATGTGCTTCGTATGCGTCCCGGCGAGGAGCTGATCCTCTGCGACAGCAGCCGGACCGATCATGTTTGCGAGATCTCTTCCGTGTCAAAAGCACTGGTCGCTGTTTCTATTACTGACCGACATCCAAACGCGAATGAACCGAAGTTTGAAGCGACGATATATCAGGGCCTGGCAAAAGGCGAGCGCATGGATCTCTCTATTCAGAAGTCGGTGGAACTTGGCGCAACAAGATATGTGCCGACCGCCTGCTCCCGCTCGATCGTGAAGATCAAGGACGGAAAAGACGGGAAGCGTGACCGCTGGCAGGCGATCGCCCTCGAAGCCGCAAGACAGTGCGGCCGTGGGATCGTGCCGAAGGTGGACAGCGTGATGGACTTAAAAGCCGCGCTCAAAGAAGCGCAGGAAAGCTGCGACCTGGTGCTTTTCCCGTGGGAAGAAGAAAAGGAAGGATCTCTTGGGAAGATCCTGGCTCCGGTGGACTTTGAGAAACACCCGAAGATCGCGGTCTTTATCGGGCCGGAGGGTGGTTTTTCCGAAGAAGAAGCGAAACTGGCGGAGAATCACGGGGCGAAACTGGTCACCCTCGGCAGAAGGATCCTTCGCACAGAGACGGCAGCGCCTGCGGTTCTTGCGATGCTGGTCTATCGTAGCGAGCTAAATTAGTGTATAATAAATTGTTTAGATAAGAGAAAGTGAGAAGCTTTATGAAATACAGTTGTCAGAAAGGCACGAAAGATATTCTGCCTGAGGAAGTTTATAAATGGCAAAAAGCGGAAAGTGCTTTTGCAGAGATATGCGGACAGTACGGATATAAGGAGATCCGTATCCCTACATTCGAGCAGACGGATCTGTTCCTCCGCTCAGTCGGCGACACGACCGACGTCGTTCAGAAAGAGATGTACACCTTCGAGGACAAGGGTGGACGTTCGATCACGCTTCGTCCGGAGGGAACCGCAGGCGTAGTAAGATCCTTTGTCGAGAACGGCATGAGCTCACTTCCGAGCCCGGTCAGACTGTTCTATAACATCACGGCATTCCGCTATGAGAAGATGCAGAAGGGCCGCTACAGAGAATTCCACCAGTTCGGCGTGGAGGCTTTTGGCGCAGAGGGACCGGCGATCGATGCCGAGATCATCAGCATCCTCGTGGCTTTCTTCGAGCGCATGGGCTTAAAGAAGACGAAACTGTGCATCAACAGCATCGGATGCCCGACCTGCCGCGCGGAGTATAACAAGATCCTGAAGGATTATTTCCGTCCGCACCTGTCCGAGATGTGTGAGGACTGCCAGTCCCGTTTTGAGAAGAACCCGCTCCGCATGATCGACTGTAAGGAAGAAAAGTGCGGCGCGATCGCAGCCAATGCACCGCGTCTTATCGACTATCTCTGCGATGACTGTAAGGCACATTTTGAAGGCCTGAAGGCAAACCTCGAAGCCCTCGGTATCTCCTATGAGATCGATTCCGGCATCGTAAGAGGCCTCGATTACTATACAAGAACCGTCTTCGAGTTTAAGTCCGAAAACGTCGGCTCGCAGGGCACGATCTGCGGTGGAGGACGCTACGACGGACTTGTTTCCGAGATCGGCGGACAGCCGACACCGGGTATCGGATTTGCGATGGGTGCTGAGAGATTCCTCCTCGAGATGGAAGCACAGGGCATCGAGATCGAGAAAGACCAGAAGGTGCAGCTGTATATTGCGAACCTTTCTCCGGAGACACAGATCGAAGCGCAGAAACTGGCATTTGGCCTGAGAAAGCAGGGCATCGGCTGTGAGATCGACCTGATGGGCAGATCTTTCCGCGCACAGATGAAGTACGCAGGAAAGACCGGCATCCCGTTCCTGCTCGTGCTCGGCGATGATGAGATCGCTTCCGGTAAAGCGAAGCTGAAGGCGATGGCAGATGGTACAGAAAAAGAGGTCGCTCTTTCTGATCTTGCAGAGGCGATCCGCTCCTGGAATGCTTAAAAAGAGGAAACTGCCGTGATTCCCAGGCGGCAGTGAGAAGATAAATGCAGACGATCGTCTGGAGGTATGGATGAAAAAACATAACCGCGAACAAGAGAATAGTAAGCCGGAGAAGCACTCCTGGTTCAAGTCGAAAAAAGACGTGAATGAGGAGGTCGAAGAAGAAATTTCCGAGGCTGTTGAAGAGGAATCCGAAACAGTTGAGGATGTTTCCGAGACAGTTGAGGAAGTGACTGAACCCGCTGAGGAAGTGACTGAGTCCACTGAAGAAGTGACTGAGGCTACTGAAGAAGTTACAGAAGCAGTTGAAGAGACTGTTGAGGTAACTGAGGAGACTGCTGAGGCTATCGAAGAAGTAGCTGAAGAAGCAACTGAGGTTGTCGAAGAGGCTGCTGAGGGCGCGGAAAGCGAAGTATCCTCTGAAAGTGTCGCTGTAGAAGAGCTTTTGGAGACGAAAACTGAGGAAGCCTCAGCAATCGCCCCTGCAGCAGCGATTGCAGAGCTCTTTGCAGAGGGAAAAGCACCTGTTGCCGAAGAGAAAGTGGTCAAGGAAGCCGAAGAGGTAACCGAAGAGGTAGCTGAAGAAGAGGTTTCTGAAGAAGAGGTTGCCGAAGAAGAAACGTCCGAAGAGGAGAAATCTGAGGAAGAGGACTCCAAGGAAGAAGACTCCAAGGATGAGAAATCCGAAGAGGGAGACGAAGAAACTGACGAGGAGTCCGAAGAATCTGAAGAAGAGGAAGAAGACGACGAAGTAGACGAAAAGGCTAAGAAGAAGGATAAGGAAGAGTCGCAGAAGGAAAAGAGCGCTCTTTACATGTTCTTCGATACGATCAAGTTTGTTTCGATCGGACTTCTGATCGGTATTCTTCTTGTTGTATTTGTCATCCAGAGAAATGACGTGTACGGCAGTTCGATGGAGCCGACGCTCTACTCCGGTGATGCGGTATTCGTTGAGATGATCTCTGTTTATACCGGCAACTTCGACCGTGGAGACATCATCACGATCGATGCCAAGGGCATGGAGGGTTATTCTCACGATGAAAACCTGATCAAGCGTATCGTCGGTCTTCCGGGCGAGACGATCAAGATCGCTGATGGTAATGTGTATATCAATGGCCAGCTTCTCGATGAGTCTGACTATCTGCCGGCAGGCACAAAGACATATGTCGGAGCGGAGGGCCAGAGCCGCGGATATGACGAGATCACACTGGGGCCGGATGAGTATTACTGCATGGGTGATAACAGAGGCGGAAGTAATGACAGCCGCCGTATGGGACCATTTAAGAAGAGCCAGATCGATGCGAAAGTTCTCGCAAGGATCTATCCCTTCAACAAGATGAAATTTTTCTAATAGAAAGTAATAAACACAAACATGGAAAGACAGGACAAAATTCGTAATTTCTGCATCGTTGCGCACATCGACCACGGCAAAAGCACTCTCGCCGACCGCCTGATCGAGAATACCGGTGTGGTGGAATCCCGTGAGATGCAGAATCAGATCCTCGATAATATGGATATCGAGAGAGAACGTGGTATCACGATCAAGTCCCAGTCCACACGTCTCCTTTATAAGGCGAAGGACGGGGAAGAATATATCTTAAATCTCATCGACACTCCCGGCCACGTGGACTTTAACTACGAGGTCAGCCGAAGTCTCGCCGCCTGTGATGGCGCGATCCTGATCGTCGATGCGGCACAGGGAATCGAGGCACAGACACTGGCGAATGCCTATCTGGCAGTCGATGCGAATCTGGAGATCCTGCCGGTAATTAATAAGATCGACCTTCCGTCGGCACAGCCGGAGGAAGTTAAGAAAGAGATCGAAGATGTTATCGGTCTGGACGCATCCGAGGCGCCCCTGATCTCCGCGAAGAATAATGTCGGTATCGACGAAGTTCTCGAGGGGATCGTGAAGTTCCTTCCGCCGCCGAGCGGAGATGAGAACAAGCCGCTTCGTGCCCTGATCTTTGACTCGAAGTATGACCCGTATAAGGGTGTTATCGTAAATGTCCGTGTCAAGGAAGGCTCGGTCAAGCTCGGCGATAAGATCCGCATGATGAATACCGGTGCGGAGTTCGTCGTTACGGAACTCGGATATTTCCATCCGGGTGAATTTGTCCCGTCAAAAGCACTTCTGACCGGCGAAGTTGGCTATATCTGTGCTTCGATCAAGAATGTTAGAGATACTGCTCCGGGCGATACCGTCACCCTTGCTGACGATCCGGCAACCGAACCTCTCGAGGGATATAAGCCGATCCAGCAGATGGTATTCTGCGGACTGTATCCGGTGGATGGTGCAAAGTATCCGGATCTTAGAGATGCGCTGGAGAAGCTCCAGTTAAACGATGCTGCGCTTTCTTTTGAAGCAGAGACGTCTGCCGCGCTCGGCTTTGGTTTCCGCTGTGGTTTCTTAGGACTTCTTCACTATGAAGTCATCCAGGAAAGACTCGAAAGAGAGTTTAATCTCGATCTGATCTCGACGGCTCCGTCCGTTGTATATAAGGTTTATACGACAGCTGGTGAATGCATCCGTATGGATAACCCGACAAATATGCCGGATCCGGCGGAGATCGACTATATGGAGGAGCCGATCGTCAAGGCGACGATCATGACTCCGAAGGAATATGTCGGTAACCTCATGGAGCTCTGCCAGGATAGAAGAGGCGAGTATATCAACATGGAGTACATGGATGATATCCGTGTCATGCTTCACTATAAGATGCCTCTTAATGAGATCATCTACGATTTCTTCGACGCGCTGAAGTCCAGAACCCGTGGCTATGGTTCCCTCGATTATGAACTCGAAGGATACCAGAAGAGTGATCTGGTGAAGCTCGATATCCTGCTCAATGGCGATATCGTCGATGCGCTTTCCTTTATCGTGCATAAGGATAAGGCCTATGCCAGAGGAAGAAAGATGACCGAGAAGCTGAAGGAGAATATTCCGAGACAGCAGTTCGAAGTTCCTGTGCAGGCGGCCATCGGCGGTAAGGTCATCGCCAGAGAGACGATCCGCGCCTTTAGAAAAGACGTTCTTGCTAAGTGTTACGGCGGTGATATCACGCGTAAGAAGAAACTTCTGGAGAAGCAGAAGGAAGGTAAGAAACGTATGAGACAGGTAGGCTCTGTCGAAGTACCGCAGGAAGCCTTTATGAGTGTCCTTCGCCTCGATGAGGACTAAGACAGGAAAATAAAGAAACTGCACGGCCCTGATGGATCCGTGCAGCGCATAATCTTCAATATGATCAGATTAGAATGTGAACCCCGGGAACTCAGATTCCTTGGGGTTTTCTTCGTTATAGGTCGCGATCTCGTTTCGGACCGCCTGCATACGCTGGTCGAGGTTCTCGATACGCTCGGCGCAGTCCCGAAGCTCGTCGGCCAGTGCTTTTGCGCGCTCCGGCGGAAGATCGTGCTTATAGTGAAGCTTATGCTCGAGGCTCGCCCAGAAATCCATCGCGATCGTTCTGAACTGTACCTCGACCTTCATGCTCCGTTTCTCATCTTTTAGGAAGATCGGGACTTCTACGATCAGATGAAGGCTTCTGTAGCCGCTCGGTTTCGGGTCCTTGATGTAGTCTTTCTGCGCGATGAGCGTGATGTCGTCCTGTGCCAGAAAAGCACTTGCCAGGTCATAGATATCGTCCGGGAAAGAGCAGATCACGCGGACGCCGGCGATGTCATTGATGCGCTCTTCGATCGACTGAAGATTCAGAGGAATGTTCTTCTTTTTCATCTTGCGAAGAAGGCTATCCACCGACTTAACACGTGTCTTGATGCTCTCGATAGGGTTTCTCTCGAGCTCGACAGAAAGAGATTCATCGAGTACCTTAAACTTCGTCTCGACCTCCATGATCGCACACTGGTAATAGGCAAAGAGCTGGTCGATCGGCTTTGTATTTTCTTCCACAAAGTCGAGGAAAGAGTCCGACATCAGATTCTCGCGGACGAAGTCCTCGTTCGCTGTGGAGAGCGTATTTTCCATTCCCACCGGGAACAGCATATTTTCATTATTTTCCTGATTCATGTTTTCTCCTGTTCTTCTGAAGATGAAGGGCGCACGGGAAGTGCTTTTTCCAAATGATCTTCAGAAGGATTATCGTACTTCATATATTTTATCTCATAAGACCGATTTCTTCGCTAAGAGTTTATAAAGATTTCGGAAATCACTGGAATATGATAGAATTATACTAATATTCGAGATACTCGGAGGAGATTGGGATATGAAGAAGATTCTTTCATGTGCACTTGTGTTATCGATGGCGTTCAGCCTTGCAGGCTGCGGCTCGAAGGGCGGTTATGCTTCTACAGAGAAGAAAGTTATTTCTGCGGCGGAAGAATGTTTCGGGGCAGAAGAAGCTTCTAAAAAAGCGAGGAAGAAAATTCTGAGCGATAGTTTCCGGGCGAATGATGCTGTTTTTGAAGATGGCGCTTATACTACTCTGACCAGTGAGGATATTGAGGATATGGATATAAAAGAATCAGATTTCGATCCTGAGGATATGCCGAATATGCTGGTGCTGGTAAAGTCGGAAAATAATAGTTACGTTGAGACTTATGTCGTAGAAGCTTCCGATAAGGATACTGCCGGGGAGATTTATGATTATTTCACTGAGCGTTTCGGAACGACGGAGAAGAAGTTGAAAAAGGAAGCTAAAAAATTCGATGCAGAGTATGGCTTTGAAGAGGATGATAACAAGCTGGCAATCATTATGGTTTCTGAAGACCGTGACAAGGCCCAGTGTGCCCATATCCAGCTAGATGGAAAAGTTGTTTCTCTCTCTATATATGATGGAAAATATGAGACTGATCTTCTGGAGGAATACTACGAGTTCTTGAGATCTGCAGGCTATACCGATATCGAGGCTCTTTTGGAAGAGTGAGATAAATAGACGCTAAGGAACGGACTGCCTTCTTCGGAAGACAGTCCGTTTGTTTTTTCGGAGGGAATGTATGAAGAAGGTTTTATCTGTTGTGATCGTCCTATCTATGGCATTGAGCCTTGCCGGGTGCACGAGTGGAAGCAAGTTTAAGAAGGCAGAAAAGAAGATGATCGAAGCCGCGGAAAACTGTTTTGATGCTGCAGAGATGACTGCGAAGCAGAAAAGAAACGCAATCAAGAAAAACCTTCGCATCTCCGATACGACATTCGGTGATGGAGCATATGTGCGATTGTCTCCGGATGATCTGGAAGACATGGATTATGTGGAACAGCTGTTTAATTCGATTGAGATAAAAAACAAGAATATGACAATGTTCGCAAAGGTGGATGGAGAAACGGAACAAGTCAGCGCAACTCTTATCGAGACAAAGGATGAAGAAAGCGCGCAGAGCCTTTACGACTACTATTATGAAACACTGGATCTCAATAGGATCAAGAAGATGGTAAGACAAGCCCAGGAAGCGGAGATCGGCTATAACGATGACGAGGACGACAGGTTCTCCTATATCGTCCTGATAGAAGGAAATATCGGAGCGGCATATCTTCGTGTAGAAGGAAAAATCATCACTGTTGTCCAGTTTGTCGGCACGGAAGATGGGGATCTTATAGAAGAATTCTACGACTTTATGCGCGAAGCGGACTATGAGGATATGGAGGTTCTCCTTAAGGGAGAGTAGTTTTTCTTCAGCAATGGCGCTTGAACGGGAGGGACTATGAAAAAGATCATTTTATATGCTTTATTACTCAGTATGCTTTTCACTATGATCGGCTGCTCGAAGGGCGTTACCTATGAGCAAGCAAGTGATAAGATGATTCTGGCGGCTGAAGAGGCCCTGGGAGTAGAAGAACTCTCAGCGAAAGAAAAGAAAAAACTGGTAAACGGTTCCAATGATTTTGCCAGTACTTTTTACAGTGTAAGACTTAATTCTAAAGATATTCAAAAACGTAATGAGGATTACGCTGAGGATTTTTTCGATATCGACTATGATGATTTTCTCAATGAAACATGTGTATACATTTATGTGAGCAAAGCGGATATGAATGCACATATTTATGAACTTGTTGATGGTAAAACAGCACAAGCCTTATTTGAAAATATGACAGAAGAATTAACACGACATTCGATAATTGATAAGCAGAACGAAGTTGTAACTGTAAGTGATAGTTCTGATTACACACATGTCAGCTATTATCTTCTAAGAAACAACATGGTCACTACGGTTAGTTTCTCAGGATTTTACGGAGATATGGATGATTATTATGAATTTATGAGACTCTCCGGACTTCGGGATCTGCAGGATCTTGTCGAAGATTATAGGGAAAACAAAGGGAAAAATCATTCCAAAGCAGATGAGGAAAATTCAGAAATCATGAGTAGGGCAGAGCAGCGCATTATAGATGCTGCTGAGAAATGCTGTGGTGCAGAGGAAATGACATCCAAAGAAAAGAAGTATTTCATTAACGGACATCTGATCTCGGGCGTGGACCTTAAAGAGGGGAAATATGTCTTCCTGGATAACTCTGATGTTGAAAAATCAAGATTCGAGAATTATGACAACTTTGAGTATGATACGGAAACCATCCGCAATATGTTCGTATTCAAAAAAGAAAACGGTGGTAATCTGCTGAATGTCACAGTATATGAATGTACAAATACCGGCCATGCGCAATCACTCTTTGATTATCTTTCTGATTCTGCGAAGGAAACATATGAACTATACAAAAAAGAGAGAGGTAAAAGTGTCGGTTATGATGAGGATTCGGACGAGTATGAATTTTTCGTTCAAGAGAAAGAATATGAGTATGGAGGCTTCGTAAAGATCAAAGGCGCTGTAGTCACATCTTTTACGTTCTCTGGTGAAAGAAGAAGTGATGAACTTGACGAATTCTATGATTTTATGAGTGAAGCAGGCTTCCCGGATATGGAAGACTTACTCGATTAGTATTCGTTTTAGAACTTCTGTCAATTCGATCTTGTAAGCATGAGCACGACTTTGGTACGGTCATGTTCTCCAAGTTTGTCGTAGATCGTGGAGACATAGTTCTTTACGGTTCCCTCGCTGATATAAAGGATCGAGGCGATCTGTGAATTCGTGCAGCCTTCGGCGATCAGGCGGCATATCTCTTTTTCTCGGTCTGTCATGCCATAGTCATCCAGATCGATCGCACCTGCTCCGGGAAAAGCACTAGCCGTGCCGGATCCGCTGTATGTTCCGGCTTCGTCGGAAACGGGGCTGCCGTCAGTATTTCCGGCCGCCTTTTTCTCTGCATCCAGAGTTCCTGCTGCGAGCATGGAATTTAGTTTCTCCATGACTTTGGAATCAAGGACACTTCTTCCCTGAAGTGCCTGGGAAACGGCATTCAGGATCGCATCTTTTCCGGAATCTTTCAGAAGATATCCGCAGGCTCCGCCGGCGATCGCATGGGAGATATTTTTCTCGTCATAGAAGGTTGTCAGCACGATGATCTTGATCTGAGGATATTCCGCATGGACCTTCGGGATCAGCTCGATGCCGCCCATGCCGGGCATATTCAGATCGACGAGCATCAGATCCGGGATGTCCCGGGAAAGGATCTCAAGCGCCTCAACGCCGTTTCCTGCTTTCCCGGTGATCTGATAATCACCGGACATGGAAAGAATGATCTCCAGACTCTCCAGAAGGAGAGGTTCGTCATCTACAAGCAGTATCTTGGTCATGTGTTTTCCTCCTCATATGGAACCGAAAGACTGACGACAAATCCGTCTTCGCTCTCGATCTCGAAATTACCTCCGCAGTTCTCGGTATATTCCTTTATCTTGCGGAGACCGAAGCCACTGGCCAGACGCAGTTTCTTCTCGTTCATGGAGATCTTTCCCCAGCCGCAGCCGTTATCTTGTACCTTAAGTCGGATATGTCCGGAATCTATCACGAAGGTGATCACGAACAGGTCCGCTTTTCCATGCTTGACACCATTGGTCAGAAGTTCGGAAAGAGAAGAAGAGAGAAAAGATGCCGTCTGGATCGGGATCCTCGTCTTTGATTTGACCTGGGAAAAGTTGTGGTACACCTTATACGTCGTGTCTGAGCGGAATTCGTCGATCATCTTCTCCAGAGAAAGGAGATAGTCATCGAGCGCGATCCGGTCATCTTCCGCATCGAGCGTGCGGACGACACTTCGAACGGAAGAGATCGCTTCATGCACACGGGAATTCGCTGTGTCGATCTTTTCCAGTGCTTTTTCCTGATCGGAAGGGACCAGAAGAGAAGCAGCATCAAGTGTGACAGTCGCCGCGGAAAGCGTATGCCCCACGTAGTTATGGATATCCCGGGAGATGCGCTCACGCTCCTCAAGGCGGGCATTGTTTTCGTTGACCTTCTGATTCTTCGCGATCTGTTCACGAAGAGAACGCTGCTCGAGCGCCTCCACTGCTGCTGCAGAAAGAGCAGATCTCAGCTGCTCGGCGGAAAGGGCGGAGCGCAGAAGGAAGAAAAGAAGGATCTCCCATGCCGCAAAAGAAGCTGCTGTAAAAAGAAGCGTAGAGACAGCTCCGATCGGCTCCGGAGAAGTAAAGATCACCTCAAGGATCCAGCCGCATCCGGCAAATAACGTGTTTAAAAGGGTGCAGGTCTTTCTTCGGAAGAAATAGCAGCAGGAGATGACGGGAAGAGCGAGGACGCCCATATACCAGCGGGGAAGGATGATTAATGCACCGATCTCGAGAAGAAGGAGCAGGATCGAGATCGCCCGTTTCATATTCTTCTGCGAAAAATAGGACAGATTCAGAAGGATCAGGCTCAGTGCAATAAAACCGGTACCAAGGAGCATATGGGATTTCAGGATCAGAAGGACACACTGGGCCATCAGTGCAAGCATGGCAGCTATCCATGTGAAGCGATGTTCCTGCGAATCGATCAGCATCTTCTATGCCCCTTTCTCAAGTCTTTATCCATTATACAATGTCTTTTAGGGCAAGAGGCATTCCGATTGACCATTTCCTGAAAAAATGTTACCATCTCTTCGTGCTTTTAAGCCGATCCGCGGGTGTGGTGAAATTGGCAGACACGCCAGATTTAGGTTCTGGTACGAGAGTGTGCAGGTTCAAGTCCTGTCACCCGCACCATGTTAGAAAAACTCTCCATGTTGCTTCGTCTTGCATCATGGAGAGTTTCTTTATATAGTGATTGCAACGGTTTGCTGTTTCAACACATACTTCGTAATGTTTCGTCTTTCTTCGTCATTTTTCATCACTTTTTGCCGATTTTTGGCGGATGTGGGGTAAAAAGCGGGGTATAAAACGATGCTAAGCGTTTCTTTTCTTCAAAGAAGAGGAGCGCTTAGCTTTTACAGATTGTTTACAAGGAATAATTATATGTTCCATTTCCGTGTTGCAAAATCAAATATATAGAAATATCAAGCAAGAGGAGTGGGAGGAGAATTCTATGAAACGATTGGTTTGTGAAATGTGTGGAAGCGTCGATCTTGTGAAACAAGAAGGCTTGTTTGTTTGTCAGAATTGTCAAACTAAATACTCTGTTGAAGAAGCTAAAAAGATGATGATTGAAGGACCGGTTCAAGTTGATAATTCTCATTTGGTTCAAAACTATTTAGAAATGGCTGAACGAGCTTATAAATCAGGTAATAATTCAGAAACCGAGAATTACTGTAACAAAATAATCGAGGTTGAGCCAAAGAATTATCGAGCACTTATGCTTAAAGGCAAAGCTGCTGGGTGGGATTCCACGTTGAAGAATAATAGAATTAACGAGGCAATTACCTGTTTTTCATCTGCGATTTCCAATGCTCCTGAAGAAGAGAAAGAAGAAATGATACAGGAGACGAAAAGTGAGGTTGAAAAACTATCTGTCGCATTAGTGAGTCTTCAAGGTGAAAGGTTTGAAAAATGGCCTGATGAAGAAGAGAAAGCTGGTATGATGCGTGTAATTGTAGACATTATCAATGCATTGATTCAATTTGTTACCAGTATTGGCGCAAATGTGATTAATAAAGATGAACTGATGACGCCTATAGCGACTAAGATTAACAATTCGGTAATGGATGCTTGGAACAAAAAGATTGTTCCAGAATACAAAAATGATCGTGATGGATATCCAAGTGATTCTGCTTTTAGAGAGTTGATATCTAGAGCTGGACATTGTGTAGATCTTCTTGAAAAAGCAAACACTCTTTCTGATACTGATGATGCTGCTGATGTTGCTCGTTATAATAATATGATCGGCATTCACAAATATGTAATGAATAGTTGTTCATATGAGTATAGAACAGTGGAGATAAAAGGTAATTTCTTTACTGATTATCAACCATCATATGAAAATAGATACTGTAAGAATCTCACGTTGAACGAGTCTGCAAAAGCACAACGAAATCAGTTGATTGGTGACTATAGAGAAAAAATCGCGAAGATTGAGAATGCTCTAAAACAAAAAGAAATGATAGAACGTCGTAAAGAAAAAGAGGAAGCTAGAAAACGAATAGTAGCGTATTGGGAAGAACATGCTGATGAAAAAGCCCAACTTGAAGCGGAGGAGAGGGATTTGACGGAACGAATCAATGCAATTAATTCAGATATGGACTCTCGTATTTCGAAACTGACAGATTCGATCCGAGCAATTCCAGGACAGTCAGAGATTGCACGTTTCAATGCTCAGGAAAAAGCCTTGACAAGCGAAATGGCAAATCTTGGTTTGTTTAAGGGTAAGCAGAAAGCTGAGATGCAAAAGCAAATCGATAACATTAAAGCACAAAGAAATAAAGTTCAGGCGAATTATAATGCCGAGAAAAAAGCGATTGATGAACAAATCGCTATGATAAACGCAGAAAAAAAGAAAAACACAAAAGAACTTCGTGATCGATTGTCAGTGGTCAAAGGAGAACTATATAGAGAGAGATAGTACTTGATTTGCCAGATGATTAACAAATAGCCACGATTGATTTATCCTGGAGAACGGTGATTTCGATGAAAACCGGTATCATCTTCTGAGTATTACCACCCGGAGATACATTTTTAACGTGGGAGAAACACACCATGGTTTTGAAACTCTACAAATATCTCTGAGAATGTGCAAATCGGGCTAGAAGCGGGGTATAAACCCCGGCGACAATTGAAAAAAGGGTGTGGTTGTACATAGTCCTGTCACCCGCACCATGTTAGAAAAACTCTCCATGTTACTTCGTTTTGTAGCATGGAGAGTTTTTTGTATATTGAAAATAGCGATTACTGTTTCGGCATCTATTTCGTGCACGTGCGATGAAATGTGGTTGATTTTGTCGTGCGTGCACGATAAAATGTATATAGCGTATAGTTTATCAGAATCAGAATTGAGGATGTTTATATGAATCACACGATAATTAAGCAAGTTGTTTTAGACCAGATTGAATTCATTAAGACGGCCGAAATCATCGACAGAGATTATGTCTTTGAAAAGAATGTCAATTACGTTCTGGTGGGACTTCGTAGATCAGGAAAGTCTTATCTGCTGTATAAGATGGTCAGGGAACTTATAGCTCATGGGTGCGATTGGTCGCAGATTATCTATATCAATTTTGAAGACGAAAGATTATTGGGATTTACAACTGCTGACTTTCAAGACATAGTTGAGACGGCGCATGAGCTTGCTGACTCGAAAGAGATTTACTATTTCTTCGACGAAATCCAGATCATTGACGGTTGGGAGCATTTTGTAAGAAGATTGGCTGACCAGAAAAAACATGTGAATATTACCGGAAGTAACGCGAAGATGCTTAGTTCTGAGATGGAGAGAGTTCTCGGTGGGAGATACGTTTCCAAGATGATTATGCCGTTTTCTTTTGAGGAAGTTCTGGACTATAAACAGATCGCCTACGATGAGGAGGCATTGCTTACGTCTTCAAAAGTTGCAAAGGTAAGAAAAGCGTGTCAAGAGTTTTTACTCAGCGGAGGACTTCCTGAGTCTCAGCTTCTGGTAAACAAGCGCGAATACATCAAAAGCGTATACGAAAAAGTTCTTCTCGGAGATATCATGGAGCGTGAGCAGATTAAGAATAAGATGGCGCTTCGACTAATGATCAAAAAGATAGCGGAAACCGTAATGAATGCGGTCTCGTATAATACGCTGGCCGGGAATGTAAAGGCATCTGGTGTTAAGACATCTACCGATTCTATGATCGAATACACGTCCTATGCTGAGAATGCTTATCTTATTTTCAGAACCAGAAACTATGTGTCGAAGTTCGCGGATAAAGAGTGTGTTCCCAGATTCTATTTTGCTGATAACGGAATACTGTCGTTGTTCCTCGTAGATAAGATTCCGGCGCTCCTTGAAAATGTAGTTGCACTATACCTGAGAAGAATGTATGGAGACGGAATATATTACTTCAAGTCGAACAAGACAGGGATTGACATAGATTTTTATCTTCCTGAAGAAAACATGGCAATACAAGTGGCATATGCATTAGGAGATGCAGAAGAGCGAGAGGTGAAAAGCTTGCTTTCTTTTGCTGATAAGACTGAAGGGAAAAAACGATTGTTGATTATCACTTACGAAGAAGAAAAAATGATAGAAAAAGGCGGGCACATAATTGAAGTGATACCACTCTATAAATACTTGTTGGGGATATGTCGCCCGTACCATATTAATTGAAGTTACCCCCCCATTTTTGTACAGCGATGTACAATGAATGAGGGAACTTTTTTGTTGGAAACAAACAGAGACCAAGTCGAATCCATAGCATACCTTACTATTCGATGCCGTATTCCTGTACAACGATGATCACCGTGATCGATGAATCATTCACATCTATGGAAGTACCAGCCAACGGTTCCTGGCTCATGACCGTCAGAGCCTTATCCGGATTTCCATCGCCCCAGGCCCAGCCTACTGACACGATCACTTTAGAAAAACCGGCTGCCTGGAGTTCTTTTTCCAATAGATGCGTTGCCTCTTTATAGTTCATGCCCATGACATCCGGCATCATCACAGATACAGAAGATGTGTCTGGAGTTGGAACATCCGTAGAATCGGTATCCTGAGTAGAGGTGACTGAAGATGTAGTGTTCTGGGTAGTATCCTTCGTAGAGGGCTTTTTTCGTGTCGGATCAGCTTTAGGGACTGTGGAATCTGAAGCAGTCGTTACGGATTCGGTTTCTGTAGTCATTACTGTCGAAGGCGTAGTATCGGAAATCGTTACTTCGGAAGTAGTCACGGATGTGGCTTCCGTTTCACTTTCCCTTGTCGTTTCAGACGTCGTTTCCTTAGTAATATCCGTTTCCGCTTGGGATTCTTGTGTCTGCTCTGTCGAGCAGGACGCGAGTATAAGTATCAGCATAAATGCAACAATAATAGACAGTGCTTTTTTCATATTCAACCGCAGGTCTCCTTTTAGTACTTACTTATTAGACTCACAAGGTTAAAGTTTTTATTTTCCCAATTGTAAAAAATATGTGAAGGGAACTCGGATGCTACTAGTCACAGCAATAATCGTTCTGTTATTCTACGATTAGCAGATATAGTTGCCCGAGGTTAAGGGTAATTGGCTTTTTCTGTGGAAAGTGAGGGAAATCATATGAAGAAGATGATCAGTTTGATACTGGCGGGTACTTTGATTCTAGGAATGACTGGCTGCAATTCTTCGAAGAGTTCTGAAACGACTACTTCGGAAACGACGTCAACGCCTACGACCACGACCGAAGCCACAACGACTACCGAGTCTACTACAGAACAAACTACGGAGGAGACCACTACGGAAACGACTTGGACGGATCCTGTTGAGACGGACAAAATTATTGTTATTGAGACGCCCTATGGACAGGATCCGTTTTTTCAGTGTTTTTTGGAATTGCATCCGGACTTTGGTTATGAATTTCAATTTGTTGAATCTGATCCCATGAAGTTTAATGGCTCTGGTGCGGATATCATCTATGGAGTCGGTGAAAGCGCTGGTAATACAGATTGGAACTGGGCTAAGAATACTGACGAACTTATGCCGTACGAGATTATCTTTGAGGATCTTGATTCGAAGTTAGCCGAGGCTGGGATTCCGGAAGCGGTTACAGCATATTGTCGTCTGAATGAGGAGAGTCCGCTATATGGTTTGAACCTTGCCTCGTCCGTTCAGGTCTTTACTTATAGGAAGTCGATAGCGAAAAAAGTCTTTGGAACAGATGACCCGGCTCAGATAGAAGAAATCATCGGAGGCGGGTCCGGCAATTTTGATAAGTTTTATGAAGCAGCGGAGAAACTTAAGGCGGAAGGATATGTCATCACAGGCCGGAGTGTTGATGTTCTTTATCCATTAATGCGTTCATGTTCCACTAAATGGATAGATGCGGAAAGTAGATCCATTGAGATGACAGAAGGTGATTATGAGATCGTTAAGAGTGTTTTTAACTTCAGCGCTAAGTATACGAACGATTCTATGGCATATTCTGATAAACCGCATGACTATAATGAAATATGGTATGGTGAGAATGTTTTCGGTTTTAATGGGAATATGCTTGATGTCTCAGCTGTTTTGCAAATGATCGGCAAAAAGGCAGGTTTTAAGAAAGACCTTGGTTTTTGTGAGGCTCCAATCACAACATTCGCCTCGGAGGGATATCCTAAGTGTTTTGTGAATAAGAATACAGAGCATCGAAAAGCAATCGCAGAAATTCTAAACTGGCTCTATTTTGACTGCAGTGAGACTGGATTTCAAACTCTGATGCTTAAAGGAGATTCGAGGGTCACCCAGGGAATACCGATTGCCACTAAAGTTTATGAAAACAGCGATGAAGATTTCAGATGTATGGTCATGGACAATAATAATTCAACGAAGTGGGAGACTGTTAAAGATGTAAAAGTCTATCCGTGGCTGGCATCGATCTCGAAAAAAGCTGTTCCGATAACTTATGAAGGTGAGCAGAACTATAAAGATATTCTCTGGAACGCTACATATAGCACCTTAATAACTATATACGGAAGCACCGATGCTCCGGAAGAGGAACCAATCGAGTTGTTTAAAACAAATCTAAATGAGACGATCATGAATCAATCGATCTGATTATGAATCATCCGTAAAGCGCACAAAACTGCCTGTTACACTACGAATAACAGGTTAGGATGCTCTTTTCAAGACCATCCTAACCTGTTACACTACGAATAACAGGTTAGGATGCTCTTTTCAAGACCATCCTAACCTGTTACACTACGAATAACAGGTTAGGATGCTCTTTTCAAGACCATCCTAACTCAGTT
>JAGCXQ010000025.1 GCA_017961235.1 Clostridiales bacterium | reverse complement strand
GTCTTTCCGTTCATGACTTAAGTAAGTTCGGGCTGCTTCTTTATAACGGGGGTGTGTATAACGGCGTCCGTATCCTTTCCGAAGAATATGTGGATATGGCCACTTCCGTGCAGCAGATGAATAGAGAAGGCGGGTATGGCTTCTTTATCTGGAAATACAGAGGCGGCTTCAGTATTAACGGAAAATGGAAGCAGAAATGCTATGTCCTGCCGAAGAAGGGTGTCATCGTGACGTATCTTTCGCATATCGAAGATGATTCCCACGATCTTCTGGAAAGCATGGAGAAGAATATACTGGGGATCGGACCTAAGGAGAGAAAAGCCTTTCAGCGGATCGCGGAAATGGAAGAGATCTTCGAAAGAGTCACATCCGGGAAGGGTGCACGAAAGGATCTGAAAGTACTGGAAGCATACTATACAAGTGCGGATTGGAAAAAAGACTTCGCACTGGATGAAGCGGGATTACTTCCTGCGGGTCTGAAGCGCGGCGTCCTGTCGGAAGATGGGATCTACAATCTTCTTTCGTAGTGAATAAAATCCTGAAAGAAAACGGCAAATAGTTTATTTCGTTTTTCCCTGTTTTCCTCTACTCTTATTCTGTAGGGTGCATGTGTTTATGTTTGGCCCGTTTTGAGGAGGAAGAATCATGAAAATGTTACTGAGACTCAGTAGAGAAGCGCTGAAGTATAAAGCTTTATATGTCATCGCGATCCTCTCTACGCTTCTTCTGACGCTGGTAAATCTTGGTGCCCCGAAGGTGATGGCGGAGATGACCGGTATCGTCAGTTCCGGTGTCACGGACGCAGGGCTTTCCCGGATCCGTATCCTGACAGCGATCCTCGTCGGACTCTTTCTTCTTCGTGTGCTGTTCCGTTTCTTAAGTAACTACCTCGCCCACAAGGCGGCCTGGTACCTGGTCGGAGATCTCCGCACGCGGACATATGATAAACTCGAGCGGATGCACATCGGGTATTTCCACGACAAACAGACCGGTGATCTCATGAGCCGCATCGTCAACGACACGAGGGATTTCGAACTTCTCTATGCGCATATGATCCCCGAAACCATAACGAACATTGTTACATTCCTCGGAGTTCTGGTCGTTTTGCTCATTATCAACTGGAAACTTGCCCTGATCACCTGCGCACCGCTGCCGCTCATTTTCATTTCCGGCATCATCTTCTCGAAGAAAGTCCGTCCCTTTTTCAAAGTTTCACAGAAGAAGATGGGCGAGCTGAACGGTAAGCTCCAGGACAATCTTTCCGGGATACAGGAGATCCAGTCTTTCGGAAGAGAAGAGTATGAAACGGAAAGAGTCGATGAGAAGAATTTCGAGCATATCCGTGCTATGTTAAAAGCACTGAAGATCAGCGCGATCTTTCATCCCACGGTAGAGTTTATCTCTTCTCTGGGAACGGTCCTGGTCGTGGCTTTTGGCGGATATCTGGCCTATAAGGACGGGCTTGCGGTGGAGGATGTCGTGGCCTTCCTTTTATACCTTGCGCTGTTCTATGCACCAGTGACGGGCCTTGCAAATCTTCTGGAAAATATGCAGCAGTCGCTGGCTGGCGCAGAGAGAGTCATCGCTGTTCTGGATGCGCCATGTGAGATCAAAGATACGAAAGATGCCGAGCCGCTTGAGGATGCAAAGGGAGAGATCGAATTCGACCATGTGAGCTTCTCGTATGAGACCGGCGGAAAGATCCTGGATGATGTTTCTTTTACCTGCGAACCGGGAAAGATGCTTGCTATCGTCGGTCCGACCGGTGTGGGAAAGACTACGCTGACGAGACTGATCTCGAGATTCTATGAACCTTCGCAGGGAAAGATCCGGATCGATGGTCACGACCTGAATGACATCACGATCGAAAGCTTAAGACAGAATATTTCGCCTGTTTTGCAGGACACTTTTTTATTCAACGGCACGATTGCCGAGAACATCGGATATGCAGTTCCGGATGCAAGCCGGGAAGACATTATGGAGGCGGCAAAAGCGGCCAATATCCATAATGACATCATGGAGATGCCGGATCAGTATGATACGCTGGTCGGTGAGCGCGGACTGCGCCTTTCCGGCGGTCAGAAACAGCGCGTAGCTATCTCCCGCGCCATCCTCCGGAAATCTCCGATCATCATTCTGGACGAGGCTACCGCATCTGTGGACGTGGAGACGGAACGCCAGATCCAGCATGCTATCTCCGGTATCGCCGGAAAAAGAACGATCATCGCCATCGCGCACCGCCTCTCAACTATCCGGAATGCAGATCAGATCATCGTGATCGAAAACGGAAAGATCGTGGAGAGAGGTACCCACGAAGAACTGATGAAAAACGGCGGAAGCTATGCACACATGAACAGGCTGTCAGAAGATTAATGGATGTCAGCTTTTCTTTTCGGCCTTATCCTTATACATTTCCTCGTCTGCACGCTTAATAACATCTGCTACAGAACAATCCAGATTAATGTCATAGGTTGCTATACCACAGGCAATAGAGACATAATCCGAAGGCAAGGGCAGCGTCTCGGAATAAGGACTCATCATCTCGTTGATCGCGGCCATACGCTCATCGCGCTTCTCGTAATCTTCACCGGTAAGTACCGCGACGAATTCATCTCCGCCGATACGGTAAACAGGACTGTGCTTATACACATTGCAGATAAGGTGGCAGGCCCGTAACAGATACTCATCTCCGGCCTCGTGCCCCTGGGAGTCATTGATCATCTTCAGATTGTTTGCATCAAACATGGCGATCGCAAATTTGATATCCGGATTGGAATTGATCTGCGACTGGAGAAACTTTTCTTTATCTTCAAAAGCCATGCGGTTATTTACATGAGTCAGAGGATCTCTTCCCATCAGATCGAGAAGACGCTTATTGATGTGATCCAGAGTAAGCGCATGACGGAACTTTTCGAAAGCCAGACTCATGCGGGTATAGTATGTATGAAGAAAATGATTCATCAGCTTTTCGATACAGTCCCTGAATACCAGGTATCCATAAGCGGAGTCTTCATCATGAAGAGGGAGCATGATATAAAGATGATTCGGTCCTGAGGGATCACGTCCGGGGATCAGGTCATGGGTAGGGAAAAGTTCCTCTTTATAGAAATTTCCATCTTCCGTAGAATAGAGCACCTCTACGTTTCTGCTGTATCTGTCGGTCTGCATCTTAATATTCGAATCATAGATGGAAAGACCGAAATTCGGCTCGAGAAGAACATGGAAGGAATCGCCTTCGTAAACATGGTCATCTGTAAACAGGCGGTTGAGATTGTCCTTCAGTTCCAGATAGGTAAGACATGAAAGAATGGTCGAGTCAATGATATCCAGTTTGCGGTTAAAGTAAGTGGTCTCGGATCGATGAGAAAATGCTTCCCGGCCTTTCTGCCTTCTTAACCGGTCGCTGTCTCTGAACTCATGGCAGCCGCAGCTGTCTCCGGGGACAAACTTACATGGGATCACGTCACTGATTCCATGCTCGGCTCCGTCGAGGAGTTTTCTCCATAACCGTATGGTTGCCTCGCCCATTTCGGTAAAACACTGATCCACCGATGCGATGGAAGGATCAAAGATCTTGCTGTCTTCTATATAGTCAAAGCCGGTGACCAGTACGTCACGGGGCACATCATATCCGTTGTTGAAAAGAGCCACACAGGTGGCCATTGCCAGACCGTCATTGGCACATATAAATGCATCCGGTAATTCTTCACCTGACATACGAAGCTTATTAATGTAGTTTTCTGCTACCGCGTTTTCCCAGTTTGTGTAGAACACTTCTTTCAAGTAGTCTTCACAGTGGTTTTCTTTTAGACAATCACGAACGGCATCCAGTCTCAGTTTGGAGTCATACGATTCCTTGGTTCCGGCGAAGAAAGTGATGTTCTTTACGTCATGTTCCTTCAGTAAATGAGCGCACATATCTTTTGAGGCCTGATAGTTATCGGAGCCGATATAGCTGACGCCTTCTATTTCGTTTCCCTGAATGATCATAGGAATGCCGGCTTCTTTGCTTCTGGATACGATACCGGCAATCTTGTCTTTATCATCCAGGCCGCTTGAAAAAATAACGGCACCATCAAAATCATGAAGATCCGGAAGATTATATATGTTCGTCTCACCTTGCTTTACCGCAGGCGTATCGTTATATGTGGAATAACAAAGGAATAAAAAGATATCCGCCTCGCTTTCTTTCAGGGCAGACTGCATTCCTCTGAGAAACTGGCTCAGAATCTCCGCGCCCCATCCTGTAGTAAACAACGCTATCTTTTTCTTCATATCAAGTACCCTTCTGATTAACTCATCCAGCTCTGATTATGGAACATAGATCTCATTTTCCGTCATTGGAAAAGCACCTTAACATTTCTATTATACCATGACGATGAAATGTCATGAATTCTGTATAATGAAAGTAGCAGAATCGCAACTGCGCTTTGATGGGAAAAGCAGCCGCAGTCAAGTATATTGTTTTCGGAAGGTCGATGAAAACTACAAATCTAATAATACGAGGTGAGAAGCATGATCTTTTCCGAGAAACTTCAGATATTGAGAAAGAATAAAGGATACACGCAGGAGGCGCTGAGCGAGAAACTGGGTGTTTCGCGACAGGCCGTGGCCAAGTGGGAATCGGGACAGGTGTACCCGGATATCGCCAATCTGATCCAGATCAGCGAGCTGATGAATGTCAGCGTGGATTACCTGGTGAAGGATCAGAACTGCGCCATGAACATTAAGTCGTATGACGATCCGGATCTCGATGAGCTGATCTCATTCCGGCTCGAAGCGAACGTCAATACCTATGCGGCTTTTATGAATGAGACGGATGCATCCAGACCGGCATCCCACGATTTCCGTTATGAAAACGGGCGGTATATGTATCACGACACATATGTCGGTGGAGAGAAGTTTGCAGGTGAAGAAGCCATCTGGAAAGACGGCGCCACAGTCTACGCGATGAACTATATGGGAAGGGTCCTCGGCGACGGGTTCAGCGGAAACTTCCTGAAAGAAGCGCTTCGCGCCGCAGATAAGAATATGCCCTATAGAGGGCCGGAGATCTTCCAGTCGGGAGAGTACACATACCGCTGCAAAGTCACCGGTGATTTTACCTGGTTTCAGGGCTATGAAGAGATCTATCT
>JAGCXQ010000024.1 GCA_017961235.1 Clostridiales bacterium | reverse complement strand
TTCCGAAGACTCTTTCAACGTCTTCTTGTCCAGCATGCACTTCAGGTATTTGACCCATGTACTCATTCTCTTTCTGGTTCCGGAAGTGATCGTATTGGAACCGGGGATGAAGGATTTCCCGCAATCCCGGCACAGGAAACGCTGGGTTCCGTCTTTTCTCTTCCCGTTCCTGACTACATGGTCGCCTTTGCAGTAGAGGCAGGAGAGGCTTTCGCCCATCCTTGTTTCGATAAGGAAGTCCTGGACGGTCTCTTCCCGCACATCGACATCGTTCGATACCGTGGAATAGAACACGACACGGTCTCCAAACGGAAGCTTACGATATGCAGTTATAACGTCCTTCAGTTCTGACATAAACCGACTCCATGTGAAATACTTGACTCCATTATACAGAACATCTGTTCGACCGTCAACCACTAAATTGAAATACGCCATACCTTTTACTTTTTACAGAATGATTGTATGAAGGAAGAAATGTGATACACTTTAATAAGTATAGTTTAGGGAGTTACATTATGCCTGACATCAGTTCTGCACCGGCAACATTAAAATGCAATATCTGCGGCGGAGAGATCCGGAAAGATTTTCTTTCCGCGACAGCTGTCTGCGCACACTGTGGGAATAAGTGGTCTCTTTCGGACATACTCCCGGAGTATCTTAAGTATTCTTCCGCGATCGAGAAGATCAAGAAAGCACAGGAACTTCTTAACAGTAAGCCGGATGTCACCAATGTGGCCCAGGCGAAGATCCTTTTCCAGAATGCTTCGGTGGAGTGCCTGCATACGGATGCCACCTCTTCCGAACTTCTGGCGATATGCAGGGAGGGGCAGAAAAACTGCGAAGACCTCCGCCATTATGCCGTGGCCATGGGCTTTTACGATAGAAAAAGCTACCGTCAGGCGCTCGAAGAATTCCAGAAGATCCCGGGCATAAAAGACTCGGAAGCCAAGATCGAAGAGTGTAAGGTCCTTGCCGAGAAGGAAAAGAAGAAACTCATTCCCATAGCTGTCATCGTCGCGCTGATCATCCCGACAGCCCTCGGCGTCCTGCTGAAAGAAAAGGTCGGGATCCCGCTCTATGTCATTATTCCAGCATGTCTGGTCCTGGTCGCCGGTTTAACGTATGCCGTGTGGAAGGGAGGCACGCTTGCGACTGTGATCATCGCAGTTTCGATCATATGCGCCGTTCCATTACTGCTCTTTATGGTGCTGGCATATGGCTTACATATGGAGACCGGCGCTGCCGCAAGTATCGCCATCGGAGCACCGATCGCATTCATCGTCGCAGTTGGCTTGAAAACAAGCGCGGAAAGGCCGAAGTAACATGATGTTCTTCCGTACCGCAAATATGCTGTCAGTCATGTATTGACCCGGGGATCCCTATGTTTTTTATCGTCTGTGCACTATCTGCTGAAGCGAAGCCCCTGATCTCCGCGCTTTCCCTGCGGAGAGACAATCGGGCCTGCCCGTACGACACTTTTTTCGCGGAGGACAGTTCCTCCGTGCTGGTCATCTCCGGCATGGGCACGGTAGCAGCCGCTTCCGCGACGACCTACCTTCTGACGCGTTTCGGCTTCTGCCCCGAGAAGGACATCCTCATCAATTTCGGTTCCTGCGCCGGCAAAGCGCCGGGGATCCATCTGGTCAATAAGATCCACGATGAGGTCACGGGACGCGATTTTTATCCGGACATGCTCTATGACCTTTCTTCCTGTGGTCTTCCTCTTTCTTCGGAAAAAGCACTTGTCACCGTGAGTAAAGTGGTCGCTTCACTGGAAGATCCGTCCCTTCTTTATGAGATGGAAGCATCCGCGGTCTTTCAGGCGGCTGCCCGCTTCGTGCCGCCGCACCGCATGATCTTCCTGAAGTATGTTTCCGACTCGGGAACAGATGATCCGAAGAAGATCACCTCCGCCCTTCTTACGAAATGGGCCGAGAAACATATCTCTACTGTCATTTCCGTGCTCGATCATCTGAAAGATGTCACCGAGGACGACGGAGCCATCGATGAAGATCTTTTCTTAGGTACCGCACTGGCTCTCCGTCTGAGCGAGACCATGCGCCACGAGCTGCATCAGCTCTTCGTATATGCGAAGACCGAAGAGATCGATATGGAGAAGCTTCTTTCCGATCTGGAAAAAGAAGGAAATATCCCCGCGAAATCAAAGCGCGAAGGAAAGGAGGTCTTAGATGTCATCCGGCAAAGACTTATTTAACTTTCCTTTCTCGCATATCTACGTGGAGAAGAAAGTCACGGATCATCCCCTGACGAAGAGTATCCTTGCACGCTACGGAAAGTCAGCGGTCATTTCCATCGATCACTATAAAGACGTCTTCAACCGTCCCCGCCAGAGCTATGGCCTTCAGAAGACTTCCCCTTCCCTGATTCTTGCAAGAAACACAGGGGCTTCTGTATTTAAAGGCGCGCCCGTCTGCCAGGACTTCGGGTATGACTACTTCTACTACACTTCCTGCACGAGAAACTGTATCTTCGACTGCGAATACTGTTTTCTCCGTGGCATGTACGGATCCGGTGATGTCGTCATCTTCGTCAATCTCGAGGACACCTTCGCAGAACTGGAAACGCTGCTTTCAGAGCATCCCGTCTATCTCTGTGTTTCTTATGACACCGACCTGATCGCCCTCGACATCCTGACCGGATATATCTCCCGCTGGGCCGAATTCACGAAAACGCATAAAGACCTCTCGATCGAGATCCGCACCAAGTCTTTCCGTAAAGACTTCTACGATAAGATCAGCCCATGTGACCGCATGATCTTCGCCTACACGATCTCCCCGCAGGAGATCATCGATAAGTACGAGAAGCGCACTGCTTCTCTTTCCGACCGCCTGTCTGCCGCTTCCTATGCGATGGAAAAAGGGTTTCCGGTACGGCTGTGCTTCGACCCGCTGATCTATGTCAGAAACTGGAAAGATATCTACACATCGATGTTTCACGAGACCGTTAAACATATCGATATCCATCAATTAAAGGACATAAGCGTCGGTTCCTACCGCATCTCATCCGAGTATATCCGGAAGATCCGGAAGGACTTCCCGGGCTCTTCCATCTGCCAGTTCCCCTACGAGAACCACGGCGGTTACATGGAATACCCGGAAAACATAAAAAACGAGATGGAAAATCACCTTGTAACACTGTTACAAACCTTGATATCTAGGGATAAGATATTTAGAATCGATAACGAAGAAAATTCGCGAAGGAGGAACTGAAAATGGATGGTATCCGGCTCAATAATCCTCATCTGAAGAGCCCCGAAGAGGTAAGAAACTGCCCCAAGTGCGGTGCGCCGATCCTCTCGGAGGTCTGCCAGTTCTGCGGAACATACATCGGTGAAGTGGCGACTGCGGATCTTACTGCGGAGTATCCTATGATCGAGTGCAAGAGTGCCAAACTCGATTTCTGGCACATCGGATTCCCCCTGATGTTTGGCGGGATATTTCTTACCGTCTCCGTTCCGATGTTCATCCTCTCTTTTTTTCCCGATAGTCTCGAGAACAACACCGAACATTCGAGTACATTTCTGAGATTCTTCACGATCCCATTCATGCTGATCGGTCTCATCGCTGTATTATTCGCCATTCGTGCATTCGTCCGATATCTGTCCATAAAGAAAAACGGTGTCATCCGGAGCGGCATCGTGTACGGATATATGGATGATACCGTCGCGTATAATGGTGTCAACGGACAGAAAATAAAGGTCCTCGTAGACACTTCCGAAGGAAAGAAATTCATCCTTCTGCCGCTCGGCACCACCGCCAAACCATACGAGGTCAACAGCGAGGTGCAGGTGCTTCTTAGCGATGACTCTGCGATGATCTTGAACAAGAAGATCAAGTGGTAAGAACGCATGGCGGCTTCCGCCGTCTATACACGAGGTAGGAAACATGACAAAGACTGCGATCATCACCGGAGCATCCTCCGGAATCGGAAAAGCTATCTGCGAGACACTTCTTTCGATGGACTATGAGATCTACGGCATCGGAAGAAACTTCAGCGAGTGCGGAAAACTCACCGGGAACAGTGCTTTTCACAAGGTGGAGCTCGACCTTCTGGAAAGCAGAAAACTCGAAGAGACCGTCCGTGATATCACGAAGGGAAAAGCACTCGACCTTCTCATCAACTGCGCCGGGGTCGGCTACTATGGCCTCCATGACGAGATCTCTTCCGCGGATCTTTCCGAGATGGTGCGGACGAATCTGGAAGTCCCGATCGTTCTTACAAATCTTCTTCTGAAGAAACTGAGAGAGAGTAAAGGCACGGTTATCAACATCGCCTCGGTCACCGCTTCACAGAACAACCCGCACGGCGCGGCATACGGCGCGACGAAGGCAGGACTTCTGAGCTTCTCGAGAAGCCTTTTTGACGAAGTGAGAAAGCACGGCGTCAAGGTCACCACGATCCTTCCGGACATGACCGATACCAACCTCTATCGAAATGCATCTTTCGAAGCTTCGAAAGACGAAAACGCACGGCTGCTTCCACAGGATGTGGCCGATGCCGTGCGCTATGTTCTTGAAGCGGATCCACATATGGTCATCACGGAGTTTACAGTAAGGCCGCAGCTTCACCGGATCGAGAAGAAAGACTGACCGGAGAATGATTGACCGGGCCGCATCCTCTTGTGCGACCGGGGTTCCCCACCATACGCAATGAGATCATCTTATTTGGTACGGATCGTAAGTACGCTGTTCTTTCCGTTTAACTCGATCACGTTCTTCGCAGAAGGATCCGTCGGGATCTTGCAGTCGATCACGTTATTCTTTCCTTCGCATCTGGTCGCAAAAACGAAGTCCGAAGGAACGATCAGTTCCGCCTCTCCATGGATCATATTGACGTCGATGCTTCCATCCGCATCTTCCAGTGCGATATACAGTTTTCCTTCGCCGTCGATCTCCATCCTATTAAAAGAGATCCCCTGAAGGTTCAGAACCGAATTCTCGATAAACAGTTCGATATGGTCTGCTTTCGGAGGGATGCCGATCAGTGCTTTTGCCACGCCATCGATATCGATCTCCGCCTGATTGCGGTTGCTCTCAAAAACCACTTGGGACGGTACGACGATCGTGTCATTGTCCGTGCCGTAGATCGTTACTTCATCTGCCTTCTTGATCTTGATATCATAATCCTTCATTCTCTTTTCCTCCATACTGTCTGTATGTGTTTTCTTCCGAAGTCTTCATCGGTTTTTCTGTTTCATGGTTTCATCTTAGCATGGGGAAATTCGGAAATCCTTAAACGATTATTAAATCCGAAAACAGAAAAGAGCCGCTACAGTTTTAGCGGCTCTCTTCTCAACTCAGTGAAGTGTGATCTGCTGTTCACACAATATTCTTTATTCCCTCACAGATCCTTCTGGCGACGACCGGGTTATTCATCGTATAGAGATGGATGCCCGGGATGTCACTGACCAGAAGGTCGATGATCTGGCTTAAACAGTATGACATTCCTGCGTCGAAGAGTGCCTCCTGATTATTCTCGTAGCGCCGGATGATCCGCTGGAAGCGCTCCGGGAAAGTGGCATTACACATCGAGATCATGCGCTGGATCTGCGCGGCATTGATCACCGGCATAACTCCCGGAAGGATCGGCACATCGATGTCCGCGATTTGACATTCTTCGTAGAACTGGAAGAACTTATCATTATCGAAAAAGAGCTGGGAGATCAGCACTTCCGCACCGGCATTCACCTTCGATTTCAGTCCGCGGATCTCGCTGACTCGTCCCGAAGATTCCGGATGGCACTCCGGATAGCATGCGCCTAAGAAGCAGAAATCATGTTCCGGCTTCAGATAGGAGATCAGGTCAGAAGAATGCTTGAAGTCATCCTTTTCCGGGATCCTGGGATTTCTATCCCCGCGAAGGGCCAGCACATTCTCGATCCCTTCGTCAGAGAGGACACGGGCGAACTCCTCCATCTCGGACCGGTCATAGTGAAGACAGGTAAGATGTACCACCGGTTCGATCTTATACTCATTTTTGATCTTCTTGGCAAGTTCGATCGTTCTGTTGCAGTTGCTCGAACCGCCTGCACCGAAGGTCACACTGATAAAGTCCGGATGGAGCTCGGACAATACCGACAGCGTCTCATCGATATTGTCCAGCTCGGTATCTTTCTTCGGAGGAAAGATCTCAAATGACAGGCTCTTCTTTTTATTCTTATAGATCTCGGAAACCTTCACGGGATTACCTTCTCTCTCTTACTTTCTTTGCAGCCTCTACCAGATTCAGGAGGCTGGCTTTCGTCTCTTCATTTCCACGGGTCTTCAGGCCGCAGTCCGGGTTTACCCAGAGCTTGCTGTCGGAGATCTTCTCGCGCATCTTGGTAAGGGCTGCCACGATCTCATCGACCGACGGAACACGCGGGCTGTGGATGTCATATACACCCGGACCGACTTCGGTCTTAAAGTGATTTTCCAGAAGTGCATCGAGGATCAGAAGATCCGAGCGGGATGCTTCAAAGGTGATGACATCGGCATCCATGGCGTCGATCGCCGGGATGATATCCGTGAACTCGCTGTAGCACATATGTGTGTGGATCTGCGTTTCCGGTTTTACTCCGCTATGTACGAGACGGAATGCCGGGATCGCCCAGTCGAGATACTCGGAGTACCAGTCGCTCTTACGGAGCGGCAGTTTCTCACGAAGCGCTGCCTCATCGATCTGGATGATATCGATGCCGTTTGCTTCGAGATCGAGAACCTCATCTCTGATCGCCAGTGCGATCTGAAGTGTGCTCTCTTTGATGGAGATATCCTCTCTCGGGAAAGACCAGTTGAGGATCGTCACCGGACCTGTCAGCATGCCCTTGACCGGCTTATTGGTGCAGGACTTGGCGAACTTCGACCAGAAGACCGTGATCGGATCCTTTCTGCTGACATCACCCCAGATGATCGGCGGTTTTACGCATCTGGTACCGTAGGACTGTACCCATGCCTGACGGGTAAATACATATCCCGAGAGGTGCTCGCCGAAGTACTCGACCATGTCGTTTCTTTCGAACTCACCATGTACCAGTACATCGAGTCCGATCTCTTCCTGAAGCGCGATGCACTCTTTAATTTTCTCCTGGTTAAATGCGATATACTGCTCTTTCGAGATCTCGCCTTTTCGGAAAGCCTGACGGTTCTTTCTTACTTCCTGTGTCTGCGGGAAAGATCCGATCGTCGTTGTCGGGAAGAGCGGCAGCCCGAGCTTTTCTTTCTGGATCTTCTCTCTTTCGAAGAAGTCCGGTTTTCTCTCATAGTCTTCCTCCGAGATCGCGGCAACTCTTGTCTTTACGGCATCATCGGAACTGTCTTTTCTATGCTCGAAAAGCACTTCATTATCAGAGAGGATCTTCTTTCCTTCGTCTGATCCGGAAGCGATCTTCTCGATCTCCGAAAGCTCGATAAGCTTTTCTTCGGCAAAAGCGAAGTGCTTCGTGTAGTCCCTCGGAAGATCTTCTTCGCCCGAGAGGCTGTACGGTACATGAAGAAGCGAGCAGGAAGTGCTGAGCACTACATTTTCTCCCGCAATGCCATTAAGGAAAGAGAGCTTCTCCAGTGTTTTTCCGTAGTTATTCTTCCAGATATTCTTACCATTGATGAGACCGGCAAAGAGGAGTTTCTCCTTCGGGAAACCGTTCTCTTTTACGAGTTCTTCCGTCTTTCTTCCCTCCAGGAAATCAAGACCGATACCATCGAAATCCAGCGCCGTGACATCGGAATAGATATCACGGATATCTCCGAAGTAGGTCTGAAGCAGGACCTTCAGCGTGCGCTTGTCGGAAAGAAGCGCGGTATAGATCGCCTTGAAAAGAAGGATATCTTCCGCAGTAAGATCCTTCACCAGATACGGCTCATCGAACTGTACCCAGGAAGCTCCGGCAGAAACGAGTTTTCCGAGAAGCTCCGCATATGCCGATACGACTTGAAGCGAGAAATCCTCTGCTGCCTTTTTTCCTGTATAGCGGGCCAGCTTTAAGAAAGTGAACGGGCCGATAAGCGCGATCTTGGTCTCGACACCCAGTGCTTTTGCCTCAAGATATTCCTCGACCGGCTTATTTCCGGAAAGACGGATCTCCGCATCGTCATCGATCTCCGGTACGATGTAGTGATAGTTCGTATTGAACCACTTCTTCATGGCCAGTGCTTTTACATTACCTTTATCGCCCTGGTATCCGCGTGCCATAGCGAAGTATGTGGAAAGAGGAGAAACCTTCAGATCCCGGTATCTCTTCGGGATCACGTTCAGAAGTACTGCGGTATCCAGTACATTATCGTAGAAAGAAAAGTCGTTCGAAGAGATAAAGGACACATTCGCATTCTTCTGCGAAAGCCAGTTTCCTTTCCGGATCTCTTTTGCGACTGCCAGAAGTTCCTCTTCCGTGATCTCCTCTTTAAAGTATTTTTCAGATGCGAATTTCAGTTCGCGGTTTTTTCCGATTCTCGGAAAGCCAATTACAGATGTTTTCATAGTCTTCTTCCTCCTTGTCTTCTTGGGAGAAGTATAGACCCAGTGATTCACTAGGTAAAATATGAAAAATCAGTTCTTTTCCATAGATAAAATCTATGTTTGTGTTATAATCGTTATCGAAAACTATATTCATATTATCTCTAAGCGAGGTGAACACGATGACTCTGAAGCAGTTGCGTTATGTCACGGAAGTGGCGGAAACAGGGAATATCACGGAAGCGGCGAACCGGCTTTATATCGCACAGCCCAGTCTGACCGCATCGATCCAGGAACTCGAAAAGGAATTCGGGATCACGATCTTCCACCGCTCCCGAAAAGGCATCGAGGTCACCAGAGAAGGCGAAGAATTCCTGGGCTATGCCCGCCAGATCTTAGAGCAGGCCAATCTCATTGACGAAAGATACAGCGGCAAAAGCATCGGTAAACATCGCTTCTCCGTTTCTTCGCAGCACTATTCTTTTGTTGTGGAATCCTTCGTCGAACTTCTGAAAAAGCACGGCGGTGATAAATACGAATTCCATATGCGTGAGACCGAGACCTATGACATCATCCAGGATGTCTCGGAGCTACGAAGCGAGATCGGCATCCTCTATAAGAACAGTTTTAATGAGACCGTCATCGAGAAGACGCTTCGGGATAATGATCTTACCTTTACTTCACTTTTTACCGCAAAACCGCATGTCTTTGTCGGCAGAAACTCCCCTCTTGCGAAGAAGAAAAAACTTTCTCTGGATGATCTAAAGCCTTTCCCGAGACTCTCCTATGAGCAGGGTTCGCATAACTCGTTCTACTTTTCCGAGGAGATCCTAAGTACGGTAGATGCGGATAAAGAGATCATCGTCCGCGACCGTGCCACCCTCTTTAATATGCTCATCGGTATGGACGGATACACCATCTGCAGCGGCGTGATCAACGAAGAATTAAACGGGCCCGGCATCGTCGCCAGGCCCTTGAAAGTCGATGACTATATGGAGATCGGTTACATCCTTCCGAAGACGATCACGCCATCTTCCCTCACGCAGGAATACATAAGGATACTGACGGAAACCTGCAGGAGTTCATAAAACAAAAAGGAGATGGTCATTACCATCTCCTTTTTCATGTTTACCTGTTTATGCGGATCAGTTGCCGTTGGCAGAGCCGTTTGCTCCTGTTCCCCGCATCGCATCGAAGACTTCCTTATCCGCAAAGGATACCTTGACGGAACGGACAAAGTGATCGTTCGAATTGGTGCGCAGAAGAAGGTTGATGATCGTCTCGGTAACCGGAGCAGTCTCCATCTGGGAGAATGCTTTTCGGATCGTCCAGACGGCATCGAGTTCTTCCTGGGACATGAGGAGATCCTCACGGCGCGTACCGGACTTGTTGATATCGATCGCCGGGAAGATACGCTTCTCGGAGAGTTTTCTGTCGAGATACACTTCCATGTTACCTGTTCCCTTGAATTCCTCGAAGATAACTTCGTCCATTCGGGAACCGGTCTCAATAAGAGAGGTCGCTACGATCGTAAGGCTTCCGCCGTTCTCGATATTTCTCGCTGCACCGAAGAAACGCTTCGGTCCATAGAGGGATCCCGGATCGAGACCACCGGACAGCGTTCTTCCTGTCGGAGTGATCGTCAGGTTATAGGCACGTGCCAGACGTGTCATGGAGTCGAGGAGAATAACGACATCCTCACCCATTTCTACAAGACGCATCGCGCGCTCGAGCACGAGCTCGGTAACTCTTGTATGATTCTCCGGTTTCTTATCAAAGGTGGAGTAAACGACTTCGCCCTTGATGGAGCGCTGCATGTCGGTAACTTCCTCCGGACGCTCATCGATGAGAAGTACGATGAGCTTGGTCTTCGGGCTGTTCTGTGTGATCGCATTTGCGATCTTCTGCAGAAGGATCGTCTTACCTGCTTTCGGCGGGGAAACGATCATACCACGCTGGCCTTTACCGATCGGAGATACGAGGTCGATGATACGTGTACTAAGTTCCTGCTTTCCTGTCTCCAGGCGGAATCTCTCATCCGGATAGATCGGCGTCAGGCGCTCAAAGTGCGGACGGCGTCCGAGCTTATCCACTTCCACGTCATTTACTGTCGTAATATAACTCAAAGCGAGGTTCTTATCCTGTCCTCTCTTCGGGAGGGCAAATCCCTTGATCTGGTCGCCCATGCGAAGGCCAAAACGGCGGATCAGGTTCGTTGGTACGAATACATCCTGTGGAGACGGCAGATAGTTCTCTCTTCTTACGAAGCCATATCCGCCATCGGATACGATCTCCAGTACACCGACAAACTCGATCGGCTCGATCTGCGGCTTTTGGGGCTCTGCCGGAGCTTCGCCTTCCGTTGCGCCTTCTTCAGAACCGTTCTCACCGGATTCCGAAGAAGCCGGTGCCTCATTGGCTGGACGGATCTCCACACTTCTGTGGCGGCCCTTCTGCTTCTTATTCTTATTCGGAGTATTCTGAGTCTTGCCTTCCGGCTTAGCCTCGGAAGATACTTTTTCTTCAGAAGATCCTTCAGAAGGAGCTGCGTCTTTCGCTTCTTCCTTCTTCTCTTCCTTAGTTTCTTCCTTCGCGGCCTCTTTTTCCGTCTCCGGCTTCACTTCTTCTGCCGGTGCGTCTTTCTTCGTCTTCTTTCTTCCGCGGCCTTTCTTTTCTTCCTTAGCGGGAGCTTCAGCCTTTGTCTCGGAAGCCGGGGCTTCGGATACCTCAGCAGGTTTTACCTCAACTTCTTTCACCTCGGAAGATGCCGCAGCAGCGATCTCTTCGATCGGTGTCTTTTCTTCCGAAGTTTTCTTCTTTCTGGTAGAAGTCTTCTTCTCGGAAGCAGGTTTCTTAGTAGCTGCGGTCTTCTTTTCTTTCTTTGCCGCCGGCTTTACCTCTTCACTTACAGAAGCAGGCTCTTCCTTCTTCTCTTCGGTCTTATCTTCTTTCTTTGCCGCAACTTTCTTCGTACGCTTTGCCGCAGGCTTCTTGGCCGGCTTTTCCTCTGAAGCGGAAGCACCTGTTGTCTTCTGCTGTTCAGAAGAAAGAAGGGAAGCAAGTTCACTCTGGCTCATGGCCGATGCCTGATCAGCGCTTACAAGATTAAAAGCGGTTGCGATTGCAGAAAGATCCTCTTTACTCTTTGAGAAAAAATCATCTTGCGCCACAAATATACCTCACATGAATCTATTGAAATCGTTTTTCATCCGCCGGAAGATACAGAAATACCCTTTAGCGGTCACATCATATATTCAAATACAATTGCGAAAAATAATTACACCTCATCTGTATTGCTATTTTCCCTTCCTAGGAAAAACTATGGAACGCAATACATCTTTAAACTGTTGACATTATAAATGTTATCTCACGGAATTGTCAACCGACCGCAAAAGATAAGGGCGCCGGATTTTTCTCCGGCACCCTTACTACTTAACAGGGAGCATGTCCTCTTTCCGATTATCTCTTTACTGCTCGGGAGCACCTATACTTACTTGTGCCACTACAGATATATCCTTATCTCCCGCTTCATTCTTTACAATACATCTGTACACATACGATGCAGTCGTCTTACTGATTTTCACAGTCAGCGTATCTGTCTTAGCACCGCTGTAGTTTACATTGGTCTCACTGATGCTGGACCAGTTCTCACCATCTGCGCTTCTCTGCCACTGGTAAGATACAGCATCAGGAGCAACCACACTCATGGTCTTCTCTTCACCGGACAGACCCGTAATGCTTTCCGGCTGAACGGTAATTTCGAATACATTGCCGATGGTGACGGATGCAGCCTCTGAAGGTACAGAACCGTTGTCATTCTTCACCATACATCTATACTGATACGATGCTGTCGTCTTACTGATCTTGATCGTCAGTGTAGATGTCTTCGCATCTTTGTAGTTCACATTGGTCGAACTGATATTAGACCAGTTCTCACCATCCGCGCTTCTCTGCCACTGGTAAGATGCTGCATTGGAAGCAACCACACTCATGGTCTTCTCTTCACCGGCTTCTCCGGTGACATCTGCCGGCTGCGTGGTGATCTCAGGCAGCTGAGCAGATTCCGCTACAGTGACCGAAGCCGGCTCTGACGGTACAGAATCGGTGTCGTTCTTCACCATACATCTATACTGATACGAAGCAGTTGTCTTACTGATCTTGATCGTCAGTGTAGCTGTCTTCACGTCTTTGTAGTTGACGTTGGTTGAACTGATATTAGACCATGCCTCACCATCCGCGCTTCTCTGCCACTGGTAAGAATCAGCATTTTCGGCAACTACGCTCATGGTCTTCTCTTCACCAACTGCTCCAGTGACATCTGCCGGCTGAGTGGTGATCTCAGGTTTCTCAACAATAATGATCTCCATAACAGTGACCGAAGCAGGATTTGAAGCTACTGAAGTATTGTCGTTCGCTACCATACATCTGTACTGATACGCCGCTGTCGTCTTATTGATCTTTATCGTCAGCGTATCTGTCTTGGCATCTTTGTAGTTG
>JAGCXQ010000023.1 GCA_017961235.1 Clostridiales bacterium | reverse complement strand
GACTCGGTGCAGTATTTCCAGTGGAGACAGTCCCGTGGCGCATGGGAGCAGTTCCACGGCGCCGTGGTCAGTCACCTGGGCACCAATGACACAAGGATCTTCCGTGAGGTGGCGCATACCGGTGAGACCTTAAAGAAGATCTCCGAGGTGGAAGGCAGCACTTCACGTAGCGAAGCCGCGATCATTTTCGAGTGGGAAAACTGGTGGGCGATCGACTATTCCGGCGGATTCAGCAGCAAGACCAAAAAGTACGATCAGACCTGCCAGAAGTACTGGGAGGCCCTGATGAAGCGTGGGATCGATGCTGACATCATCTCCGTGGATGAAGATTTTGACGGGTATAAACTGATCCTTATGCCGATGCTCTTTTCCGTGAAACCGGAGACGGCGGAAAAACTGAAAGCATTTGTGGAAAAGGGCGGCATCCTTCTCGGTACGTACATGACCGGATATGTCAATGAGAATACACTTTGCTACGAGGGCGGTTTCCCGGGTGCGGGTCTGAAGGATCTTTTCGGAGTTATCGCGGAAGAAATCGACACGCTGTATCCATCAGATAAAAATGCGATCTGCATGACCGGGGACAGGTGCTTCCCGGTAAGAGACTACTGCGAGATCCTGCGCGTCTTAGATGCGGAGGTGCTCGGAAAATATAAGGATGATTTCTATGCCGGAACACCGGCGATCACGTGCAAAAAGAACGGGCAGGGCAAGGCCTATTATCAGGCGGCCCGGATCATTCCGGAGGAGCTGGCGGGATTCCTCGACATGCTGATTTCGGATGCAGGGATCAAGACGCGGGAGCTTCCTTCCGGCATCGAGTGGCACAGACGGGTCGGGGAAAATGCGACCTATGATTTCTACCTGAATCTCTCGGAGCAGGATGTGATTCTTTCTGGACTCACCGGGACCGATCTGGTCACCGGCGAGACGATCGACGGTGCCGTTACGATCCCGGGAAGAGGGAATCTCATAGTGAAGACGGTTTGAGGTTAGTTTAAGGTTCGCCTCCTATACTGGTGTCATACACCAGAAGGGAGACGACGAAAATGCTTAACCGAAAACACATAAATACCCTGTCCCTCTTGCTGACCGCGACAATGATGATTTCCATGACGGCCTGCTCGAAACGGGACGAAAAGAATGCAGATACATCCACTTCCACATCGGCCTCAGATTCCGAGCCGGACAGAAGTGAGAGTGAAGAAGAGTCCGGATCCACCTCCGCGAAAAGCACCGGCAGCATTACCACTGATGAAGAGATCTCCAATAGCAGCGATGGTGAACATGCCATCGAGGCGGACGGCGAAGATGCATCTTATTCCAAAGTCCACGTCACCAAAACCGGCGATTCGGAGGAAGGTGATGAGGCGGATTTCTATGGCGACAACGCCGCTATTTTTGCCACAAACGGAGCGACTCTGGATCTATCTGATATCGTAGTCGACACAGATGGAAAACATGCAAACGCGGTGTTCTCTTACGGCGAAGGAACGACGGTAAATATCAGCAACTCCGAGATCACCACCAGCGGGAATTGTTCCGGCGGACTGATGACGACCGGAGGCGGTACGATGAATGCCGAGAACCTTACGATCCATACTACGGGAAATTCTTCCGCGGCAATAAGGTCAGACCGTGGAGGCGGCACGGTAAACGTTACCGGCGGCTCTTATACAACTGACGGAAAAGGCTCCCCGGTCATCTATTCGACGGCCGACATCACGGTCAATGATGCGAAGATGGAGTCCACTTCTTCCCAGGGAGTGGTGGTGGAAGGAAGAAATTCCGTAACGCTGAATAACGTGACTCTGGTGGCAGATAACAACTCCAAGAACAGCGACAAATCGTCGTGGTATCAGGCGGTCATGATCTATCAGTCCATGTCCGGTGATGCCAAAGAAGGCGAAGCTGCTTTTTCCATGAAAGACGGATCTCTAGTGAATAAAAACGGGGATATCTTCTTCGTCAATAATACCGTCACAACGATCACACTTGAAAATGTGGAGATCACCAATCAGGACAGCGAAGGAGTCTTCCTTCGTGCGGCCGCGGCCGGCTGGGGTTCGGAAGGATCCAACGGCGGAAAGGTCAATCTCATTCTTAAGAACCAGAAACAGGATGGAGACATCCTGGTGGACAGTGTCTCCGCAGGGAATATGTATCTTACATCCGGCTCGACTTATCAGGGTGCGGTCAACCCGGATAACGAAGGAAAAGTATATGTTGAGATCGAATCCGGATCAAAGTGGATCCTCAGCGGCGATTCCTATGTTGCCTCTCTTACCTGCGAAGCAGATGCGATCGATCTGAATGGCTACACGCTCTACGTAAACGGTGTAGCGTATAGCGAAGGAACGGCATCGACAGGTGAGGCGATCACACTGGTGAATGAATCTTCTTCTGGTAGAAGTAAGGGCAGACCGGAAGGCGGAGAACATGATGCTCCGCCTTCCGGAGAAAAGCCTAAGAGTGATCCGCCATCCGGGAAGAAGGAAAAGAAGGAGGACTCCTGATCCTTCTTTACTTCACCGGGAAACATACTTCTGTGACGAATTCATCGGGGTTCTGTGTCTGGACAGGTCCTACGTGATAGATGTTGAACATCGGGCCATTGGACTCGTAGCCATTGGTCTTGATCCAGTTCACGATCGTGGGGACGACTTCATTCATCTGTGCATAACTGCCCTTCATGATACAGCTGGCGACTTTCACGGCCGGAAGTGTCTGGAACTTTACGTGCTCGGTATCTTCGTAGGTACCTTTGACGGTCATCCAGACCACGATCTCCACATCTTTTTCTTTGTGTTCATCGTCCAGAAACTCGGCGGCGGCCAGACACGGATCGGCCGGCACCAGAGACGGTCCGATCTCACTCATGTAACCCCAGGCCATGCCTTCATCTTCGTAGCGGGGAATGACCGTGTGCACGGTGGCGGCGTATCTTTCTGGAATGGTTTTTACTGTTACATCGTAATTCATCTTTTGCTCCTTCCTCAGCCTGTCTCGGGCTGACTCCAGAAGCATCAGTTTGTAGGAAGTCTCTTCCGAAAGCTTTCGTAGTTCCTCTTGTCTTTCAAGTAGGAACTTCTCCATCTTTTCTTTATCATCGTAGTTTTCCAGGATGCGGATGATCTCCGCAAGGGAAAACCCCATATCCTTTAAGGAAGTGATCCTTCCGATGGTGAAGAGCTGTTCTTCCTGATAGTAGCGGTATCCTGTAAACTCATCGATTTCGGCGGGCTTCAGAAGACCGATATCATCGTAATGCCGGAGCATTCTGATGCTGACTCTGGATAGTTTTGAAAAATCTCCTATTTTAAGCATCTGTACTTACCTCCATGGATGTGTTTTCCTTGAGCTCAAATTAAAGATAAACCCTGACATAATGTGAGAGTCAACAGCAAAAATATAAACTCCGATGAAAAATGCAATGCAAAGCTGGTTCCATCGAATAATGGAATCATTATTTCCGTATATAGTTGTGTATGGTCCGCGAAAGGCGGGATAATCAACTACGCGTGGTTTACAGAAGGAAATTGATCGCCAGAACCAGAATGCCGCAAACGAGAACAACAATACCCCGGATCCTCATTCCGGATACGGCCTTAGCGTTGTCACGATATTCTTTCTTCACCGAGAGTTTCGGAAAGATCACCATAAAAAGTCCAAGCAAGCAAATAATAGCATCTAAAATCGCATACGGCATAATAAGCCCTCCTAAATAACTTGTTTCCCATATGGTGCTCAAATACTGTTCTCTTGGATTATAGCATAAGCGAATGATCGTCTTGTTTGTAATTCCCAGTTTCTTCGCGCAATCTTTCTTTATGAAAAATCTTTGGAAAAAGCACTTGACTCTGACGTTGCGTCATAGTTTATAGTAAGGTCACCAAGCAAAGTGGAGGACGAAAACATGATGACGGTACATGAAGTAAGTAAGCTCGCGGGAGTGAGTATACGCACCCTGCAGTATTACGACAAGATCGGTCTTTTGCATCCGACGGGATACACCGATGCGGGATACAGACTGTATGACGATACGGATCTGGAACGCCTTCAGCATATCTTACTGTTTCGTGAATTGGAGTTTCCGCTTAAGGACATTCAGGCGATCCTAAGTAGCCCCGACTTTGACAGAAACAAGGCTCTAGATCAGCAGATCGAGCTTTTGCGTCTTAAGAAGGAGCACATCGAGAACCTGATGAATTTCGCGCTTGGAATAAAGAAAGTAGGAGTGAGGCATATGGATTTTAAAGCCTTTGATAGAAGTAAATTAGATGAGTATTCCCGCAGGGCAAAAGAGCAGTACGGGAGCACCCCGGAGTTTCAGGAGATGCAGGAGAAGTCCAAGAATCGGACAAAAGAGGAGGAAGCTCTTATGATGGACCGTTTCATGCTTCTTTTTAAGGAAGCCGGAAAGATGAAAAATGAAGATCCGGCATCACCGGAAGCACAGGACATGGTAAAGAAGATCCAAGGATTCATCACGGAGAACATGTACACCTGCACTCCCAAGATCCTTCGTGGCCTTGGAAAGATGTATTCCGGCGGCGGTGAATTCACTGAGAACATCGATTCCTGGGGCGGAGAAGGCACAGCGGTTTTCCTGGACAACGCGATCCAGATCTACTGCGATAAGGCTGAGTAAAAGATCTACATTTCTTTCTTCAGCTCTTCCAGGAACTGTACCATAAGATCATGCCGCTGTTCGGCCAGATCCCGGGCTTCCCGGGTGTTGAGCCGGTCTTTGAGGAGAAGAAGCTTATCGTGGAAATGCTGGACGGAGTCTAGAAGGCTCCGTCCTTTTTTTCCGCCTGCGCTTTTCTAAACCCGTCGAAGAGATATACACCCAGGACGGCATTATATCCAACGGCAGATACGGTGCTGAAGCGCTCGAAGACACCGAAGTATTCCGGAGGAAAGGCGGCCATCCCGACCGGGCCCATGAACATCATGGCAAGAGCGATTGCTGCCCAGATGCCGGGACCTCTGACTTCCTTATGCTTTACGCCGGATATGATCAGCATGGTCAGGGAAACGATCGAAAGAAGGACGACGAAGACGGTCACGACCATATGCATCGTTTCCTGAAAACCGGCGATGTCTTTTCCCGAATCGGACAGAGCAAACATCTGGTAGCCGACCTTCGAGATCCAGTTCATGATCGTAAACAGATAGATACCGAGACGGAAGAGTCTGGTGGAAAACTTTTTCTCGGACACATAGATCGCGATACAGGTCGCACAAACGACACTTCCGGCTCCGTATAAAGAAGACAGCTGCTCCCAAAGATGCCGGGAAGGAGCCGAGTCGGCAGACAGGTCACTGGCCGCCTGCTCCATCCAGTTGTACCCCGGGAAATCCAAAGGAGCGAAGATCAGCGCAGCGAGGTAGGACAGAAGTGCCAGTACCCCCAGAAGGCCGATCCAGTTGATCAGGTTTTTCTTTTGGTTTTCGATGACTATAGTATTATCCATTTTCTTATCCCCTTATTTTTCCGGTGGCGGAAACGCCGAAAGAATCTTCTAGATTCCGATCTCGCTGCTGAGCCAGCGGATGAACTCGATCATTTTTATCGGGACGGGGCTTTTGCCGTCTCCGAAAGAAGTCTTAAGCCCCGCGGTAATCTGATCCATCCGGTAATCGATCAGGGAATGGATCGTCAGCGCATAGGTCATGGCGGCGGTATCGACATTTTCGTTTTTTATCTTCCCGTGGACTGCGAGGGCATAGAAGAGGTCCCGTGACTTCTCGATCATGCGCTCGGTCTCTTCGACCATGATCGTGGCGGCCGTCTTACTGGTCGACCGTTCCGAATACAGCACTTTAAAGAACTGAAACATGTACTTATCGGAAACGATCCCCATATATGTGGACAGGGAACCCATAAGGATCTCTTCCACAGTCTTTTTCTCGAAGAGTTTTTTGTAATCAAGAGCCGCCGGCTTATTGTTACTTTGCGCCTGCTGCCGAAGAAAACCATACATCTCCCGGATGATGTCATCTTTCGACTTAAAGTGGTTGTATATAGAAGGTGCCTTGATCCCTACTTTCTCTGCGATCTGTGACATGGAGACGCCCTTCATGCCGCATTCGGAAGCAAGTTCCAGCGTAGCGTAGATGATTTCTTCTTTCCGGTTCATCAGGATGCTCTCCTTTGCTTTTGTTCGTTAGTAATAATACTAACGTTCATTAGTTTTGTCAAGGACTTTCTTATCAGGCGATGCGCTGGATAACTGGATCACGCCTGCCACCGGTCACCTGTATTGTGATAAGGATGCCCTTAAGGCGAGCGCAGAGAAGATAAAAAGCCTAGATCCCAGAAAGATCTATTATGGACACGGAAAACCGACGCAGACGAAGTGAACGTGACTTCGGAATCAGGACACAGCTTTTCTAACGCTGGAAGAGGACACGACCCGGCTCTCGTTTTTTGATAAAAAAGTAAGATATAGAAAAAAAGGAAGATCCTTTTGCTGATATAATTCTCCCGAATATGGATGAATGAGTAAAAGGAGAAAGATCGGTGGTGTTCGTTAGATTAGGTGTGGTTTGCGTTATTTGCATTATTTGCAGTTTTTTCGGCTTGTGTGTGAAATGGCTGTATGCGCCGCACCGTCGGGTAGGGGATTTTGTTTTGACCACATTCATATCGCTGGTTCTTATCTCCCAGTTGTTGCTCACCTATCTCATGGCGATGCGGTCCTCCTTTTTGGCCATGATCGTGATCATTCTTTTTGACCACTACTGGTTCTACTTTGCCCCGTTTTATCCCAACAGCGACGCGGCGGGGAACGGTATGGCACGTGGTTTCCGGTCGTTTTATGTGATGGTTTCAAGTGTGATCCTGGGAGTGATTTCTTTCCTTCTGATTAAGTTTTTCAAAGTGAACGGAAATCCGATCGGGTTATATATTGTGTTAACTTTTGCTGCTTTGATCGGCATTTCTTTTATGCTGAAGAACCGCGAGTCGCATCTTACCGGTGATGCATTTGATGACGTTGCAAGATGGAGAAAAATGCGCCCGGAAGACTATCGGGATGCACTGTTCCGGGATAGCATGCTGGAGAGAAATGACGAGTGGGAAGGAAAAGAACTGGGTGCGGTCCCGAAAGAACTCGAGCACTGGGATGTATATGGAAGTAACACTATCACAGTAAAAACGTATGGAAAACTGTGCTTTTTTCTTCTGGAAGGAAAATTCACTTTTTCAACAGAAACATATAGTGTGTCCAGCTACGGACTTCTTCGCGGCTGTCTCGGACATGCAGGTTATGAAGGCGGAGATTCGCCGCCTGTGCCAAGTCATGCGGTAATGGCATGGTATGACATATCTGACGGGAATACGTATAAACTAGATGCAGATCTTCCACCTGAGCTGAATCACTATCTGGATGATAAAGAACGCTTCAAATGGGATTATATCGAATTTCAGATCCTGCCTCATGGGAAAGTGGTTATGTATCATAACTGGCATAACCAGATCCATAACATCATGCTCGATTATCCTCTTCAGGGAAAAGTAACGAAGGAGTATGAGCAGAAGGTGTCGGACTTTCTGAAAAAGAAGAAGAACTATTTCATTGCCCACGAGAGGATCGGTGATGAGATCGGCGAAGTATCCGGAGTTCCTTCTCTTGAGACCATTAACAATTACATGAGACGATTCCGTTATACGATCCTTTTCGTTCCGGAAAATGACCGCTTCAAAATCACGAAAACCATCTGCCGTTTCTTTAACGGTGAGAAGATCCTTTCCGGCGGGGAATGGGAAGAGAAGATGGATCCGGCCCGCCTGAAAGATGTTTTCCTGCGGTTTGAAGATGAGAATAAAAAATACTCCTGCTTCCTATACTATAGCAAAGAGGAGATCCTTCGCGTGTTTGAAGAGGCGTTTGGAAATCCCGGGGACTCCTCGCAAGGAGAATTTATCATCCGGGTCGGAACGGAGAAAAGTGCTTTTGCATGCGAAATAAAAGCAGGCGAGAAGAGCTATCCGCTTAAAGAAACAGAGATAAGACTTTATAAGAATAACAAAGACGACGGCGGAAAACTCGTATTTAAGAGCTATAATGGAAACCATAAGAACCTGATGTAAGGGGTAGAAAACGGTGAAAGACAAGAAGATAAACGGCTGGTCGTGGGATCTGTTTATATCCGATGATGAGAAACTGATTGCAACGAGTAATGGAAGAAACGGTATCTATGTTTATGATCTTGAGACGTTAAAGCCTGTGCTTAGGACAAAAACCATCAGCTATGTCGGATACGTTGCGGTATCTCCGGATAGAAAACTGGTGGCGGCAAAGAACACCAGCGGACTTCTGGCACTGATATCCATGGAAACCGGCGAAGAGATCTTCAGGAATAAAATGGCGGAGGGCGAAGGCTACCTCATGACATTCACAAATGACAGTAAGTATGTTTTGGATCTGGATCATTGGGGCAGAACGATGCTTCTGGATACAGAGAATCATTTCAGTATTTTAGACGATGGTTTTAAAGATAAGGACGGACATACTTTGTTTTCGTATCTCCATTATGACCGTTTCAGCAGAAATATCTATAAGATCGTGGATCGCGGACACGGATATAAATGCGCGGCAGCGCTGGTTACTCCTGCCGATAAAGATCACATCAATTATACGGTGATACGGGAATTCCAGGGACCGGCGCCGGATCATCTGAAGGGCATCTCTTTTTGCAGGGAAAAGAACTATTACCTGACTTCAGACAAGAAACAGATCGTCGCTACTGATAAGAATTTTCAAGAGATTGACAGGATCCAGATGCCGTTTAAAGATGAAGAGGCATATAGATATATTCGGAATGTATGGGTCTCTCCCAGCGAAAAATATGTGTTCATTTCTATGGGTGGAACGGACTCAGCATTGTTTGAACTCTCGTCCATGAAACTGGTCCGTGAGTTTGAATATGAATACCTTGCTGATTTTAAGATGATAGACGAGGATCGGAAATATATTATCTCCACCTGGCTGGGAACATATATAGGCAATATATAAACCAATAATTCGTTTACAATTTATGCCCTTGGTGTAGCTTAAGTTACAGTGTTTCTAAACATGTTGAAAACGCTACAGCCAAGGGCATTTTTGAATATTGTAGTCTGTGTTTCCGGATGGTAAATTGAAGTCACAACAAAGGGAAAACAAAAAACACCAGCGAACAGAATAAAATGCTGGAACTACAGGAGGTAACTAAAATGAAAGGTTTAATCGCAGCAATTGCATTAGCAGCAGCAATCACATGTATCTTTATTTTCGGAGCAAACGCAATGCTCGAAGAAAATGACGCGAAGAACGGAAAGAACAAGAAGACTGAAACGACAGCTTCATACACGGTTGAGACAAAAAACGGAAACGCACTTCACGATGTTTTTGTAGAACATGGAATGTAATCCGGATACTAAACCATATCTATCTCCTCTCATTACAGGTGGCTATCTCAAAAGATAAGCTGCCTTTTTTCATCCTATAAACCAGCAGTTTCTGTCGCGATGAAATCGAATAGACTATAATGACATAAGAATAATCGAAAGAAGGCATATGCGATGCAGGTGATGACAAACACGATCCGTCCGGATGAATATATGGCGATGAGAAAAGCAGTCGGCTGGCATGAATTTCCGCTGGAACAGGCCGCCGAAGGACTTAAGAACTGCTATATCTGGTGTATCCGTGAAGACGACCGCCCGATCGCTCTGGGAAGGATCATCTGGGATCATGGCTATGTGATCTATATAGCAGATGTTATCGTGCTTCCGGAGTATCAGGGACAAGGCCTGGGAAGAAAGATCATGGAGACCATGATGGACTTCATCCGTGCCCAGATGAAACCCGGATACCTGTTTATGGTATCCCTCATGTCCGCCAAAGGGAAAAACGAATTTTATAAGAAATTCGGATTTGTGGACCGTCCGTCGGAACAGTTCGGACCCGGCATGCATCAGTGGCTGGAAGGGGATAAAGAAACATGACTATTAGAACAAAACAATTTCAGATATTAACAGACTTGGAGCTTGCATGGAAACTCATGACGGATGTCTATGCTCCCGATGGAAGTAACGGGCCGGCTGCACCGTTTCTGGAGTATGCGATCACCTGCTGCTGGATGGATAAGGACTATCTCCGCCTCAACCGTTTCTGGTTCGACGGAGACCTGCCGGTGGCTTTTGTATTCTACGAAAATCCGGTCACATCTACTTACTTCGTTCTTCGTCCGGGATATGAATTCCTGGCGGGGGAGATGATCGAGTATGCCGAAAAGGCCTATCCGAAATTCGATGAACCGCGCGAGTTAAACCTATACGGCAGCCAGACTGCGCTGATCGAAGAAGCAAAGAAACGCGGCTATCAGGTCGTATATGAGGAGCCGGAGAATTACTTCGATTTCCGGGAAGGAAAACTCGATTATCCGCTTCCGGAAGGATACCATTTTGTGGATTCAAGAACATCGGACCCGCTTAAGTCGGCCAAGTGCATGTGGGACAGTTTCATGAGCGAAGACTTCGGTGAATTTACAGATGTGGAGACCCCGAAAAAGAACGGTGGTGCTAGTGCCCATGAGCTCTATCAGGATGTGTATGGCTGCACGATCGCTCCTTCTCCGCACGCCACTTACGATTACACCGTGATCATCGCAGATGAGAACGAAGACTATGTCTGTTTCTCAGGTATGTGGTGGGTGCCGGAAAATAAACTGGCCTACATGGAGCCGCTCGGCACGGTTCCTTCCCATCAGCATAAGGGACTTGCAGCTGCGGCGCTGTCCCGTCACGATCAGGTGATGCGTAAGCTCGGCGCAGAGATCATGACCGGAGGCGGAAACCCGTTCTATAAAAAGATCGGCTACCAGAAGGAAAAAAAGCTTCTTCACATGCAGAAAAAGCAAGAGTAAGTAGTCGAAAATACGTTCCTTTTGTGATATAATGTAACGGTAGGAAGCAGTTGGTTCCCTTCCAAAAAGAAAGTAACCGCCTGACTTGGACCTCAGCGGTTACTTGATGTAACTATTCGAGGGAAGCAAGTTAACTGCTTCCTATCTCCATTATACTTGCATTTGCTTACTTTGCAAGTTGGAAAATGTTAGTAAACTGTTGATCGAAAGGAGAAAGAAGATGCACTTTGTGGATGCGAAAGGGATCCTGACGAATAACCACGGTTCCTACGGGATGAATATCTACCGAGGGTGTTCGCACGGGTGTATCTACTGTGATAGCCGGAGCACCTGCTATCAGTTCACGCATCCTTTCGAGGATATTGAAGTGAAGCAAAATGCGCCGGAGCTTCTGGAGAGAGCACTCCGCTCGAAAAGGAGCAAGTGTATGATCGGTACCGGTTCCATGTCGGATCCGTATATGCACTGCGAAGCAGATCTTCACCTCATGAGACGGTGCCTGGAGGTCATTAAGAAATGCGGCTTCGGCGTGGCAGTGCAGACGAAGTCGGATCGTATATTGATGGACATCGATCTTTTATCTGAGATCAACGAAGCAAGTAAGTGCGTCGTGCAGATGACGCTTACTACTTACGATGACGATCTTTGTAAGATACTGGAACCAAATGTCTGTAATACGAAGCGGCGCATCGAAGTGCTGGAGGAGATGAATAAAAGAGGCATCCCGACCGTTGTGTGGCTGACGCCGCTTCTGCCGTTCATTAACGATACCGAAGAGAATGTAAGGCCGATCCTCGAAGAGTGTTCTAGAGTCGGAGTGAAAGGCATCCTTTGCTTTGACATGGGCGTGACCCTTCGTGAGGGTGATCGGGAATATCTCTATGAAAAGATGGATCAGCACTTCCCGGGGATGAAGGAACGCTACATGAAGACATTCGGAAATGCGTACATCATACCGAGCCCGAGGTCGGAAGAACTGATGAAGATGTTCAAGTGCTTTTGCAAAGAAAACGGGATCATGCATGACCCGGACGAGATCTTCCGGTATATGCACGAGTTCCCGGAAAAATACACCCAGATGAGCCTGTGGGATCTATAAGCTGCCCCTTTTGAAGAGGGGATAAAAGGCGATCTCAAAGAAAATGAGGAGAAAGATGAGGAGAGAAAAATGCAGATCAGAAGAGTAGAAGAAGAGAATGAGAAGATCGGCGAGTTTATCGGAGATGGATTCACGAATTACGCGAATCAAAACGGCGTGGACCTGAACTTCGATGATTACTGTTTTGTCGCGGAAGGCGAGGACGGGAAGATCCTTGGCGCAATCACCGGAAGGGCCTACTATAACGAGGTGCACATCGGCGATCTGATCATCGCTGAGGGAAGTAGAAGGAGCGGACTCGGAAGCAAACTCGTGCATGCCGTGGAAGAAGCATTCTCCGGTAAGGGATATGAGAAGATCACGCTGACCACATTTGGATTTCAGGCGCCGGAGTTCTATAAGAAACTCGGGTACCAGGTGGAATTTATCCGCGAGGATAAAGACCCGAAGCTGACGAAGTATTTCCTGGCAAAAGCACTGGCGTGATCCGAAGGGGAGAGTATCACACCCCGTCCGGAAAACATTTCTGCATGATCTCATCGATCCGCTGGATCTCATACCCTGTTTTCACGTTGGCCTCATTATCCATAGAGAGGGTGATGATACAGGGTACCGTCTTTCCTGAATTCGGATCGGTCATCGTGGCGATTGCTCCACGGACGAATTGTCCATCGCGAAGGAAGAGGGTAAGAGTGAGTCTTGATAAAGTGATATTTTCAGGAATATCTGAAAGGAGTTCTTGAGAATATGCCTGGAGCTCATTAAAGGACTTGATCTTGATCGTATGGAGAAAATCAGCATGTTTCGAGCGATCCCAGCGGTCAGGAGCGAAGGACTGAATGTCACGTAAGATCATCAGGAAGTTCTTGTCTTCTTTCCAGTTCTCTCCCTTATAGTGCGTATATAGGTCGATCAGAATATCATCGAAGGAAACCGGATTTTCCGGCGCTTCAGAGTATAAGGGACGTGTCTCGTTGTTTAATGTGGCGATGGCATTTTTATACTGTTCCTCGGTGTATCCGGCATCGAGAAATAGCTCTTCCAGCTTGGCATCGCTATCCCAGCTGAAGAAAAGATCATTAAGATAATCTTCTCCCATGAGGTACTCGATGGCAACCAGAAATGACACGGAATCCCAATAGGCTTCTACGTCGCCTGACAGGTATTTTGCGGTGAAGTATTCGGCACCGCCTTCGGTAAGAACCCACGATTCCTCACAGAGGATCATCCGATTGAGCTCATCGGGTGAGAAATTATTTGTATCGACAGGATGGTAATGCTTTCCGTCTAGAATATATACCAGATCCTTTTCCCCGGTTAGGCGATAATCTAAAAAGTGCATCAGTTCATGGAAGAGAACTTTGGGAAGAGTATCTATTTCCTTATCACGCAGACTTTCTTGAAGATAAACATTATGCGGCTCGACATATCTTCCGGCAGCTCCCGGCCCGGTGAGCTCACTATCGTACGTGATCGATAGCTTCTGAAGATCCGTCATGAAAGTATCTTCGCAGACATAATCCGCCATATCCGCGACGACCGGATAGATCAGATACATGAACTCACGGAACTTCCCGAGGTTCGGGTTACTTTCGATGGCTTCGCTAAACTTGACGAAATAATAGTACTCCCCGGAAAGATCTTCTTCGGTCAATCCGTGCTGTCCCGCCAGTTTCTGTGCTTCCGTTTTATACTCGGCATTTTTCGCCGAGCGGTCAGATCCGGGATCAGATGTGGATGATGTTATATCAGACGAGGAGCTATCGGCTGTATCTTCGGTTTCCGAGGTGCCGGAAGAAGGATCCGTGGAGCTCTCTGAAGTTGTTTCTACGGATTTAGAAGAGATCTTTGGGGAGAAAGAGGAAGTGTCAGAGGCCTCCTTTTTCTTACATCCGGCAATAAAAGAAGCGGAAATTAGGATGGAAAGGAATAGTGCTACTCTTTTTTTCATTGATAACTCTCCCGATAACTATTCTCTGGATTCCTTTATGTGAAGGAACTAAAACATTATAAATCAAATTCCGCCGCTTCGTAAGTCAGCGTGTGCTAACACGTTTTTGTCCTTGATGCGGAGTGCATAGTGATAAAATAGATACGGATCATTTTGTGCGTGAAAGGCGGACCCGTCGCTCATCATGTATGGAAAGGAGAAAAGAGGATCGTGGATCGAAATGCAAAGATAGCATACTATCATCTGCCGGGGCTGTTCGAGTTCTATGACCTGTATAAGGTCTTCCTGCCGCTTTTCCGGGAGCACCGCGAGTACTTCTACGACTGGTGTGAGATCGGTTCGGTCTACGGCGCGCCGGGGGACTGCCTATGGGGCGGCGGGCGTGTCGGCTTCGGCGAAGCGGATCCTTACGATGTTGCTTCTCTCATGAAGGAATACGGCATTTCTTCGCGCCTGACTTTCAGTAATTCTCTCCTTCAGAAAGAGCACCTTTCCGATAAGAAATGTAATGACCTTTGCGCTCTCTTCGAGCGAAACGGCAGCGCAGAAAATGGCATCATCATCCACTCCGATCTTCTTCTGAACTATATCCGGTCGAAATATCCGGGCTTCTATTTCGTGTCTTCTACAACAAAGGTGCTGACGGATTTTCAGGAATTCGAAGCCGAACTGGACCGTGAAGAATTCCGCTATGTGGTTCCGGATTTCCGCTTGAATAAAGATTTTTCTTCGCTAAAAGCACTTGTCCCCGGCAAGAAAGCGAAGGTGGAATTTCTCTGCAATGAGTGCTGCTGGTTCGACTGCTTTGACCGGAAGAACTGCTATGAAAATGTCAGCCGCAAGAGCCTCGGTGAAGACGTGGAAGATCATGTCTGTGTGTCGCCTACTGCCGCCCGCGGTTACCGGTTCTCCGACGCCATGAAAAACCCGGGTTTTATCGGGATCGATGACATTCAGAATACCTATCTTCCATCCGGCTTTTCCCACTTTAAGATCGAGGGAAGAAGCCTGGGAAGCGCCGTAGTCCTGGAGTTCCTGCTATACTATATGACGAAGCCGGAATACCAGCTGAAAGTGAGAGAAGAGATCTATCTGGACAGCTCGCTGGACCTTTTCTAGTCTCTTATCTGCGCCGGATATTTGCCAATAAATTGAAAGGAAAAGCATGAACCGTATCTACTGGGATATCGATAAGATCGCTTCACTGACGGATCATCT
>JAGCXQ010000022.1 GCA_017961235.1 Clostridiales bacterium | reverse complement strand
TCATCCACAAAGGTATGGTAGAAGATACTGTTATCGTAGATCTTATCGGCATGGTTATAGTCGATCAGGCGGACGTCACAGAGTTTCTTCGCTTCTTCGATGAATTCCTTGATCCGGTCCTGCTTATCCACGATCAGCCCCATCTTGAAGAGCTGGTATTCGGTTCCGTTTTCCTGGGAACTGATATAAGAGATGTTGAAGTTATAGGCGCTGATCAGTTCCAGTACCGAGGTGACGCTTCCGGGCTCGTCCTTGAGCTTAAACTCGAGAAGAACGACGCTTCTGTCTTCCTCGTCACACTGAAGATACCCGATCGCGGTAAGTTCTTCCGTGGCTTTGGAAAGCTGTTCGGGCGTACCCTCGGCATCGATAAAGAGCATGTGGGAATCCACAGCTTTATTGTAGCTGACGCGGGTAATGTTGATCCCGAGTGAGGCGAAGCACCGGCTAGCTTTTAGAAAAGCACCGATATGGTTGGGCATCTTCGTAACAAAAGTCTTATTCATAGTTCTTCCTCCTCAGCTATCGGAAGCCTTCTAGAGTTTCTTTCCGGAATCGGTTGTCTCATTATATCATCCTGATGAGTGACGTCCTATACCATATGAGATCAGAAAAATTCATATCTTTTCGTTATTTGCGTCACGTGAAGAAAAAGATACAATGTTGGCAATTTAGATGAAAAGGATGGTTCTCCGCTGTGATCGCACAGTTTTCCATTACTTCCGCCTATAAGTTCGCCCCGGCCAGAAAGATCGGTGTTTTTGACAATACACAGGTGGTGTTCTCGGCGCTTTTGGGCATCATTTTCTTCGACGAGATCCCGGCAGCCTTAAGTATCTGCGGATATGTGATCATCATCGAGATGGCCGTTTTCCGCTGGTACTGGAACCTGCATCACGACAAGAGCGAAGATACCCCGGCTTGACTTGCTTCGGATATTTTCCTGTGCGCTTATACCGGATCCCCTCATGGCTTTTGGTATTGACTGAAAAAACTATTCATGTTACCTTATTCAATACATTCCATGGGGGAGTAGCAAGCGATCATCGTAGCAAGTCAACATACTGGTCTTTGGCCTGGCTTGCTTTAAATTGCGAGACTCATGTATAGAGATGCTATACGTGAGGTCTATATAATGAATTGATACCCGAGTATAGTGAAGGCTGTACTTGGGTTTTTTGTCAGGGGAGTAAATAATGGGCATTTTTGAACTGCTTTTGCTATCTGTAGGTCTGGCAATGGATGCTTTTGCCGTATCCATCTGCAAAGGCCTTTCTGTCAAAAAACTTTCGGCCAAAGAGTGTCTGATCTGCGGTGTCTGGTTTGGTGCTTTTCAGGGGATCATGCCGCTCATCGGCTATATCATCGGTTCCCGTTTTGAAAAATGGATCAACATCGTCGCTCCGTGGGTGGCATTCATACTGCTTTCCCTGATCGGATTTAATATGATACGCGAAGCCTTTTCCGAGGAAGAAGAGGAGAAGGAAGGCTTTGACATAAAGACCATGTTCATGATGGCCGTAGCCACGAGTATCGATGCGCTGGCTGTAGGTATTACTTTTGTCGCGGTACCTGTTTCTGTTCTGGAAGCTGGCAACATGATGAATGTTCTTTTTGCTGTATCTGTTATTGCCGTAGTCACTTTTGTTATTTCTATGCTGGGCGTGAAGATCGGAAATGTTTTCGGTGTTCGGTACAAGTCCGGCGCCGAAGTGGCCGGTGGAACGATCCTCATTTTCATTGGTCTGAAAACACTTATCGAGGCACTGGATACGTCAGGTGCCATGAAGGATCAGGATACCATCTTCGGTATGCTGATCCCGCTTGTGGGAACTGTTTTCGGTGCGGCTTTTGTATATGCAAAAAAATGGAAGCTTTCGGAGAAAGTTCGCGTTGTCCTGGCCGGAGCAAGTTCAGGTATCATGTTTTCCACTGCCGTGTGGGGAATGCTCGAGCCTTCCACCAAGGGTTTTAAGGATATTACGATTGTCGGGATCCAACCGATGTTTATCTGCTTTTGTGCAGGTGTGGCTTTTCAGTTCCTTCTGGATGTTTTCGTCCCGCACACTCATGCCTATGTCAATATTACGGAGGGCCTGAAAAGCAACCTTCGTTCCGAGACGAGAATAATGCTTTCAGAACTGATCCACCATGTTCCGGAAGGCATTGCGCTGGGTGCGATCTTCGCTGCGAATTTCATGCAGACGGAATGGATCCCCGGATCCACACCGCTCATTCTGGCCATAGCCATTGCCGCCCAAAACTTTCCGGAAGCTTTATTTGTCTCGCTTCCGATCAAGGAGCAGGGAACCGGAAAAGGAAGGGCTTTCTTTATGGGAGTCGTCTCCGGCATGTCCATTCCGCTGATTGCCGTGTTCGTACTGGTCATCGTTACGCTGTTTCCGGAGGCGCTTCCGTATATCATGGGCGGGGCAGGCGGTGCCATGATCTATACCATTATCGAAGAGACGCCTGTCATGATCAGTAAAAAAGATAATGACAGAGGCGCTCTTGCTTTTGTCATCGGTTTTGCTGTCATCATGCTTCTGATATTTAAGTAACGACCACAATTAAAAATCAAGTATAATGATAGAAAAAACGAGGTGGTCATATGATCAGAGAAGCAAGAAGAGAAGATCTGGATCAGATGCTGGAATTGTATCTGTATCTTCACGAGGAATCTATTCCGCAACACGATGATCATCTTGCCGAAGTATGGGATAAGATCATAACAGATAAGGATTATCACGTCATCGTATATGAGATCGACGGAAAAATCGTTTCTTCCTGTTGCTGCTACATCATCCGAAACCTCACGCATAATGTGCGTCCTTTCGCACTGGTGGAATATGTGGTGACGCACGAGGACTACCGCTGCAAAGGATATGCAAGCGAATGCCTGGCGAAGGCAAAAGAGATCGCGATCTCTGAAAACTGCTATAAGATCATGCTAATGACCGGCTCGAAGAAAGAATCCACACTAAATTTCTACCGGAAAGCGGGATACCGAAGTGATGATAAGACCGGCTTTAACCAGAAATTGTAAGCGGCTTCTGGTGAAAGAGGGAAAGGGAAGCGTATGGACCTATTTCTCGGATTGATGATCCCCTTCTTAGGCACGGCGCTCGGCGCTGCGTGTGTATTCTTTATGAAAAAAGAACTCAGCGTTCCGGTGCAAAGAGCGCTGACCGGATTTGCTGCCGGTGTCATGGTGGCGGCATCGATCTGGAGCCTTCTGATCCCGGCGATGGAACAGGAAGCCGGAAAAGGCCGCTTCGCCTTCGTACCGGCTGCGATCGGATTCTGGGCAGGAGTGCTTTTCCTGCTGCTTCTGGATCATGTTATTCCACACCTTCATATGAATACAGATGAGGCAGAGGGCCCGAAGAGTAAGCTTGCCAAGACCACGATGATGGTGCTGGCGGTAACGCTTCATAACATACCGGAGGGCATGGCGGTCGGTGTCGTCTATGCCGGATTTCTTTCGGAAAACAGCGCGATGACCTTAAGCGGTGCGCTGGCGCTGTCGATCGGTATCGCGATCCAGAATTTCCCGGAGGGCGCGATCATATCGATGCCGCTTCACGCCCAGGGGAAAAGCAAAAGAAAGGCTTTTGCACTGGGAGCGGGATCCGGCGCTGTTGAGCCGGTCGCTGCCCTGATCACGATCCTAGCGGCGGGATTTCTGGTCCCTGCGATGCCGTATCTTCTTTCTTTTGCCGCCGGTGCGATGCTCTATGTCGTTGTTGAAGAACTGATCCCTGAGATGAGCTCCGGTGAGCACTCCAATATCGGCGTACTCATGTTCTCCTTCGGATTTACCGTGATGATGGCGCTCGATGTCGCTCTCGGCTGATTACCGGCGCATCAGCGCCTCGACCTGATCCTTTTTCTCGAATAATACGCATCCCCCGACATGATCGCCGGCGAGGATGTTCTGATTCTGAAGCGCCATAAAGAGCGGAGAAGAGATCGCTTCTTTCAGCGAGGTATCCCGGACATTGATGTCGGAATACGGGGAGAAGGGGCAGGGCTCGGCGCCGCCGTGAGAATTGATATGGAAGAATCCTCTGCCGGCAGCGATGCAACCGCCCGAGGATTTTTCGTCTCCCGGGAAAGAGACGAATACGATCTCCTCGTGATCTTTCCGTAGATCAGAAAGGGCAGAAGAGAAGGTCTCTCTTTCTTCGTCGCCGATCGCAAGGTTCTGGCTTTCTTCCGTAACAGGAACATACTCGACATAGATCACGGCTTTACAGCCTCTCTCGGAAAGAGAAGAGACGAACTCTTCGGAAGTGACATCCGAAAGGTTTTCGGTGGTCACGGTCACGGAACAGCCGAAGATCAGGTTGTCTTTGTGGAGTGCGTCCATGCTCTTTATGATCCGCTCGTAGATCCCCTGTCCGCGTCTGCTGTCGGTGGATTCTTTTCCGCCTTCGATGCTGATGATCGGGATGAGGTTCCTGTTATTCTTCAAAAGTGAGATATAGCTTTCATTGAGAAGCACGCCGTTGGTGAAGATCGGGAAAAGGATGTTTCTGACCGATCCGGCGGCTTCGATCACGTCTTTTCGGAGCATCGGTTCTCCGCCGGCAAGAAGAATGAAGCTGATCCCGAGATCGTCCGCTTCATTAAAGATCCTCTGCCACTGATCACAGGTCAGCTGATCCTGCGGCGCGCAGTCGGTCGTCGCGTGATTGGCGCGGGAATAGCAGCCGGCACAGTGCAGGTTACAGTTCGAGGTGATGCTGGTGATGAGGAAAGGAGGGATGTGCTCGCCGTTCTTTTCGGCTTCGCGGCGCTTCTTCGATGCAGCTTTGGAAGCCAGAGCGAATCCTGCCATAAAAGCACTGCCCTTGGGGTCTTTGAGTGTCGCCCGCAGTGCGTCTTTCACGACACGCTCCACGCCACGGGTCATATATTCCTGAATGTCGAATGCTGAATCAGACGGCATATATTTTCTCCTATAATATGTGTTTGATAACATTATATTTGATGCAATATAAAATGTCAAGGGTTTATTTCATATCGCGGGGAGAAAGAAAAAGACATGACCAGTGCTTTTCCAGGAACGGATCATGTCTTCTCATAATGTATTTTTCACGAGGGAATTTATGCTCTCATTTCAAGGTCATACCAGTCTTCCTCATCAGATACGATCCACTCGAGGCCTCTTCTGCGCTCGATGATGACGGAAGGATTCAGATCTCCGGCGGATGCGTCTTCGTGTGTTCTGGCATGGTAAAGTGCCCAGTTATATCTGAAATAAAGATCCAGCATGTCGAGGATTTCTTCCTTGCTTCGAAGTTCACACTTATCCGCAAATTCTTCCACAGATTTTACCTGGGCGAAAGAAATTGCTGCTTCACAGTCACAGATATCTGAACCATCGGTAATATCATCGACAAGGCCCAGACTCCAGCAGAGTGCCCAGTATGCTTCGTAGGCCCAGTCAAGATCGTAGATATCCTGGCTGTCGTATGAACCGTCAAGGATCGAGTTTTCTTTTTCATTGAGGACATCCTTGAGTCCAAGCTTTTCCAGCAGGGGTACAAAGAATTCCAGCGACTCTTCGTAGTTATTATTTCTGATATCACAAGAAACCTGGATCACATAAAGGCAAGCCAGAGCTCGCTTGCAGATATCCATCTTATCTTTAAGCTCGATCTCGCTGTCTTCCCAGTGTGTCATGAGCTTGTCGGATGTGCTTATATCCATATCGCTGATGATCTTATTGTTTTTCTCGCGACGGGCCTTCTGCGCTTCGGTCTCCGGCAGTTCATCGTTAAGAAGACAAGGGTGCATCTCTTCCATCGTAGAGATAGTAGTATCATACATATCATCGTCAATGTCGATAGGGATCAGCGAACCGTTCTGAAGAGCATAGTAGAATGTATCGTTATCCGTGCTGACTCTGAATAGACCCTCCGGTTCGCCATCCTCCTTGGTAAAAAGATAGCCCACGTGAACGCCCAGTGAAGAAAGATCATCCCTTGAGATCATCTCCTGCTCCAGAAGTGCTCCGACAATGGTATTGCAAATAGAATTTATAAGGGCTTTATTGTGCTTTTGATTGATTTCCATATAATCCTCCATACGTATAGTCTGCCTCGAAAGAGTATATAACACATACGGGTCTTTGTTTTTACGATATACTACATTTTTTGCAGATATGAAAAGAAAATCCTGAAAGCTAATCGTTTCAACGCTTTCAGGATCTATTAACTGGTGGAAACTATGGGGTTTGAACCCATGACCCCTCCCCTGTGAAGGGAATGCTCTCCCGCTGAGCTAAGCTTCCGCCGACTATAATAGCACATTATCGATGTTTGTGCTATGCTTTTTATAGGGAATGGGGGAATAGAAAATGGCGAGACAGGTTACCTCGGAAGAACGGAATATACTTCTTTCGCATCCGGAATTCGTAATGTTCGATCCGTATATGGTCAAGCTCGGTAAACCGATGCTGGCCCTGTCATTTCTGCCACTGCTTTTCTGTCCCTTTGCCTTTGCGCTTATCGCTATTTCAGGACTTGTAAAGGCGCATCCGCATATCGCCGGTTTTCTTATGGCGATGTCGATGGTATTTGCCTGCATCGTCCTGATCTTTTTATATATCAGGATCGATGACTGGTACGATGCGAAATACAGAAATACTCACTATTCCAAGCACCTGCATATTCTTCTTCCGAAGGAACTTCTATGTGATGTCGTTCATGTGACAGGGGTTGTCCGTGAAAAAGGGGAAGGATGGTATATCAAGGACGGAGAAGAGAAGATGTTCGGCTTTGTCAGAATGGTCAATTACATAAAGATCGAAGCGGATTCAGATCTGGTGGAGATCTATGACGGAAAGGGCTTCTGGGCACTGGTGGCACGTAATGATCTGACAGAGAGCCTGTACAAAAGAGAACAAGTGTAATGGTATAATAGAACAAAAAACGAAGGAGTGCTTTTGCCATGCCATATATCGATGCAAAACTAACAATTTCCCTTTCTTCCGAGCAGAAGGAAGACCTCAAGAGTGAATTTGGAAAACTGATATCCTGCCTGAATAAGACAGAGACTTATCTGATGGTCGGGATCGAAGATAATGCGGATCTGTGGTTCGGCGGAATGAAGCTCGACGCAGGCGCATATGTTTCTGTCAGCCTGCTCGGTAATGCAGGACCGGATCAGTACGACAGAATGACCAGAGAGATCTGCAAGATGCTTCAGGAGAAATTCGGCATCGCGAGCGACGGCGTCTATGTAACCTATCATCCGGTACGTGACTGGGGATGGGACGGGCACAACTTCTGATATGAGCAAAATCGAGAGAATAAAAACCGATTCCTGCGAGATGGAATACTTCAAGTTCGGGCAGGGAGAGAAGACCATGGTCATTCTTCCCGGCCTGAGTGTGATCAGCGTGATGAAGTCCGCGCACGCCATCGAAGAAGCATATGCGCCGATGGCTTCTGATTTTACGATCTATGTGCTAGATAGAAGACTCGACATGCCGGAGGTCTATACGATCTCTGACATGGCAGCTGACACGATCTCCGTGCTTTCTGCACTCGGCCTTTCCGATATCTATCTTTTCGGCGCGTCCCAGGGCGGCATGATCGCCATGACGATCGCGATCGAAGCGCCGGAACTGGTGTCTAAACTTGCACTTGGTTCCACTTCGGCAGCCGTCAAGGCGGAGGGTTTCTCCGAGCTTTCCGGCTGGGTGGAACTCGCGGAGAAGAAAGATGCGACGGCGCTGTATCTGGCATTTGGGGAAGCTCTGTATCCGGCGGAGATGTTCGCCTCTTATAAGGACGTTTTCGTGATGATGTCGAAGACAGTAAGCGATGAAGATCTTTCCCGGTTCGTTATTCAGGCGAAGGGTACGGATGGATTCGATGTTATAGACCGCCTTGGTGAGATCCGTTGCCCGGTACTGCTTCTCGGCGCGAAGGATGATGCCGTGCTCCGGCCGGAGGCCTCGGAAGAGATAATTGCCAGGTTAAGTGACCGGGCTGACTTCGAATACTTTATGTATGACGGGTACGGGCATGCTGCCTTTGATACTGCACCGGATTATAAAGAACGGCTGCTTCGCTTCTTTTTGAAGTGAAGTGCATCGATCCGGCCTCAGTTTATGTCTGAATTGCAGATGGTGTGATTCAGACATATATTTTTTTCAGACATAAAACCATAAAAAAGGAGCCGGCCGGTCAGGTCAGCTCCTTTGTTCGTTCTTTTCTTCAAACTTTTCGCACCGGGAAGAAGATGGTAAAGATCACTTGGTTTTCTTCTTCGTGGCCGGCTGGTTACATAGATCACTTAACTTCTTTCCGTAGAAGAAGTCATGTACCATGTTGTCATATTCTTCCCAAAGGGGGAGCGTCTGGCAGGAATCCTTACGCGGGCAGGCAAAGCCTTTGTCGGAGAGGCATGCGACGGAGTTCATGGAACCTTCCATCAGTTCCAGGATCTCGCCGACGCTGTATTCTTCGGGCTTTCTTACAAGCTTATATCCGCCGCCTTTGCCGCTGGCACCCTTCAGAAGATTGCCGCTGACCATATCCTTCACGATGATCTCCAGATATTTCTTAGAGATCTCCTGTCTTTCTGCTATATCTTTAAGAGGTACATAATTACCGTCACTGTGTTCCGCCAGATCGATCAGAACACGAAGCGCGTAACGTCCTTTTGTCGAAATCATAGAAAAGCTCCTTTCCTGGCAGATGTTCATCCAATTCTGCGTTATTTCAGCCTTACCTATTGTACCGCAAGGTAAATGGGTAAATCAAGTACTAAAACCTATTGACACGGTAGGTGAATAGGAAATATAATGTGTAAGCAATTAGAAAGGCGCGTGCGGCGGGAATGCCTGTACGTGTATAAAAGGGAGTTTATATGATCTACGCAGATAATGCAGCGACAACCAAGATGAGTCAGGCTTCTATCGATAAGATGCTCTCTCTCATGAATGACACATACGGAAACCCTTCGAGCCTTTACCGCTTCGGCCAGAAGGCAAAGGAAGAACTCGAGCTCGCAAGAGAGACGGTGGCCTCGATCATCGGCGCCGAGCCGAGAGAGATCCTCTTTACATCAGGCGGGTCTGAAGCAGATAACCAGGCGATCCGTTCGGTGGCTCTTCTTGGAAAAGCACAGGGCAGGAACCACATCATCTCGACGAAGTTTGAGCACCATGCGGTACTCCATACTCTGGATAAACTGGAAAAAGAAGGCTTTGAGATCACACTTCTCGATGTCCACGAAGACGGCCTCGTCCGTCCGGAGGAAGTTGAAGCAGCGATCACGGATAAGACCGCACTGGTCACCATCATGTACGCAAATAACGAGATCGGTACCATCCAGCCGATCGCGGAGATCGGAAAGATCTGCCGCGAGAAGAAAGTGCTTTTCCATACGGATGCGGTACAGGCGATCGGACATCTTCCAATCAATGTAATCGAGCAGAATATCGATCTGCTCTCGGCATCCGGACATAAGTTCCATGGCCCGAAGGGCACCGGCTTCCTCTATGCAAAGAAGGGCATCAAGCTCAGTAACCTGATCGAGGGCGGTGCACAGGAAAGAGGAAAGCGCGCCGGTACCGAGAATGTCCCGGGTATCGCTGCGATGGCAGTTGCTCTGAAAGAAGCAGTAGATAATATGCCCGAGACGGCAAAAGCGATCGCTGCGAAGCGTGACCGCCTGATCGCAGGTCTTTCAGAGATCGAGCACTCCGCACTGAACGGTGACCGCACGAAGCGTCTTCCGAGTAACGTCAACTTCTGCTTCGAGGGTATCGAAGGCGAGTCGCTCCTGCTGCTCCTGGATGAAAAGGGCATCGCCGCTTCTTCGGGAAGCGCCTGCACATCCGGTTCTCTCGACCCGAGCCACGTGCTCCTGGCGATCGGCCGTGTGCATGATGTCGCGCACGGATCTCTGCGTCTCAGCCTCGGGGAAGATATTACGGACGAAGATATCGACTACATGATCAACTCCGTGAAAGAAGTCGTCACCTATCTGAGATCTTTCTCACCGATCTGGCGCGACCTCGTAGCCGGCAAAAAACAATTCATTCTGTAATCAATTTGGAGGTACAACATGGCTTTATATAGTGAAAAGGTAATGGATCATTTTCTTCACCCGAGAAATGTCGGCGTGATCGAGGACGCAGATGGCGTCGGTGAAGTAGGCAACGCAAAGTGCGGCGACATCATGAAGATCTATCTGAAGATCGACAACGACATCATCACGGATGTTAAGTTTGAGACTTTCGGCTGCGGCTCGGCGATCGCATCGAGCTCGATGGCAACCGAGATGATCAAGGGAAAGCCGGTCTCCGAGGCACTGGAACTGACGAATAAGGCTGTTGCCGAAGCACTCGACGGACTTCCGGCACATAAGATGCACTGTTCGGTCCTCGCAGAAGAAGCGATCAAGAACGCCCTCGAAGACTATCAGAGCAAGCAGAAAAAGTAATATCCTATGACACTAAACCAGTTAAAATACGTAATTGCGCTATCGGAAGAAAACTCGATCAATGAGGCGGCGAAGAAGCTTTTTATTTCGCAGCCGGCGCTGACTGCTGCCCTGAAGTCTCTTGAAGAAGAGGTCGGCTTCGATATCTTCCTTCGTACCAAGAGCGGCATCTCGCTGACTGTAAAAGGAAGTGAATTTCTGGGATATGCGAAGTCCGTGATCGAGCAGTATGACATCCTCGAAGGAAAGTTCGTCTCGGGCGCGAACGTCAAGCATACCTTCCATGTCTCCATGCAGCACTACACCTTCGCGGTCAATGCTTTTGTGGAGGTCATCCGCCAGTACGGTATGGATGAGTATGAGTTCGAGATCCATGAGACAAAGACACATGAAGTTATCGAGAACGTCAAGAACCAGCGAAGCGAGATCGGTGTCCTTTATATCAATGACTTCAACCGCACGGTGATGACGAAGATCTTCAGCGAAGCGGGACTCGAGTTTATGCCGCTTTTTGAGTGCGGGATCTATGTCTATATGAGCAAGAGCAACCCGCTGGCGAAAAAGAAACTCATCACACTCGAAGACCTCGATGATTATCCGTGTCTGGTATTTGCGCAGGGCGAGTACAATTCTTTCTACTACGCGGAAGAAGTCCTGAGCACCTACGACTATAAGAGGATCGTCCGGGCCAATGACCGCGCGACGCTTCTGAACCTGATGGTCGGGATCAACGGCTATACACTTTGTTCCGGCATCATCTGTGAAGATCTCAACGGCACGGATTACTGTGCTGTGAAGCTCGATACGAACGAGACGATGACGATCGGATATATCTCCAGAAAGTCGTCTGTGCTGAGTGAACTTGCCGAGAAATATGTCGCAGAACTGAGTAAGTATAAAGAGAATGTCTTACATTAAGATCTTCGTTATAGATTTTACTTATGGTCTGTGATACAAAAGCGCGATTATTCAAAAAACTGATCGGATGTTATATTCCTATACAAAAGAACCCGGCGGGAGATCCTGCCGGAGTATGGGGAGAAAGAAAAACACATGGTCAGAGGAATAAATACCCGATGTCTTCACTTAGCAGATGAAGAGAAAAATACAGAGCACTACGGATCGCTGAGTTTCCCGATCTATCAGACGGCAACTTATGCGCATCCGGAGGTCGGGAGAAGCACCGGCTTTGATTACAGCCGGCTGCAGAATCCGACCAGAGAGCATCTTGAAAAGATCATCTGCGGTCTCGAAGATGGAATCGATGCCTTCGCACTATCGACCGGCATGGCGGCGATCACACTACTGTTCGAGCTTTTCCAGCCGGGAGATCACATCATTTCCGAGGCGGATCTGTATGGCGGAAGCATCCGGTTATTTGACAACGTATCGAAGAAGAACGGATATGAATTTTCCTTCGTTGACTGTTCTTCCGCGGATCTGGAAAAGGAGATCCGTCCGAATACAAAAGCGATCTATATCGAGACACCGACGAATCCGATGATGCGTGTATCGGATATCGGGAGGATCGCGAAGATTGCAATGGCTCACGGGCTTCTGCTGATCGTGGATAATACGTTCCTTTCACCGTATTTCCAGAATCCGTTAAAGCTTGGCGCGGATGTGGTCATCCATAGCGGCACGAAGTTCCTCGGCGGACATAATGACACGCTGGCGGGATTTATCGTGACGAAGGATCCGAAGATCTCAGAGAGATTACGGTTCCTGATCAAGACAACGGGCGCGGGACTCTCGCCTTTTGACAGCTGGCTTTTGATCCGGGGGATCAAGACGCTGGGGATAAGGATGGAAAGGGCACAGGAGAATGCGATCAAGATCGCAAACTGGCTGAAAGAACAGCCGGCAGTAAAGAAGGTCTATTATCCGGGACTTTCTGAGCATCCCGGTTATGAGATCATGAAAAAGCAGGCCAGAGGCTTCGGCTCCATGATCACCTTCGATGTGGAGACGAAGGAGCAGGCACTAGCGATCCTGAAAAATGTTAGGATCATCAAATTCGCAGAGAGCCTGGGCGGTACGGAGACCCTGATCACGTATCCGACGACACAGACACACGCGGATGTGAAAGAAGAAGTAAGACTAAGAAACGGCATCACACCGTGCACGCTCCGTCTCTCGACGGGTATCGAAGATGCAGAGGATCTGATAGCAGACCTGGAAAGTGCTTTTGCCGGAGTATAAAAAGGAAGGGTGATTTCGGATCCGAGTGTCATGCCTTCCGATAAAGAAACGAGAAAGAAGGAATAAGAAATGCCGGAACGGAATCTGAATTTTGACGAGGTCATCGAAAGAAGACATACAGACAGCCTGAAATACGATTTTGCAGTACGGAGAGGCATGCCGGCCGATGTCCTGCCGCTGTGGGTCGCGGACATGGATCTTAAGACCAGCTCCTATGTCGAGGATGCCGTCATCGAGAGAACGAAGCATGCGATCTTCGGCTATACGGAGACCGGTGCAGATATTAATAACGACGCGTATTTTGATGCAGTCGCAGGATGGATGAAGCGCCACCACGACTGGGATGTCGATCCGAGATGGCTCGTAAAGACACCGGGCGTCGTATTCGCGCTGGCCATGGCGGTCAAAGCGTTTACTAAGGAAGGCGATCCGGTGCTGATCCAGCAGCCGGTCTATTATCCTTTTTCCGAGGTCATCGAGGACAATAAACGTGTCATCGTAAGTAACGATCTTTATCTCGGTGACGATAACCGCTATCATATCGATTTCGAAGACTTCGAGAAGAAGATCGTAGAGAACAACATCAAGCTGTTCCTGCTCTGCAATCCGCATAACCCGTCCTCCCGAGTCTTCACAAAAGAAGAGCTGGAAAGACTGGGCGACATCTGCCTGAAGCACGATGTCCTCGTTGTAGCCGATGAGATCCATAACGATTTCGCGCTTTATGGCGAGCATACGGTGTTTGCGAGAGTGAAGGAAGAATTTGCAGATCACTGTATCGTATGCACATCCGTAAGTAAGACATTTAATCTTGCCAGCATGCTGATCAGCAATATCTTTATTCCGAATGCGACGATCCGAAGACCATTTAAGAAGCAGGTCGATGCAGCGGGCATCAGCCAGCTCTCGGCACTGGGACTTACGGCAACACAGGCCGCCTATGAACATGGCGAGGAATGGTATGAGCATGTGATTTCTTACATCAAAGAGAACATCGCTTTCGTAAAGAAATATACTGAAGAAAACCTCCCCGGCGTCAAAGTGATCGACGGAGAAGGCACCTACCTTATGTGGCTGGATTTCCGCGGCACAGGACTTTCGCCGGCGGAGATCGACAGACGGATCATCCACGAAGCGAAGCTGTGGCTCGACAGCGGAAGGATCTTCGGAAAGACCGGAGAAGGCTTCCAGCGGATCAATGTCGCTGTTCCGAGAGCGACCCTAAAAGAGTGTATGGACCGCATCCGGGATCACGTGGTAGTGAAAGCCTGAAGCAGGACGTGTTATTATATACTTAAAGCGGGATGCAAAAGTATACGTCCTGAAGATGACTTTGTGAAAGTGAAAAGGAGAGCCGTTATGGGATCATATAACGATAAAGAGATCCAGAATGTAGTGGATCTGATCTTAAAAGACTATGAGGATGAGCGGACGATCAACGCGATCGATGTACACCACCAGCCGGATAAAGATGTGATTATTTCCGTCGTGGATAATCTACTGAAGATCCTTTACCCCGGATACTTAAGCGATAAGGTGTTCCAGGTCTATACGCTGAAAAATACGATGTCCGCAACGATCGAAGATGTTATCTTCCACCTGAAGAAACAGGTCGCGATCGTGCTGAAATATACGGACGAATTTGCGGCAGCTCCGCAGAGTGTACTCGATGAAAAAGCAAAAGAACTGACTCTTGCTTTTATGAAGAAGATCCCGGAGATCCGGACAAGTCTGGAGACAGATGTCGATGCGGGCTTTGAAGGCGACCCCGCTGCCAAGAGCAAGGCGGAGATCATCTTCTCGTACCCCGGATTATTTGCCGTTTCGGTCTACCGCATCGCGCATGAACTGCATCTTCTGCGTGTGCCCATGATCCCCCGTATGATGACCGAGTATGCGCACAGCATCACCGGTATCGATATCCATCCGGGTGCAACGATCGGAAAGCATTTCTTCATCGATCACGGTACTGGTATCGTTATCGGCGAGACGACGATCATCGGCGAGCATGTCAAGATCTACCAGGGCGTGACACTGGGCGGCCTTTCGACAAGAGGCGGCCAGAAATTAAGCGGTGTCAAGCGTCATCCGACGATCGGAAATAATGTTACGATCTACTCCGGAGCGACGATCCTTGGCGGCGAGACGGTGATCGGAGACGATGTAACGGTCGGCGGTAATACGTTCCTTGTGAACTCCGTTGAGAACGGCACGCTGGTCAGCGCGAAGAAACAGGAACTGAAGTTTGTAAATAAAAAAGCAGGACAGAAGAAACCACCAAAGGAGAAGTGATGCCCGTATGACGATTCTTCAGCTCAAATATGTGATCGCGATCGCAAGTTCCAAGTCTTTCCGCGAAGCGGCCAGCCGTCTTTTCGTGTCGCAGCCGGCGCTTTCCTCGACGATTCGTGAGCTTGAAGAAGAACTGAACATCCAGCTTTTCGAGCGTACGAATAAGGGAATCCGCCTGACGGATCAGGGAAAAGAATTCCTAAGCTATGCCAAGGAAGCGGTCAGCCAGTATGAGCTGATCGAGGACCGCTATCTGGACCGTGATCTCGACAAGAGACATTTCAGCGTATCGATGCAGCACTATGTATTTGCGGTACATGCTTTTATCAATGTCGTCAAAGAATATGACAACGGTAAGTACACATTCGCCGTGCATGAGACAAGAACGGACGAGGTCCTGCAGAATGTCCGAAGCCTCGACAGTGAGGTCGGTGTCGTTGCTTTTTCCAAGACGAATGAGAAGGTGATGCGCAAGCTCTTCCGCGAATACCAGCTGGATTTTATGCCCCTGATCACGCGAGAGACATTCGTATATGTCTGGAAGAACCATCCGATGGCAAAGGCGGAAGAGATCTCTCTGGAGGATATGAGGGAGTATCCGTGTATCTCCTTTGACCAGAGCAGTGAGAATGATTTCTATCTGACGGAGGAAGCCCTCGGCGACTATGATTTCGATAAACTCATCAAGACCAATGACCGCGCCACTTCGGCGGAACTCATGGCAGCGATGAACGGCTACTCGATCGGCACCGGTGTTATGACGGAGAGCCTCGCGCTCAAGCGGGATTTCGTAACGATCAAGCTGAAAGAAGAGGATCCGCTCACGATCGGATACATCGTCCGCGCCAATCACAAGATGAGCGAGATCGGCCAGCGGTATATCGAAGAATTACTGAAATATAAAGAATGATCCGTAGCGGAAAGCACCTGAAAACAGGTGCTTTTTTTTGTGATAAAAACGGGTTATCGCAAACGATAAAAGTTAAGCATTATTCAAGACCGGAGATCAATGATATGCTCTTTTCAAGCAGAAAGAGCGCCGGTCAAACAACATGACCGGTGACGGAAAGATCGCCGGCATAAATAGAAAAAACCGGTGAAGAGGATCGCCGGTTTTTTTCTTTCTGCAATAGATAAGGGAGGAATGAAACACATGAAAAAAACACTTAGAAAATTATTGTCCGTGATGCTTGTCGCGGCAGTAGGTATAACGAGTATGACAGCCTGTAGCAAGAAAAAGAAAAGCGAAGGAACGACAGCCGCCGGCGGACAGAGCAGCGGCGATGTAGATATCATCATCGGAACCGCGAACGGTTCGCTCTGTCTGGCACCTCTTCACATCGCGATCGACAACGGGTACTTCGAAGAGGAGTTCAGTAAGGCAGGGGTCACATGGAGAGTCGAGGAGATCGACCTGAATAATCTATCGGATCTGGTTGCTTCCAATAAAGTCGATGCATCGACACAGCTCGCCGGTGCGATGATCCCGCAGATCGATAACGGACTGGAGATCACATTTACCGCAGGACTTCATACAGGATGTACGAAGTATTATGTAAAAGAAGGTTCGGGGATCAATTCCATCGCCGACCTGAAGGGAAAGAAGATCGGTGTTCCGGGTATCGGAGATTCTTCGGTCATCGCCCTGAAGAGACTTCTTTACGATAACGGCATCGGCGTGACGACCGAGAACCTCGAAGTCGAGTGGGTCGTTTACGGACTTACGGATCTTCCGCTGGCACTGGAAAACGGTGCAGTCGATGTAGTCGCTCTTCACGATCCGGTCGCATACAGTGCGGAAAAAGAGTACGGCTTTAAGAAGATCCTCGACCTGAGTACCGATGAGAAATTCGCCAATGAATACTGCTGTATGGCATTTGTCACGACAAGACTTGCCAAAGAAAATCCGAAAGCTGCTGCCGCTTATACCAGAGCCATGCTGAAGGCTAGTGCTTTTGTACAGGCAAATCCGAAAGAAGCGGCAAGGATCCAGATTGAACATAACCAGTGTTCCGGTGACGTCGAGGTCAATGCATCGCTCCTGGCTTCCTATAACTACGGACCGTCCGTAAGTATCGCGGCAGTTACGATCGAGAATGCGGCGACGGAACTCGTAAGGATCGGTGAACTGAAGGCGGCAGATCCGAAAGCATTTATTGATAAGGCATTCACCCGGTTCGACGGAGTCCCGGATTCATACAAATATGAGAACGGCGCATTTGTCGAGGTGAACAATTAACTGTTAAAGAGGTTTTCATGAACAAGAAGCTTTTTGCAGTCCTGAAGTTGCTATTGCCTTTCATCGCAATAGCAATTTCAGTTCTGACCTACTACAACATCGAAGATAACGGAAAACAGAAGAAGATGGATCATCCGTATTACCTCTATCTTCTGGCCGTCATCGGAGCGGTGATCCTTCTGGAGATCCTGATCGGTCTCTTTTACGACAAGATCAGAAAGAGGATCCTGTATAAAGCCCCATTTCTTACGGGCGTGATCGTATTCCTGCTTCTTCTGAATTATGTAACGACGAAGACCACGATGCTGCCGACACTGTATTTTCCGTCGCTGGACCGTATTATCGGACTTCTGGTGGAAAGCAGAGTCTTCCTTCTGGAAAATGTCGGCGATTCGCTGAAACTTCTGGCAACGGGCTTCGTGTGGGGAGCGAGTGTCGGATTTCTGACAGGACTTATGCTCGGTTACTTTAAAGTCGTGGGATACTGGCTCAATCCGATCACGAAGATCATCGGACCGATCCCGACGACAGCGTGGATCCCGCTGGCACTGTCCACATTTCCGACAACGCACGAAGCGAATGTTTTTCTTATCGCGTTTGCGGTGTGGTTCCCAGTCACGCTGATGACCTCTTCCGGTATACAGAGCATCAATAATGTTAACTTCGAAGTGTCCAGAACACTCGGCGCTTCGACTCTGTACCAGATCATTCACGTGGCGATCCCGGCGGCGATGCCGAGTATTTTCCTCGGTGCCTTTTATGGAACGGTGTCTTCTTTCGCGACACTGATGGCCGTCGAGATGAACGGTAATTCCAGCGGGATCGGCTGGTATATCAACTGGCAGAAATCCGTCATGCTTTACGACGGAGTGTATGCAGGCCTGATCATTATCGCTGTGATCTGCTCACTGACGCTGACGATCCTCTTTAAGGTTCGGGACAGAGTACTGACATGGCAGAAAGGAGTCATCAAATGGTAGGCGAGATCAGTATCAAAGATGTATACAAACAGTTTCCCAATACCGATCCGGCAAAGGAAGATATCGTTGCACTGAATGGATTTTCACTCGATATTAAACCGGGATCCTTCGTAAGTCTTATCGGACCTTCGGGCTGTGGTAAATCGACACTTCTGCGTATCATCGGAGGACTCGACAAAGCGACGAAAGGAACGATCGAATTAGACGGCAAAGAAATTAAAAAGCCGGGAAGCGACAGAGGATTTGCATTTCAGGGAAGTAACCTTTTTCCGTGGCTGACGGTCGAGAAGAATATCGCATTCGGACTGAAGGCCAGACATATTTATAAACAGCAGAAAAAGGATGTTGCGGATTTTATTAAACTTGTCGGACTGGAAGGCTTTGAAAAGTCATATCCGCATCAGCTATCCGGCGGTATGCAGCAGAGGGCATCTCTGGCAAGAGCGCTCGTAGGACATCCGTCCGTACTGCTTCTCGATGAGCCGCTCGGTGCGCTGGATGCCTTTACCAGAATGAATCTTCAGGATGAGATCATCAACATCTGGAAGAAACACAACATGACGATGGTCATGGTTACTCACGATGTCGATGAAGCGATCTACATGTCCGATCAGGTCGTCGTCATGTCGGCAAGACCTTCGAAAGTCGAAGCGATCATCGACATCAATCTTCCGCGTCCCCGCGCTCGTGCGCAGGACACTTTCCAGGAATACAGAACCAAGATCCTGAATGTCTTAAATCTCGGCGGACAGGTGGACGAAGTCGAATACTATCTGTAAAAAAGTAAAAGAAATGAGGAAACACATATGAAAAACAGAATTATTTTTGCAGCCGCTTTCATCCTTTTAGGACTTCTCGTAATACTCGCACCGACTGTGCTTTTCCCGGTGTGCGAAAGCGAGATGAAGATGGCCTGCTTCTTTACGAAGAAAGCAGAGATCGGTGTCGGTCTTGTGATCGCGGCACTCGGCGTGATCTACTTCTTCCTGAAAAATAAGGATATCCGTCTTGGTATTTCCATCGCAGAGCTTCTGAATGCAGGTCTGGTACTGGCCCTCCCGGCTAAGCTTACCGGCCTTTGCAAGATGAGCGATATGGCCTGCCGTGTAAAGACCTATCCGGCGCTGATCGTGCTGAGCGTTCTCCTGCTAGTTGCCGCTGCAGCGGATATCTTTCTTCTGGCAAGAAGCGGAAATGAAAAATGAGCCTGAAAAGAACGAAAAACACGATAAAAGACATCCAAAGACACGCGTTTCTTAACGCGTGCCTTTTGGCAACTGTCGTCATTCTTTCGGTCATGCTCTTTTCCGTTACCGTGATCAGTGTGAGCCTGAAAAAAGGAATGGGCAATATGAGGAAGCGCCTCGGCGCGGACATCATGCTGGTCCCGAAGGGTGAACGCGAAAAAGCGGAGAATATGCTTCTTGAGGGAAGCCGCAGTAACTTTTATTTCGACGGTGCGGTCTATGAGAAAGTGCAGTCGATCGACGGGATCTCGGATTCCACTTCGCAGTGCTTCCTGAAGTCGCTCTCTGCCGATTGCTGCAGCAGTGAAGTGCAGATCGTATTCTTCGACCCGGAAAGTGACTTTGTCGTGGGGCCGTGGATCGAGACGGAGTATAAGCAGAAACTCTCCGGAGATGCGGTTATCGTCGGAAGTGACATCGTCAGTGAAGACGGAAAGATCAAGCTCTTCGGGCAGGAATATCCGATCGCATCGCAGATGGCAAGGACCGGAACGGCGCTGGACAGTTCGGTGTATTTTTCCACCGATGCAAAAGCGGAACTTCTGAAAAACGCCGAAGAGAAAGGATCTTTTCTTACTGAGGAGCAGAAGAAGGGAGATATCCTTTCTTCGATCTTCATCAACGTGGACGGCTCCCACACAGCTGAGCAGGTCATCGACTCCGCGCATAAGACGATCGGCGATATCTTTGATGTCGTCTATCCGAAGAAGCTTCATGAGTCTTTGTCCGGAAGTCTTGGGAAAATCACAGGTGTGGTGAACGTGATCTCGCTGTCTCTCGGGATCCTTCTGGTCGCGATCCTTCTGATCATCAACAGCATCATCATGAAAGGAAGAAAATCGGAGATCGCACTTCTTCGCGTGCTCGGCCACAGAAAGAAAGATCTCATAAGAAAACTTCTTTCCGAGATGGGACTGATCAGTCTGGCGGGAGCTTTGGGCGGATCATTCTTAGGTGCGCTGATCGTGATCCCGTTCGGAAGATATATCGGAAAGTCCCTGGATATGCCGTATCTCGGGCCCGGGATCGCATCCGTTCTTCTTCAGATCCTTCTGATCGTAGGCCTGGTGATCCTGATCGTGTTCCTGTCATCGGTATTCTTTATTATTCACACGACAAATATCGAGCCGTATCTGGCACTTCGAAAGGAGGAGTAAGGATGCTTACCGCAGAAGGTATAAGTAAGAGTTATAAATCAAACCGGAGAAAGATCCTGGATTCCCTGGAGATCAGTATCAATGAAGGAGAGTTCATTGCCGTGATGGGCGAATCCGGCTCCGGCAAAAGCACTCTCCTTGCAGTCCTTGCGGGTATCCTCGATCCGGACGAGGGACAGGTGCTTTTCGAGGGGAAGGATCTGTATAAACTATCTGATGAGGAACTGTCCGATATCCATAAAAGAAAGATCGGCTATGTGCCGCAGAGTAATTTCTTTCTTAAAAACTATACGATCCTCGAGAATATCGTGGAGCCGTTTCTGGATGGTTCGTCCGAAGAGAGAATAGCATACGAAGAGAAGGCGAAGCGGCATCTTGAGAATCTCGGGATCGGTGATCTCGCAGATAGATTTCCCCATGAACTGTCGGGAGGTGAACTAAAGCGCGCAGCCATCGCCAGGGCGCTTCTTACGGAGCCTGTCCTTCTGATCGCGGATGAACCGACCACCGGACTTGACAGCGGAACGGGCAGGATCATCCTCGAATATCTCTCGAAATACGTGTATTCCGGGCACGCCGTGCTGGTCGCGACACACGATGATCACGTGAAAGAATATGCAGGACAAGTTTTTGATATTCAAAAAACGGCGGCAGGGTTATAACTCAAACTTATCACAGACGATAATTATTAGCGATTTTTCAAAGCCTGCGGGTAGTGTTACTATTATCTCAGCTCAAGAAAACAGCAAAAAACCGCTACGAAGGAGGTCAGTAAACATGAAGAATATGATGGATCGAAAACTCGTGCAGATGTGTTGCAAGTGTTGTATGTGTTCGACATGTTTAGGCGGGAAATAACCCCGGACACCTTTTGTTGAGAACAACGGTTTTATGATGCGGTTGTTACCAAAAGGGTAGCAGCTGATTTTTTTATCTTTAGGAGGAAATTTAAAATGAGTGAGATTAAGCAAAGTGCACTGGAACTGATCGGAAATACGCCGCTTCTTCAGCTGAATGCGTATTCTAAAAAGAGAGAAATCACCGAGGCGACTGTACTGGGTAAGCTGGAGTACTTAAATCCGGCCGGATCCGTAAAGGACAGAATCGCTCTTGCCATGATCGAGGACGCCGAGAACAAGGGCCTTCTGAAGCCGGGCGCAACGATCATCGAACCTACATCCGGTAACACCGGTATCGGTCTTGCAGCAGTGGCTGCAGCCAAAGGCTATAAGGCCATTCTGACACTCCCGGATACGATGAGTATCGAGAGAAGAAACCTTCTGCATGCATATGGCGCAGAGCTCGTTCTGACAGAGGGTGCCAAGGGCATGAAGGGTGCGATCGCGAAAGCTGAAGAACTGAATAAGGAGATCGAGGGATCCGTTATCCTCGGCCAGTTCGTGAACCCGGCAAACCCGAAGGTACATAAGGAAACAACAGGTCCGGAGATCTGGAAGCAGACCGACGGAAAAGTAGATATTTTCGTAGCTGGCGTTGGTACAGGCGGAACCATCACAGGTGTCGGCGAGTACCTGAAGTCCCAGAACCCGAACGTCAAGGTAGTAGCAGTTGAGCCTGCAACCAGCGCAGTTCTTTCCACAGGTAAGCCGGGCGCACATAAGATCCAGGGTATCGGCGCGGGCTTCGTTCCGGAAGTTCTGAATACGAAAGTGTATGACGAGATCCTCGCGATCGAAAACGAAGATGCTTTTGCAGAAGGAAAAGCATTCGCCATCTCCGAGGGCATCCTGGTCGGTATTTCTTCCGGTGCTGCTCTTAAGGGCGCAGAGATCCTCGCAAAGAGACCGGAAAATAAGGGTAAAGTGATCGTTGCACTTCTGCCTGACTCCGGCGACCGTTACCTCTCCACTCCGCTGTTCAAAGACTGAACAGCACCGGAGTGCAGATGAGAAACACATACAAGGATCTGCAGAACTCCCATCCATGCTTCGGCGGTCATAAGAATAATGCAGGAAGGATCCATCTTCCTGTCAGTCCGGGATGCAATATCGCATGCCGCTTCTGTGACCGCGCCATCAACGACGTCGAAGAACGGCCGGGAGTGACATCTAAGGTGTTAAAACCTGCAGAATGCGAAGAGATCCTGGAAAAAGCTCTGGAGATCTGCCCCGACATCAAAGTGGCCGGAATTGCCGGTCCGGGAGACACGCTGGCGACAGATAACGCGCTGGAAACTTTCAAGATCATAAAAGATAAATTCCCGCAGCTCATCAAGTGCATGAGCACGAACGGACTTCTTCTGAATGAAAGAGCACAGGACGTGATCGATATCGGGATCGATTCTTTGACAGTGACCGTAAATGCGGTCGATCCGGAAATAGAGAATAAGCTGAATGCTTACATCATCTATCACGGAAAGAGAATCGAAGGCGTCGAAGGCGCGAAGATCCTGATCGAAAACCAGCTGGCGGGAATAAGAAAAGTCGCCGCAGCGGGGATCACGGTCAAAGTCAATACGGTGCTTGTCCCGGAGATCAACGGAGACCATATCGAGCAGATCGCAAAGACGGTAAAAGAAGCCGGCGCGAAGATCTACAATATCATCCCTCTGATCCCGCAGCATGAGCTCAAGGATGTTAAGGCCCCGACCTGCCCGCAGATCGACGAAGCGAGACGGAAAGCAGAAAAATATATCGATGTCTTCCGTCACTGCCAGCACTGCCGGGCCGATGCGGTAGGAGTACCGGGAAAGTCCGAATTCGGAGATCAGATCTATCAGAGAAGACTCGGCGTAAAGGAGACTTTCTCACATGGCTGACAAAATCTACCGGATCGCGGTGGCCAGCTCCGACGGGATCGTAGTGAATAACCACTTCGGCAAGGCCAAAGCTTTTTACATATACGAAGTATCAGACGATGAACTGAAGCTTCTGGAAGTCAGAAATCTTCCTCCTGTCTGCGAGATGGGCGATCACGATGAAAAGAGACTTTCCGAAAACGCCGATAAACTTTCGGACTGCACACATCTTCTGGTAAGCCGGGTCGGAAACGGCGCCAGGGCAGTACTCGAAAGCAAGGGCATCAGTTGTTATGAGATCCCGGGGATCATCTCCGAATCGATCGACAAACTGGTGAAATACGAACAGGTTAACGAATTATTTAATTGAAAGAAGGATAAAGAAACATGGGTGAATTAAGACAGATTGCAATCTACGGCAAGGGTGGTATCGGTAAGTCCACCACGACACAGAATCTTACCGCAGGACTCGTTGAGCACGGTAAGAAAGTCATGGTAGTCGGATGTGACCCGAAGGCCGATTCCACAAGACTTCTTCTCGGAGGTCTTGCTCAGAAGACCGTACTGGATACGATCCGTGAGGAAGGTGAAGACATCTCCCTCGACCGTATCATGAAGGAAGGCTACGGCGGAACCAAGTGCGTAGAGTCCGGCGGACCGGAACCGGGCGTTGGATGCGCAGGAAGAGGTATCATCACTTCCATCAACATGCTGGAAAACCTTGGTGCTTATACTGACGATCTGGATTATGTTTTCTATGACGTATTAGGTGACGTTGTCTGCGGTGGTTTCGCAATGCCGATCCGTGAAGGTAAAGCAAAGGAGATCTACATCGTAGCAAGTGGTGAGATGATGGCTCTCTATGCAGCGAATAACATCTCCAAAGGTATCCAGAGATATGCAAGAACGGGCGGTGTAAGACTCGGCGGCATCATCTGCAACTCCAGAAACGTAGACAGAGAACTCGACCTTCTCCGTGCTTTCTCCAAGGAACTCGGCACCAAGCTTCTTTACTTCGTTCCAAGAGACAACATCGTACAGCACGCAGAGATCAATAAGAAGACGGTCATCGAATACAGACCCGATTCGCACCAGGCACAGGAATACAGAAACCTGGCACAGGCAGTGATCGAGAATCAGGATTTCGTTATCCCGACACCGATGACACAGGAAAGACTCGAAGAGATCCTCATGGAATACGGCATGATGGAACTCGCGGACGATTACAAGATCTATTCAGTTAATCAATTACCCGATCGGGGAATATAGGAGGAAACAAAAATGGGAAAGATTTACAATTCAATCACAGAACTGGTCGGACAT
>JAGCXQ010000003.1 GCA_017961235.1 Clostridiales bacterium | reverse complement strand
TATCGTGATATTTTTCAAGAAGAACTGCCTTTTGAATACAAACCCCATATTACATTAGGATGCACAAAGGAAAAGATTGATCTTAGTTTGGATGAAGAATTTGAAACTACAGTTGATCAGTTATCTGTTGAGTTGATTGGTGAAAACGAAGAATCAAACATAATAATCCGGGTTAGTTTATAATGTAGCAAGGAACTTAATACTCGGGACAGGAATCTATATGGAAGACTCTATAATCACAAAGAATAAACAGTACTGGGATGAACACGCTGATCTTTGGTTTGGGACGACGGCACTGCCCAAATACGGAGTTAAGTTTGTAACAGAAGATGATCTGCATTTCTTCTCGGATGTGGCCGGCAAGAAGGTCCTGGAGCTATGCTGCGGAAGCGGGCATTCGCTGAAATACCTTTGGGATAAAGGCGCCGGTGAACTTTGGGGTCTTGATCTGTCACAAAAACAACTGGACAATGCCAGGCAGTTTCTTAACGGGAGTGGCTGTGATCCGAAGCTTGTTTGCGCACCTATGGAGGAAGATTCAGGCATTCCCCAAGATTATTTCGACTACGTGTATTCCATCTATGGTATCGGCTGGACCACTGACCTTGCCGGCACATTTAAGAAGATTGCCTCGTATCTGAAAAAGGACGGCCTTTTCATATTCAGCTGGGGACATCCGCTTCACTATTGCGTGGCAAAATCATATGCAACCGGCGAAGATGAAGTGCAGAATGGAGAACTCGTGTTTTCAAGAAGTTATTTCGATGAGTCCTACTTTGATATGCCGGTTCACGACACCACAGTGACCTTTGCGAACAGGAAGATCTCTACTTATGTCAATGCATTGTATGAAGCCGGTTTTATCATCGAGAAGATGGTCGAACAAACCGACGAACAGACACTGGCTGATAGTACGGACAACGGTCCGAAAGCACAGAAGGCGAGGATGATCCCTCTATCCATGTGCTTTAAGTGCAGAAAAATAGGCGGATAATCATTCTATTTAAATCTGGAGAAAAGCATGAACGCGAGAGAATACCTTGAAATATTACATGTAGCCGAAAGACTCAAAGATACACCCAGACACTGTACGACCACCAACGGAAAAACAGAGAGTGTGGCGGAACACAGCTGGAGAGTATCACTTATGGCTTCACTCCTGAGACACGAGTTCCCGGAGCTTGATATGGATAAGGTCGTGAGCATGTGTCTTATTCATGATCTCGGAGAATGCTTTACTGGTGATATACCCGCTTTTGTTAAGACGGATGCTGACAGAAAAACAGAAGATACATTATTAGAACAATGGGTGAAGTCGCTCCCGGAAGAAATATCTTCCGACCTCGCTGCTCTATACAAGGAAATGGATGCGCAGGAGACGCCGGAAGCGAAATTGTATAAGGCATTGGATAAACTTGAAGCTTTGATCCAGCACAACGAGTCTCCGCTCTCCACATGGTCGGAAAACGAGTATGAGCTGAATAAGACGTATGCTTTTGAAACGGTCTCATTCTCGAAATGGCTCACAGCACTTCGAGAAGAGATCCTTAAGGATACGATTGAAAAACTAGAAAAGGAGAGCGAATAAATGGAAAACATTGTTTTTAGAGAAGCAACAATGGATGATGCAGAGGAAATGATTTCCTATCTGAACATCGTTGGAGGAGAATCCAATAATCTTATGCATGGATCGAACGGGTTTAAAGCACCGGTTGAAGCGGTAAAACGGCGCATCCAGGCTTCTCATGAGTCAGACAACAGCGTGATTATGATTGCCCTTTTAGATGGGAAGATCATAGGCCGGGCTGAACTGGCCGGCTATCCGGCGGCAAAATTGCATCATAATACCACGTTTTCCATTTCTGTCCGAAAAGACTACTGGAATATGAAAATCGGCACCAGGCTGATGACAGAAATCATTGAATGTGCGAAAAAGATGAATCTTCGGAATATTGATCTGGAAGTAGTAGTTGATAATAAGGCAGCCATTGCGCTTTACCATAAAATTGGATTTACCGATATCGGAGTATACAAGAACTACTGGTATGCGAATAATACCTATAGCGATGCCATTGTCATGCAGAAATGTTTGAACGACTAATATAGAAGCGATTGAGGATCCTTTTTGATGGGTATTGAAGGAAGAAAAGAATTCAAAAAGCAGCTTATGAGCCTGTCAGTGCCTTTGGCGCTACAGAATCTTCTTACGGCTCTTGTCGGCGCATCGGATGCACTTATGCTAGGACGTCTGACGCAGGATGCGATCGCAGCCGTATCGCTTGCCAATCAGATTGCTTTTGTTATGTCTTTATTCTATAGCGTTGCTATTGTTGCAGCGAGTGTTCTGATATCCCAATATTGGGGCAAGAAGGACTATCTTAATGCAAAAAGATTTCTGGGAATGGCAATTCGATATGCCCTGGGCATCGGAATCATCTTCACGGTAGGTGCTTATATCTTTGCAGAACAGCTTATAGGGATATTGACTAATGAGCAGGAGCTAATCCGGATCGGAGCGGATTACCTGAGGATTGTGTGCTTCTCTTATGTTTTTACCTCTGTATTGCGGTGCTTTCTGATGATTATGAAGATTTCCGGGCATGCGAAGTTGAGCGTCTGGATCTCTGTTGTTACCGTAACAGTGGACATGGCAGCCGATTTCTTCCTGATCTATGGATTTGGAAAGATCCCTGCTTTGGGTGCAAACGGCTCTGCTTATTCAACGATCGTTGTGGAAATGATTGCTCTGATCTGGTGTGTTATTTGGGCGCAGAGAAATGAGAATATACGTCTTGGAAAAGATTCCCTGCTTTGTTTTTCCAGGACATATGAGCGAAAACTTTGGAAAATCATCCCCGGAATGATGTTGTCCTCACTGGCTTGGGGATTCAGCATCCCAATGCACTCGTTTTTTCTGGGACATCTCGGGACAGCTGCCACGGCAGCAGCCGCTGTAGTCACAGTTGCTCAGCAACTGATACAGGGACTTACTCATGGCTTCTCTACCGGTATCAGTATCATGATCGGGAAACTCCTTGGACAGAATAAATTGGATAAGGCGAAAGAATATGGTGCTCTTAGTTGGAAAGTGTCACTGATTTCAGGAATGATAAATGTATTGCTCATTTGCATTGTTGGTCCGCTTGTTTATGTATTCTATGTACTTGAACCCCTGGCCAAGCAATATCTCATACAAATGCTTATTTTTCTGGCTTTCTATATGGTGGCTTATGCATACAATACCATTATTACCTGTGGAGTCTTTCCAGCGGGAGGAGATTCGATTTATGACGGGATAAGTGTTTTGATTGCCACCTGGTGCTTTGCGATTCCACTGGCTCTTATCGCCTGCTTTGTATTACATCTTCCGGTCATAGTCGTTTATGTAATCATGTGCCTGGATGAGATAGTGAAGGTGCCTTTTATTAGGTGGAGATATAATAAATATGTATGGCTAAAGAATCTCACAAAAGAGACAGCTTAAGGAAAAACAGATTCATATTGGACATATTTGCTATAGTAAAGACGGACCTGATCAGACCATAAGAATTTAAAGAGGTATTGATATGAAAGTGTTAATTGTATATTGCCATCCTTCAAAAGATAGTTTTACGAATGAGGTATATAAATCTTTTGAACGAGGTTTAAGAGATGCAGGTCATGAGGTTTTAATATCTGATTTATATGATATGGATTTTAAAACGGACATGAGTGAAGAAGAATATTTACGAGAAACCTATTACAAAGCGGATGGATTAAAATCAAAAGATGTCTTGATTGAACAGGAAAAAATACAGAACAGTGATGCAATTGTGTTTATATATCCTGTATTTTGGACGGAAGCACCCGCGAAGCTTGTGGGGTGGTTTGACCGGGTTTGGACAACAGGATTTGCTTATAGACCAGATCCTGCGATGAAGGTTCTTGAAAAAGCATTATTTATCGTTTGTGCAGGAAAAACCATGCAATCTCTCATTGAAACAGGGGAGAAGAGTGCTATGGAAACAGTAATGTTGGGAGATAGAATTCGTAATAGGGCAAAAGAGAAAGAAATGGTTATTTTTGATAGTATATCGCATTGGAATGAAGAAGCACGAAATGAGAATATGCCACGACATCTTTCCAAGGCATATGATATGGGTGTAAATTTCTAGAACGTAAGAACGGAGTTGAAGAGAAGTCTATGATCATACTTATAACAGGTGCATCACATACCGGAAAAACTGTTTTGGCGCAGAGATTGCTTGAAAAGTATAAATACCCGTATCTTTCCATAGATCATTTGAAAATGGGACTTATTCGCAGTGGAAACACTGATCTTACGCCTGGTGACGATGCCGAGCTTACAGAATATTTGTGGCCGATCGTCAGAGAAATCATCAAGACAGCCATAGAGAATAAGCAGAACCTAATTGTTGAGGGTTGTTATGTTCCCTTTGATTGGAGAAATAGTTTTGATGAGCAGTATCTTCCGTCGATAAGATTCATCTGTCTTGCTATGTCAGATGAATATATAATTTCGCATTTTGAAGATATAAAAGCGCATGGCTCAGACATTGAAAACAGGCTTGATGATTCTGATTGTACAGTTGAAGAAGTGATGAAAGACAATCAGCAGATCATAAATGGTTACAAGTCTTATGAAGAAAAGATTACTTTGATTACAGACAACTATGTGGATTCGATAAGAGGCATTTTGAATTAACAAATTCAAGATGTTTCCCGGTGGATGGGAAATATCACAATGGCGAAATAACCTGCCTGCTCAAACCTTCTGGAAGATAGTCATTAACGAATATACTAATGGTAAGTTTGATACATTTTAAAGAAAATGGAGGAAAAAAATGAAACAGCACTATAAAGAAATGCCATCTTCCCTTCAGGGAACATATGCTGAGTTTTCCAGGAATTTCGGGTTCGACTGGAAAGAATTCATTATGGGGATCCCGACACCGATGTTTCTCGTAACGACCTACAAATCCAACGGTCAACCGAACGCGACGATGCAGTCGTGGACGACGTTTACCAGCGCGGATCACGGTAACGGATATTTCGCTGTTCTTGCCAGTGTTACAAAAGGCGGACACCTTCATCAGACGCTGAACGAGAAGAAAGAAGCGGTCATCAATTTCATGTCTTCGGACAAGTACGAAGACTGCATGAAAACGATCCAGAATAATCAGTTTGAAGCGGATGAGATCTCCGCATCCGGACTTACCGTGGCGAAGGCTTCCTGGGTAGATGCGCCGATGGTAGAAGAATGCTTTATGAATCTTGAATGTAAGTATCTCTGGGAGAAGGAGATCGTTCCCGGAGATGATCACGTAATAGTGTGTCTCGAAATCGTTGGAGGACATGTTGACGAAGAATTCCTTGCGGACCGCTTTGGGGAAAAGAGTGTTTCGTATAACATCCACTACCCGATGGATCCGAATAACGTGAAAGAAAAAGGATGCGACTATGTTGCAGGTCTGAAGGTTACAAACCGATCTTACGAATATTGATTTGGGAGAAAAACGTAGAAAAGCAGTCCAGGATTTTTCTGGGCTGTTTTTGAGTTTGGATTATGAAAGATTTCTCCCAATTATATTGAAAAATCTCCCAAAAGGAGGTATGGTCTGGGAGAAAAGATGTGTTGGTTGGGAGAAAGGATAGTTGCCGAATGAGACAGTTTGATTATTCTAAATTGGCTGATAGAACTTGGGATAATGAAATAGTATCTTATATTTCAAAGATTCACGAGTACAAAGGAAAACAGGAATTGTTCCTTCGCCAGAAGCCGGTTGAACTTACACGTCTTATCGAGGTGGCTAAAGCTCAAAGTACTGAGGCTTCAAACCGTATCGAAGGAATAGTAACCACCAGTTCAAGACTAAAACAGTTAATGAACGATAAAACGACACCTAAGAATAGTGATGAGGAAGAAATCCTTGGGTATCGAAACGTACTTAATCTGGTGCATGATAATTACGATGCAATCCCTGTAAGACGAAATTATATCCTTCAGATGCATAAGGAATTACTAAAGTATACGAATTTCTCTTACGGCGGTCAGTTTAAGACAACTCCCAATGAAATCGATATGGTTACGGAGGCCGGTGAGAAGATCATGCTATTCAGACCTTTAGCACCATATGAGACTCCCGATGCTATTGATCAAATTTGTGAGCAGTATCAGAAAGAGTTGGATAGAGGTGTGGTTGATGAGTTAATACTAATTCCATGCTTCCTTCTCGATTTCCTGTGTATTCACCCATTTAATGATGGAAACGGAAGAATGAGTCGACTAATTACTCTGCTTCTTCTAAATAGATGTGGATACCTGGTTGGACAATACATAAGTATCGAGAAAGCAATTGCTGATACTAAGGAAGCCTATCATGATTCGTTGCAGAGAGCTGATCAAAATTGGCATGAAGGACAAAACGATCCCAAACCGTTTATCAAATACATGCTGGGTGTAATCCTCGCATGCTACCGCGAGTTTGAGCGAAGAGTCACTATTGCTCACGCTGAAGGAACTAGAAGTACTTCGTACGACATAGTTAAGGCTTGTGTTACAGAACGAATCGGAAAGTTTACTAAATTGGAAGTGCTGACATTATGTCCGAGTTTGGGGAGCTCTTCCGTAGAATCTGCCTTGAAAAAACTGGTTGATGAAGGATATCTTGTTCGTATTGGATCTGGGCGAAAGACGCAATATGTAAAAGCTGATGCTATCAAACATAATATGTGAAGATAAAAAGAATGTTGATGAAATGCAGAATTGGAATTCAACATTAAAAGAATGGGAAACCAACAATGATAGGTGAAGTTTGAAGGTGTTATTATTTTGCTGTAAGGGATTCGTGACCATGGAATTCGCGCCATTCGACTATTAGAGATGTTGGCAGGAGAAGATATGGCACGCGAAGTGTCAAAAGTAATGGGGTACTGATTATGGAACTTACGAAAAATTATATTCAGAATATCAGAAGCAAAGTTGGTCATGATAAGATCATTTTGGCATTTGCAGGCGGCTGCATTTTTAACTCGAATGGAGAAGTCCTGCTCCAAAGAAGAGGCGACAGCAATAAATGGGGCTTTCCGGGAGGCGCTATTGAATTAGGAGAGACACCTCAGATGACAGCTATCAGGGAAGCGAAGGAAGAAACTGGTCTCGATGTTCAGTGCGGCAGAATAATCGGTGTTTATTCTGATCTTGATATAACATACTCAAGTGGAGATAAAGCACAGAGCATCGTTATTGCTTATGAACTTCTTCCAATAGGGGGAGAGTTGGTTTGTGATCTGAATGAAACGATGGAACTGAGATACTTTTCTAGAGAGGAGAAGCCGGTGTTGTTTACTCAGTCTCATGAAGATCTATGGAATGATATTTTTATTCAGAAGGGAGAATAGAATGATACTTTTAGTTGTAGATACACAAAAAGGATGTTTTGACGAAAGACTGTATGCGTTTGAATTGGTAAGAAAAAACATCAAGCAGTTAATTACCGTAGCGAGAGAGAATAAGGTTGAGGTTGTTTATGTCCAGCATGATGACGGCCCGGGCACGGATCTGGATAAAGCTACGGATAACTATGAGGTTTATGAGGAGTTTGCACCAATGGAGGGTGAAAAACGTTTTGAAAAGAATGTTAACAGTGCTTTTCACCCTATGACAGGATTGACGGAATATCTTCTGTCTAAGTGCGAAAAGGATATTATAACGATCGGTTTATCTACTGACTATTGTATGGATGCAACAATTAAGAGTGGGTTTGAGAGAGGATTCAACATAATTGTTCCCTCATACACAAATTCAACCTATGACAATCCCTATTTTGATAAGGAAACCGCCTACAAGTACTATAATGAATTCATGTGGGGACCTCGTTACGCGAAGATAATTTCGGTCGAGCAAGCTGTCCGACTCTTACGGTCTGAAATAGTACCTGCGGATTTATAAGTTTATTACGGCAAAGGACTTACATCGCGAGTAAGGAGGAAAAATATGACGATCAATGAACTTAAGGGCGCGAATATGGATATTGATCTGGTCAGTGATAATATCGGCTGGGATCAAAGCGCTTGTCCATGGAATATTGCAGAGAATACTAGGGAACATAAATGTGCAGTAAAAGACACTTCTATCTGTAAGTTCTTTTGCGGGATCAAATATCTTGACAGCGTGCTTTGCAGCTATCCATATGAGAATAGAGAAATATCATCATAAAGTATGCAATTATGAGTTATAGATAATCAGAAGAAAACTGACTAAGCCAAATCGCAGTTTGTAGGGATGATATAAAATTCTGATTTTTATTTCCCCAAGGAGGTCGTATAAATGACATTCGAAATAAATGAACAAGTATCTGCAGAGCAGCTATGTTCGCTTAGAGAATCTGTAGGTTGGAATAGAATGGAAAAAGAACTTTCTAATCCAAAGATGACATCTTACTATCATATTGCTGCATTTGAAGATAATGAACTGATAGGATATGTAGATTGTATTTCTAATGGGGTTACGGATGCATATATTCAGGATCTTATGGTTAAGCCGGGATATCAGGGAAAGGGTATAGGCTCTGAATTGATGAATAAGATGATTGAATATCTTAAAGAAAGTCATATCTACATGATTTCGGTTATATTTGATGAAAGCTTAAAATCATTTTATGAAAGGTTTGGCTTTTATACGATGCTCAGTGGTCAGTTTGAGACGTATGAGAGTGTGTAAATTCAAGTTTATAGGGTTGATGCCATAAAGGAGTTGGCAAATGAGCCAGATTGTTGAAAAAATGCGGCAGGAGATAATCGATCGAAGTGCCCGATTTGAAGAACTGACAAAAGGTACGAAGGATGAGTATAACATATATCGGGAGCATATCCAGTATGTTTATAAGTATGTTGTAATGCTCTCAAAGGACAAGAATGTCGATGGGGAAGTGTTGGAATTAGCTGCCCTTTTACATGATATTTCCATGACCGATATGTCACTGGACCGAAGCCGGCACAATGAATACGGTGCGGGAATTGCGGAAAAGCTGTTACGGGAGAGTAATTACCCGGAAGACAAAACGCAGCTTGTCAAAAGATGTATTCTGAATCACAGTAAAAGAAGACAGCAATACCGGAGCACGGAGGAAGAGCAGATCCTTGTCGATGCTGACGGATTATCTCATTTTGATGTTGTTAAGACGCTTTATTCCTTGCCAAGTAAAGTCATGGGATTAAACGAAGAGGACTCGGTGCGGTTTGTGCAGGATAAACTGACCGGAGACTATAATGAATTAAGTGATGATCTCAAATACTTGGTAAAAGAAAAATATGACAGAATAATGACCGCCAAATGCGAAGATGATATAAAAGCACTGGGATATTCGGTGTGAAGGAAAGTTTTCTCTTGAATTTATCGTTCCAAACATTAGTTGACTATCTGGTGTAAGTGTGCGAAAATGCCTGAAAACAACGAGGTGTTTAGTGTGATTAAGGTGCTTTTTATCTGCCACGGCAATATTTGTCGATCGCCGATGGCCGAGTATATTTTTAAGGATATAACCGAGAAATTGGGCATTTCCGACCGGTTCCATATTGAGTCCCGTGCGACGAGTACAGAGGAGATCTGGGGCGATGTGGGAAACCCTGTGTATCCGCCGGCAAGGGAGGAACTGAAGAGGAGAGGGATCGGGAAGACTCCTTATACTGACTTTACGAAGAAACGTGCGCAGCAGCTGAAACGCTCGGAATATGACGAGTATGACTTCCTGATCGGTATGGACAGCATGAATATGAGAAATATCGAGCGGATGACCGGCCATGAACGGGGCGACGGGAAGATCTGGAAACTTCTGGAGTTTTGCGGGTCAGATAAGGATGTGAGTGATCCGTGGTACACGGGACGTTTTTCGGAAGTGTACGATGAGTGTGTCATGGGTTGTGAAGGTTTACTAACCTATCTTAGAGATCAGAAGATACTTTAGTGCAAAAACAGGACAAAAAAACGATATCGTTTTTACGGATGTTCACTTATAATTGACTGGCACACCAAAAGAAGGTGTGCCTTTTTACATGTGAGAAGACCTTCTTGCCCGGTATGGAGTTTCCGGAGCAATGACTTAGATGAGAATAAATGTATGGCGAATAAGAATGTAACCGATATGACGGTGGGTAATCCTACCCGACATATTCTGAAGTTTACGATCCCGCTTCTGATCGGAAATCTCTTTCAGCAGCTTTATAATATGGTGGACTCGATCGTTGTAGGACGATTTGTAAGTGCGCATGCGCTGGCGGCAGTTGGTGCCTGCGGATCTCTGAATTTCCTGTTCTTTTCGCTTAGCTCCGGTCTTGCTGTAGGTATCGGCGTTATCGCGTCGCAGTACTTCGGTGCCGGGGATGAGAAACAGCTGAAGAAGACGATCGCTAACTCGATCTATGTTCTTTCCTCATCGGCGATCCTGGTGACGCTGATCGGCGTGATCTTTGCCGGCCCGATCCTGCGGCTCTTAAATACACCGGATAAATATATCGCTGATTCCATCAATTATTTCCGTGTCACCAGTATCGGTATCATCGGTGTTGCTTTCTATAATGGTGTGGCAGCACTTCTGCGATCTATCGGTGACTCGAAAACGCCGCTTTACTTCCTGATATTGAGTAGTGTTATCAACGTCTGCCTCGACCTGGTCTTCGTCCTGGCGTTTGATATGGGTGTTGTCGGCGTGGCACTGGCAACGATTATTGCCCAGGCGGTCTCTGCTGTCGCATCGATGATCTATGCTTATCATAAGGTCAGCTATTTCAAGCTTACCAGGAATGACCTGAAGCCGGACTATTCTATGATCAAAGACTCGTTCCGCCTCGGATCTCCTGTTGCGATGCAGAATTCCATGATCGCTGTTTCCTGTATCGCACTTCAGGCGGTAGTTAACGGTTTTGGACCGGATGTTGCCTCGGCATATACGATCAGCGGCCGAATCGAGCAGCTCGTGCAGCAACCGTATGGTTCGCTCGGTATGGCATTGACATCTTATTCCGGCCAGAATATCGGTGCGAAGAAGCAGGAGAGAGTCGTGGAAGGTTTCCGCAAAGCAACTCTTATCGTGCTTGTCTTTAGTGTGATCATGCTCCCGCTGTTCTTTTTCTTCGGAAAATTCATCTGCAGTATCTTCGTAACGGAAACCGATGCGGCGGCTGTTATTTCTTTAGGAAGCCGTGCACTGAAGATCACGAGTCCTTTCTACTTCGGACTGGGCATGATCTATGTTCCGCGTGCCGTTCTGAACGGATGCGGAGATACCGGGTTTGCCATGATCAACGGTCTCACGGAAGTTGTCTGCCGTATCGTGTTTGCCAATGTGCTTACCAGGATCCCTGTTCTCGGTTACTGGGGGATCTGGGTCACGACCGGCCTTACATGGGCGGTAACGGCGATCGTCTGCGTCATGCGGTATAAAGGCGGCAAATGGCGTTATAAAGCACTGGAACACTAAAGATTTTTGGATTTTTCCTCCTTTGTGGTATAATAATTAGACCTTTTGTGCTTTTTCCATAGGTGAAAAAGCATAATAAAAGGATGGGAGGAAATACTTATATGGACATGAAAAAAATCGCTGATTTTTCTTCTAAACAGCAATCTGTCTGCGTGAAGAATGATACGATCGATGATGCACTTTTTGAAAAGTACGGTGTAAACCGTGGTCTTCGTGACATTAATGGTAAGGGCGTTCTGACAGGCCTTACGAGAATATCGAAGATCGTTTCCTTTACTTCCGGACCCGATGGGAAGCAGGTACCCTGCCCGGGTGAACTGTGGTATCGCGGATACAACATCAAGACCCTCATCAAGGAACTGGGTGAAAATGAATTCGGATTTGAAAAGACAGCGTATCTTCTGCTTTTCGGTGAGAAACCGACAGAGAGCCAGCTGATCGAATTCCAGGACATTCTCGACGAGAGCAGAAGTCTGCCGACGAACTTTACCAGAGATGTCATCATGAAGGCCCCCAGTAAAGACATCATGAACTCTATTACCAGAAGTGTGCTTACGCTCGCTTCGTATGACGAGTCTTCCACAGACTCCCAGCTGGAGAACAGCATCAAGCAGTGCATCCAGCTGATCGCGCAGTATCCGATGCTCTCGGTATACAGTTATCATGCGTATAATCACTATGATAACGATGAGAGCATGTATATCCATCGTCCGAGAAAAGGAAGATCGACAGCAGAGAATTTCCTGGCGATGCTCCGTCCGGACCAGAAGTACACGGCTTTAGAGGCTAAGGTTCTCGACGTTGCCCTGATGCTTCACATGGAGCACGGCGGCGGCAATAACTCGACCTTTACGACTCGTGTCGTTACCTCTTCCGGTTCCGATACGTACTCTGCGATGGCAGCGGCGATGTCTTCGCTGAAAGGCCCGAAACACGGCGGTGCGAATATCAAAGTCGTGGAGATGATGGACGATCTGAAGGAACACGTAGATAACTGGGAAGACCGCGTAGCCATCAAAAACTACCTGATGAAGATCCTGCAGAAGGATGCCTTTGACAAAAGCGGCCTGATCTATGGTATGGGTCATGCGGTCTATTCCATGAGTGATCCGCGTGAAGAAGTCCTGAATGCTTTCGTTGAGAAACTGGCGAAAGAGAAGGGAATGGAGAAGGATTACATCCTCTATAAGAACGTTGAGGAACTTGCTCCGGAAGCCATTGCCGAGACAAGAAGGATCTTTAAGGGCGTAAGTCCGAACGTTGACTTCTATAGCGGCCTTGTCTATAAGATGCTGAATATTCCGCCGGAACTCTATACGCCGCTGTTCGCAACCGCACGTATCGTCGGCTGGAGTGCACACCGTATCGAGGAACTGATCGGCATGAACAAGATCATCCGCCCGGCATATAAGAGTGTCATGGAAGAAATCGGATAAGCCGTAAATCACACATATCTATGAGCGAAGGAACCGCCTGACATTGAAGTCAGGCGGTTTTTCTGCTATTATCATAGCGTGGGAGAAAATATTTTTAAGCGCTCGCCCCGGAGCGTTTGTGGAGGTTAATGGTTATGAGGAAGTGTCGTTGGAGTGTCATCTTATGCTCGCTTCTGATAAGCTCTATTGTATTTGCGGGTCTCGGACTTCCTTCCGGTAGAAAAGATGTCTCTGCTTCGTCTCTCGAATACAGTCTTGTTCCACCTTCGGCAGATGCTTCTGTCAGTGTTACCGGTAGCCAATGGTCATCCGATTCCAAGTCTTTATCCTTTGGCGTCAAACTCTCCGGCTGTCAGTATTACAAAAGCGTTCAGATCCGTGTAACTCTTTCGTCTGAATCCATTCCTGTCCGTACTAGTACTACGGAAGGTGTCCAGTATTATCAGCCGTCAGGTGCTCCATCCGGAACATCGGCGAGCACATCCAATGCGAAAACGATCAATATTTCCACATCGACAGCATCTGTTCTTTCCGGGTCATCCTCGATTTCCCTTAGCGTTCCATGTATTGCAGATACTTCTGTTTCCAGTGCTGTCATAACTTCAGTTGAGGAATTTGTAGAATCATCGACCATGACTGTAGCGGGCGATGGAAAGAGCAACTCTGTCAGATGTACATTTGAGGGTTCTGTTTCGGATCTTCAGCTTGTCAGTGCACGTGAAGTGAACGGAAGACCGGTCAAGATCACGGCAGACTGCAGCGGTAATACGGTTACGATCACTGCTGTATCAGAAGACCTTTCTCCGTTAAAGGATCTGAAACTGGAGGTCAAGGTAAAGGGAAAACAGGACTTTTCTCTCTCCAATGGTTCGACTCAGTATTCTTATATACAGCCGACACCGACTCCTACAAATACACCGACACCGACGCCTTCGCCTACTCCGACGCCGACCGCCGGACCGACCAAGACGCCGACGCCTACCCCGACTAAGACGCCTACTCCGGAACCGACGGAATCGACTACACCGGAGTCTTCGGACGAATCTTCGGATGTGTCATCGGAGGATAGCTCTTCGGACGAGACCTCTGATGATTCTAATGTGATCGCGCCGGTAATTGTCGATACAGAACCGAGTGATACAGATCCCACAGATGATCCCTCCGAAACGACACCGTCGGAGCCGACAGATCCATCGCATAAGAAGGGTTCTTCCAAGAAATCTTCATCATCCGGATCCACTAACTGGGCGCTCTTTATCTCGCTTGGTGTCATTGCGGTCCTGCTTATAGTTGTGATTGTAAGATGCTTGATTTTGTCGAAGAAGGGAATGGGGTTCAAGGAGATATGCAGGAACTTCATCCCGATCGGTGCGCTGGCCGGAAAATCCAATTCTAAGAAAGCGGATAATTACAAGCTTGACGGCCCTCAGCCCGAAGTCAAAAACGGATATCTGCAGAAGCCTACCACAGGAGCTGCTGCAGCTCAGGCATACCGTCCGATACGTTCGAATGTTCCGGGAGCAAAAGCCTCTGCTCCGGCAAAGGCGCAATCACCTGCTCCGGCAAAGACGCAAGCTCCTGCTCCGGCGAAGACACAAGCTCCTGTTAACCCGGCGGCATCTGTTCCGGCTACCCCTGCGGCTCCGGCTGCTTCGACGGCCCCGGCTGTTCCGGCTGCGCAGGCAGCAGCTGCGGCTAAGGCTGCTATTCCTCCGAAAGATAAGAACGCTGCTCCTTCTAAACGGGCAGATAAGAAGTCCGCTTTTACATCTTCCGATCCTGAGCTTGTCCAGATGGAGAGAAGACAAAGGATCATGGAACAGGAGTTTAATGAACTGTTTTCCAAAAAAGATGTGAATATGGGGGATGACACTCCGAATAAGTAATTTCGAGGAGTCATGGACATGAGAAGAGACCACGTGAAAAGAATGCTTGCCCCGAAGCATTTCTTCGGAGGGTGAATGGTTATGAGAAGAAGTCGTTGGTTCAGCATCTTATGCTCGCTTCTGATTTGTTCCATCATTCTTATGGGACTTGATCTTGCTTTCTTAGGAGGAAATGTCTCTGCTTCGTCTCGCGAAAAACTTCTTGCTCCGCCTGGAGAAGGAATGTCTGTCAGTGTTTCAACCAACAGTAATGGAAATGGCATGCTGCAGTTTGGTCTGAAGCTTTCAGGCTGTGAGTATTGCAATAGAGCCGTGATCGATGTTTCTCTGAATAAAAACGGTATTAACTATACTCCGGGACATCACGGAGCTGCGCAATATGTAAATCCCAGAGGGGGCGGACCGGGTATTCAGGCACGCTCCGTGAGCGCATCATCGATCACCATTACCACCACGGATCAGCAGGTCCTTAGGGGAGAAAAGGAGATGGTATTTACTGTATCTGTAAATACCGATGCAGTGGTATCTTCTGCCGTTATCTCCTCTGTTGAAGAAAATAAAGATACAGCCAGAAGGGATCTTCCCGGAGACGGGAAAAGCAATTCCGCAAGATTCTCCTTTGTGAACATGACGGGAACCTCTGCGGATCTAAAGCTGGTCAGTTCGAAGGAAGTAAACGGAAAACCGGCCAATATCAAAGTCGATTGCAACGGGAATACTTGCGAAATCACTGTGACCACACCGGACCTTTCACCGATAAGAGATCTTAACGTTGAAGTGACTGTAAAGGGAAAAGCAGGATTTAGGCTTTCGCCTACCCGTGGCGGAATATTCTATAGTTATATCGAGCCAACACCAACGCCGACACCGACTCCGAGTCCGACACCGTCACCTACGCCAACACCATCGCCGACGCCGAGCCCGACTCCGACACCGGAACCTACTGCTACGCCGACACCGGCTGCTACGGCTACACCTACTCCGAAGCCGACAGAAACGCCTACTGCGATGCCGACGGAGACAACGCTTCCGGAGACTTCGGAAGAAAGCACGACAGCGGAGACTACAGAATCGACGACCGCTATTGTTCCGGCAGTAGTGGATACTGAACCGAGTGATACGGAGCCGTCAGGTGAACCTACAGATCCTGCACCGGTTGAACCTTCTGAGTCTTCGGTGGCTGCTCCTGTTGTGAAGAAGTCTGATTCAACTGATTATTCGTCGTTTATCTGGCTTGGCATAATCGCAGTATTGCTGCTTCTGGCTTATCTGCGGTATCACCATCTGTCGAAGAAGGGAATGTCTTTCCCGGATATATGCAAGAACTTTATCCCGGTGGGAGCTGTGATATCTAAGTTCAAGCCCTCGAAGAAAGAAGCGGATAATAAGATCGATAATCTAAAGCCGGAGGTAAAGAACGGATATCTGCAGAAACCAACTGTCGGAGCGGCTGCAGCGCAGGCATATCGGCCGGTGCGCTCAAATACAGGTGCAGCTTCGCCGGCATCGCCTCGAAAAGCACCCGTATCCGCAGCATCAGCTGCATCGTCCGCAGAGGCTCCTGCTAAAGCAGCAAGACAGCTCAGGACGAATACAACGGATCCGGAACTGCATGAGATGGTGCTTCGACAGAGAGAGCTGGAACAGAAATTGAAAGAACTTTCGTCTGAAAAAATGATTTTCTTCGGTGATGATGCGCCTAAGACTTGACAACTGAGGAGTGAGACAGACATGAGACAAGGACGTTGGAGCAGAATAGTTGGAATATTTCTTGGAATGACGATGCTAGTAGCATTGATCATCGTTTTCCCGGTAACGGAGAAAAAACTTTTGGCCGGATCCGGAGCAGAAGAAAAGGATCTGAATGCAAAAGAGCAGATAGTCCTGGCAAAACCGGGAGATGAACATGGCGGACCTGGAGAAGGCCCGGGAGGCGGTCCCGGTGGTCCGGGCGGAAAACCGGGAGAAGGTCCCGGAGGTGGCCCGGGAGGACCTGGTGAAAAACCTGATGACGGGCCGGGGAAGAACGACCCGAAGAAAAAGGAAGAGACTGAAGCTACTACTGCGACGAATACACCTACACCTACTCCAACCAGTACACCTGTACCAACAAACACACCGATTCCGACGCCGTCAGCGACACCGGCGCCGACAGCTACATCTGTTCCGAAGGAAACAGCCGCGCCGTCTGCTACAAGTCCGGAAACAACTATAGCGCCGGAGACATCGGATATTTCCGGAACGGAACTACTAGAGTCCACACTTCCGGGAAACCCGGAAGAGACCATTCCGGGATCGCAGGATACTTCATCTTCAGGTGAGACGACAGCAGCAGTAGTGGGTGTGGTGGAACCTTCGGATACTACAGATCCTTCCGGTGACGTTTCCGATGGCCAGATAACGCCTTCTGTTACAGCTGCTGAGCCTGCTGCTAAAACTTCCGGCAGATCTTATCTCTGGATCTTTATTCTTCTCCTGTTGCTTCTGATCATTTACCTTCGTTACAGGCATCTGTCGAAGAAGGGCATGTCTTTCCCGGAGATCATGAAGAATTTCATTCCCGTTGGAGCACTGATCTCGAAGTTCAAACCATCGAAGAAAGAAGACAACTATAAACTGGATGGACCGCAGCCGGAGGTCATGAACGGCTATCTTCAGAAGCCGACCGTCGGAGTGGCTGCTGCACGAGCGATCCGTCCTGTCCGATCGAATACAGCATCTGCCTCGGCAGACCGGCCGAAGCCGGCATCCAGGACAGTAGCTGCCAAACCGGCAGATCCCAAACCGGAAGTGACTGCACCGAAGACAAAGGTCGATCCTGAGCTTCATGAGATCGAACTGCGTCAGAGAGAGCTGGAACAGAAGATGAAGGAGATTTCTTCCCAGAAAGAGAAACTTCCGGACTTTAAAGACGAGTAAGTCCTTTAGCATGGTTTTAGGAATACTTAGGTAAAAGAAAAGAGTTGCCCAGACGAAGGCAACTCTTTTTGTGGTGACCCTAAGGAGAATCGAACTCCTGATTGCGCCTTGAGAGGGCGCCGTCTTAACCGCTTGACCATAGGGCCGCGTCACCACACACTTTTTAAGTGCATGAAAGATGATACCATAAGATTTTCTACGGTGCAAGTGCCTATTTAAGAATTATCAAAAAAGACTTCGTATAGATCCGCTATAAATGTTGTATACTTTATTTCTAAAATCGTATATACTATCTGACAGAACATATTTTCTTATTAGAAGCGAGAGACACCTATGAACGACTATATCCGCATCCGCGGCGCGAGAGAACATAACCTTCAGAATATCAATCTGGATATCCCCAGAGATAAATTTGTTGTGGTAACAGGCCTTTCCGGCTCCGGAAAATCTTCCCTGGCATTTGATACCGTCTATGCAGAGGGACAGAGAAGATATGTGGAATCTCTGTCATCTTATGCCAGACAGTTCCTGGGACAGCTCGAAAAGCCAGACTTCGACAGTATCGATGGTCTTTCGCCGTCGATCGCGATCGATCAGAAGACAACCAGCAGAAACCCGAGATCTACGGTAGGTACCGTCACGGAAGTATATGACTATTTCCGTCTCCTTTATGCACGTATCGGTATTCCGCACTGTTATAAGTGCGGCAAGGAGATCGTGTCGCAGTCGATCGACCAGATCATCGAGCAGCTGATGGCCTATCAGGAGGGAACAAGACTTATCCTGATGGCGCCTGTCGTACGAGGACGGAAAGGTGAATTCGGAAAGCAGATCGAAGAATATAGGAAGAGCGGCTATGCCAGGATCCGTCTCGATGGCGTGATGTATGAGCTGGATGAGGAAGAGATCAAGGCGGAAAAGAATAAAAAGCACGATCTGGAAGTCGTTGTTGACCGTCTGGTAGTTCGGGAAGAATCAAGATCCAGACTGAATGACTCCTGTGAGACCGCGCTGAAACTTGCGGACGGACTCCTTCTGGTGGAGGTCCAGGTGCCCACGACCGGAGAAGACGGGGAGAGAACATACGAAACGACGGAAGTGCTTTTCTCGCAGAAACTGTCCTGTCCGGACTGCGGAATCTCCGTAGAGGAATTATCTCCGAGAATGTTCTCGTTTAATAATCCATTCGGTGCCTGCCCGGAGTGCTCGGGCCTCGGTTCGCATACGAATGTCGATCCGGAGCTGTGCGTACAGAATCCGGAGGCTTCTCTTAACGAAGGCGCGATCCAGACAGCGGGATGGAAGTTCGACGACCCGAAGAGCTGGGGAAGAGCGTTTATCGAGGCGCTGTCCGCCAGATATGAATTTTCACTGGATACCCCGTGGAATAAACTTCCGAAGAGGATCCAGGACATCATCCTCTATGGTAACGGCGGAGAGAAGATGATCATCGATACCTCGAACAGCATCTATCACCGCGACGGACTTTATATGAATTCCTGGGAGGGTGTCATCCCGAGTGTGGAGAGAAGAAGCCGCGAGGCCTCTTCCGAAGAGATCAAGCAGCACTATGAGCAGTATATGACGACCACAGACTGCGAGAGCTGTCATGGAGCAAGGCTGAAGCCCGCATCTCTGGCCGTAACGGTCGGAGGAAAGAATATCTTCGAAGTCACCAGCATGCCGATCCGAAAGTGCATCAAGCATCTTCAGGGACTGACACTGAAGGCAAGAGAGAAGAAGATCGCCGAGCCGATCCTGAAAGAGATCCTTGCAAGACTCGGATTTATGGTAGATGTCGGACTCGATTATCTAACGCTATCCCGTGCAGCGGCGACACTCTCCGGAGGGGAAGCACAGCGTATCCGCCTGGCGACACAGATCGGTTCAAGCCTTACCGGCGTACTTTATATCCTGGACGAGCCTTCGATTGGACTTCATCAGAGAGATAACAACCGTCTGCTGGCGACACTGGATAAGCTCAAGCGCCTCGGAAATACGGTGCTGGTCGTCGAGCATGATGAAGACACGATGCGCGCGGCAGATGTGATCGTGGATATGGGACCGGGGGCCGGTGAACATGGCGGTTTCGTCGTGGGTGTCGGTACGGCGGAGGAGATCATGAAGATCCCTGAATCCATCACGGGACAGTATCTCTCCGGAAAGAAGTTTATCCCGGTACCATTAAAGAGAAGAACCCCGGATGGAAGATATCTATGTATCCACGGAGCAAGAGAGAATAACCTCAAGAAGATCGATGTAAAGATCCCGATCGGACTCTTTACCTGCGTTACCGGTGTATCCGGTTCCGGTAAGAGCTCGCTGGTAAACGGTATCATTCTCCGGAAACTGGCAACGGATCTTAACGGTGCGCATAGATCGAAGGGCCTCTGTGATAAGATCACGGGAATCGGCCATCTCGATAAGGTCATCGCGATCGACCAGTCCCCGATCGGAAGATCCCCGAGATCCAATCCGGCTACATATACGGGATGCTTCGATCTGATCCGTGAACTCTTCGCGAACACGCCGGACGCCAAGTCCAGAGGATATAAGAACGGAAGATTCAGCTTTAACGTCAAGGGCGGCCGCTGTGAGGCATGCTCGGGCGATGGCGTGAACCGTATCGAGATGCACTTCCTGCCGGATGTATATGTCAAGTGCGACGTATGTAAGGGAAAGCGGTATAAC
>JAGCXQ010000021.1 GCA_017961235.1 Clostridiales bacterium | reverse complement strand
GAACTGTTTCCCGGCTATCGGATCGAGCGGGAACTACTGGAGGATAAAAAGATGACAGACAGAAAAAAGGTTGATATTAGTGAGCTTTATGATTGCATTAAGGAAAGAAAAGGATGTTTCCTGATCCTTGGAGACATCAAGAGACTGATCCCGATCAACGAGATCTCCCGTAAGGCAGGGGATCTGGCGATCATTAGTGCCATGAAACGAATGGAGCAGGCGGCCGGGCCGGAGGATATCGTTTTCCGTATCGGCGGCGATGAATTCGTGATCCTTACGGACTCCTCCGATGAGGCGTATGCGAAGAAACTCTGCGACGAGATCGTAAGCCACAATGACGAGTGCATCTCCTGGGATGGAAACGAGATCCCGCTGACGCTATACGTTAAGGCTGTCCGCTATGAAGGCAGATCTGCTCTGCGGTATTCCGATTTCTTTACCATGCTGCACAGCGAGCTCAGTGAAGAGTTCAAACGGCAGTGTTATGAGGAGAAGTAACCCGGAAAACCACACAGTTCATTTTGTTTTTCCTATGAAAGATAGTGGTGTCTCAAAATGAAGTGCCCGCCAAGGTTGATAACGACTTTGCGGGTGCTTTTCGATGGAGAAAAAGACTTTTTGCATCCATATTTGCGATTTTTGACGTTTTTGGCTTATCGTTTGCGGACGCTTTTTCAGCCATATTTTCAATTTTCGGAATTATAGCCTATGGCCGACTAATCCATATTTTGCAATTTTCAAATTCTGGCTTATTCCTTGCGAAAAGCACTTAAGCCATATTTTCATTTTCTTCGAATATAGCCTACATCGCACTAATCCATATTTGCGGTTTTTCGATTTTTAGCTTATCTTTACCAGAAAACCATGCATCCATAATTCGCATTTTTGATTTTCTAGCCTACCTCAGGGAACATACGATATAATATTGAGAGAGGAAATGGTTGTTCACGGGTTGGAAAGGGTTGTTTATGATTAAGATCTATTTGGAAGATGGCGAGTTAAAGGTATCGGGGAGCATCGACCTTGGGTATATCGGTGCTTTTCACGATTCGGAGATCGAGATCCTGGATTCGCTGGAGGAGATCAGGGAATGGGATATTGTGGAAGAACACCTGGATCCGGATTGTACTGACGATGAACTGATTGCGTTCCTGAATAAGTACTTTAATGACTTTGCCGAGAGGATCTCGGAGAACATCGAGATCATTAACGGGACGTTCCTACTGAATGTTCTTACGGATATGGACAGCTGCGAATCAAATTTTATGATAATCGATGAGCTGTTTATTGAAGAGAATCTCCGGTACGGCAATGAAGAGGATATTGCGGAGATCTATAACCCGGTAAGAGATGGATTGAATAGTCTTTCGCCATACCTGGAAGCCCCCAACGACGGCACTGTTCCCAAGGGTCATCTGGAGGGCTTGCTTCGGTCTTACTATCCGATGTTTAACTTCGATTGTTTCTTAGGAAATATCGAGCCGGAGACCATCGGATTGGACGATGGCGAGATAAACTTCCAGTGCTCGGATGATTTTGACTGTGCCATCTTATGCGGTGCCTATGCGGTTATAAATGGAGAGGATCTGAGCTTTTCAGACTGGCACAATTTTTAGAAAAAGGAAGGATGTCTTAAAACGGAGGGTTGTTTATGAGAAAACGGGTTTTCGCTTTTTTACTGTTGGCTGTTACACTGATCACACTCGTTGGCTGTAAAAAATCCAAAAAGCTCATTGAAAATGAGGCGGATGCTAAAGAAGTCATCGAATGCCCGAAAGAGAATATGTTCGGGCTGGAAAAGATCGCGTTATTTGAAGACCGTGCGGTGGCTGTTTTTGACGAGAAGCTCTGCGAGGATTTTGAGTACGATGAGAATGACCTTGATACGTTCAGTCTCAAAGGATATCTGGGTAAGAAGAATGCGGGCTTCAGCCTTACAGTAGAAAACATGGTGAATATCTGGCCCGAGGAAGATAAGAGCAGTATCGAACTCAAAAACGGTCATTACATCGTCACCATTATTTTTCCGAATAAAGAGTCCTATAAAGAAGATCCCGATGAGGATTTTGAGATCCTGGGACTTCATATCAGCGGCATGACTATCTGGATCACCGAGGATACGGTCGAACTTAGATACACTGCGAGAGGGTATGACATCATGTGGTACTACACGCAGGAATTCGATCGCGCAAAAGGAAAATGGGAAAAGGTCGATGAGGACGAGGTCGGCTGCATGACGTCTGAGACATATTAACATGACGTCTGCTATGATAGATTAACATGAATTCTGCGATAGATTGAATGGTATAATGAACCGCGAAAATGAAGAAAAGAAACTAGTGGGAGAAGTTAGATGACCTACGAAGAGATCAAGAATAATGAAGTGATCAAGACATATATCAAGCAGGCGAATGAGTCTCTGGATGCGCTGGGATATACCGAGCACGGGTTCGCGCACGTGACGCTTGTGGCGGAGACGGCCGGCTATATTCTTAAGACGATGGGATTTCCGGAGAGGACTGTGGAGCTTGTAAAGATCGCGGGGTATCTCCATGACATCGGCAATCTGGTCAACCGCGTGGATCACAGCCAGTCAGGCGCGCTGATCGCTTTTCGAATCTTAGATGAGATGGGATTCCCGCCGGAGGAGATCGGCATGATCGTCACGGCGATTGGAAATCACGATGAGGGAACCGGAGTTCCGGTGAATTCTCTTGCGGCGGCGCTGATCCTGGCGGATAAGAGCGATGTGCGCCGTAACCGTGTCCGTAATGACGATAAGTCGTCCTTTGATATTCATGACCGCGTCAACTATTCGGTCACCAAGTCCGAACTGAAGATCAATGAAGCGCATACGATCATCAAGCTCAAGCTCTCGGTCGATACGCACTATAGCTCGGTGATGGACTATTTCGAGATCTTCCTGCAGCGCATGGTCCTCTGCCGTAAAGCCGCGGAGACACTGGGACTGCAATTTAAACTGATCATCAACGAGCAGCAGCTGATCTGACCGGGATCTTTTCCGGCAGAAAGCAATTATTAGTTATCACTGCCTTTCTCTGAGAAGGGTTCTTATACGGTTATCGATTACGCTCACGACATCGTCGAGGGATTTCTGATCTACGAAATAAGGTGCAGTTTCTTCCATGATCACATTAATGATTTCTATATCACTGTAGTAAACATAATCTACGGCGGAAATAAAGTCGTGGACTTTTTGTGCTTCCTCTTTTGTCATGGGAGTCATCATATCTATCGACCATTCTTCCTCAATATCTGAATTATAATACTTCCAGTATTCCTCGTGATCTTTGGGGTTCATTTCAAAATCCAGAAGGTAATCTACCGAAGATTTCCGCACCGGGAAGAAACTTCTTAAGATGGACTCGCAATTGTCCTGCCGCAGATAATACTCCTGTACATCAGAGGACAAAAGCAGCTTTATAAACTCCCAGGCAGCATTTACGTCTTTGCAGTTTGATGTAACGGAAATGCTATTGCAGGAAAGACATGCGTGCCCGCCATCCTTGGAGATCACCCCATAGAATTGGCCCGATGAAGCGTAGCAGTATTCTTCGATGATCTCTTTGCAATCCTGGCCGCCGATGCGATTCTTGGAAAGAACAGTTTCCCTGAAGTTTCCGTTATTCCATTCATCCATACTTAAGAAGTATTCTTTCGACAATCTCAGAAGATCTTTGAATTCCTGGCAGGAGAAATGCGGGGTTTGGCTGTCCTTGTCAATGAAAGATGCGGCATCGATAACCAGACACTCCCGAAGGAAATCCTGCCCCGTCATCTGAAGCAGTACGCGCCCTTTTGCATTGGCATCCATGTACTTCAGCCATTCGCTATATGTCGGAGGTACATTCGCAGCAGTTTTATCATTTCCAGAGACCGTATAGTTTGTCATTTCAAAATTATAGGGAATAGAATAGAGTGCATCTCCGTTTTTCATACTGTTAAACAGATTGGTATAATACTGGTCTTTCCACGAAGGATCTTCATTTTCCCACATAGGGCTGAGGTCATGGAGTAATCCTCCGTATTCATAGAATCTGGAATCGTATTTGCTTTTGCTTTCACCGGAGGCGTGTAACAGCATATCCGGACCTTCTCCGTCGCGGATCGCCTTCCAGATATATGTAGCGATCGCTTCGTCGTATGCGTCATAATCGATCCATCCGTCCTGGTCCAGATAGTCATTCGGATCAACAAGTTCTTCGAAGGTCTTGTACTCGATCGCGTATTGTGAATTGTCAGTGTTGAATTTCTGGATCGCCCAGATGACATCGTAAGGGAAATATTGTCCGACTATCTGAAGCGTGGTCTTTCCGGCTCTCGGGTCTTTTCCGGCTTTGAAAAGATAGATTTTCTTCATGTTGGGTCCGCAGGCCAGGACCCTGTCATGGTTTTTCGACACGATACGAAGATCCGTAGGTGAATCTGTTTTATCTGCGTCAGATTTATCCCAAAGAATGATGTTGTCCCAGGTTCCGGTCGTTTTATTCAAATGCCAGATACCTATATCACTGTCGAAATACTGTTCTTCATTATAATAATGAAACTTCCCATATTTTGAAGGATTAGTCATTATGCCTTGATAGGTGACATCGCTGTCTGTCGAAAGATCCTTTATCTGATAGACGTCTTCTTCTGATGTGAGATTCAATTGAAGCAGATGATCTCCATACCAGATGTAGTTTTTGGCAGATGAATCAGGTTCGGATTGGAATCGGCATTCGCCGGAAGAGATATCATACCCGAAGCAGGCCAGTTCTCCTTGTTCATTTAGATTCATCACATAAATGAGATCCTGGTGGAAACCGAGTATCTCACCGATATGACTACCTTCCGGTTTAATGAAAGAAGAGCCGGTTTCGTGATTCGATTTATTTAGATATATGACTCGTAATTCATCTTTGGATGGGTAGTAAACGACGTAGAGATTCTGCGCATCCTCAAACATATATGGAGTTCCGTATCCGAATTCAAGTTCAGAGAAAGTCCCTAACTTGACTACATCTGTCTGCTGGCCGCCAAAATCGAATTGTTCCAGATATACCGTCGGTTCATCTGAATCAGATACTACCAGTACCCATACGGATGTGTCCGATAACATCCCGTCATATACGATGGGAGCAGCTTTTTGACCCGGCATAGAATAATCCGGATGAATACAGGAAAAGTACTCTGAAGTATCGGGTCCGGCCTGGATATCCAGTTCCGTTTCTAAATGTGTATTATTGCTTCCGTTCACCGCTGAAGTATCAGAAGATGTGCCGTTCTTATGACATCCTGTAAAGACATTCATAAGACTGAAGATGAGCATGCACGCGATAGTTCTTTTCATAAAAAGAGATTTTCTTCTCATGATAATTCCCCCGGAAATAATTAAAAGATTGCCAGAATTTATGGTAACAAACGGGGAGTGAACTTGCAATGATCCACATAAAGAAGTGAGCTTGTAAAGCTCCTCATAGATGAGATAGTAAAGATGGTATAATGAACTCGGGAAAAGAAACTATTAGTTTGAGGTGTGATTTGATTCTCGGATGCAACATGTACTTGCCCCGGATCGTCTGATACATGGACATAGTTTTAGGGGGGGAGAATATGGAAAAGAAAATCTCTGCGCTATTTATCGCGCTGGTTATGGTATGCAGTCTGGTACTTGTAGGGTGCAGCAATAAGAAAAAGGAAACAGAATCTGAAATAGAATTCAGTGAGAGTGCTGAGAAGACCCAAACGTCGTATGTCGTTAATATAGAGGAGTTCGGTGAAACATTTACAAATTATAAGCAGGCCGAGTCGTTCTATGTGATGCGTGTCGGTGAAGCCCTGATATGCCGTCCAGGACCTGCGTATGGAGTTCGCGCTGATGATCCCGAAGATCTCCCTGACCTGAAGGACGGACAGATCGCTTATGTCACTGCTGATGTGAGAGATGTCGGGTCTTCGTTCGGATTTGTTCCGTCACACACGTATCACATTACCAATTTGATATCCGTGAAGCATATGACTTATGAAGAAGTCCTCGGGAGCTGCGATGTCCCGGCATTAGACTCAGGAGATGAAAACGGCTTCTACTGGTACAAACATAATGATACACTATACTTTGTAGTACTTCGCGACGGCGTAATCGCCTACACGGATGAGGGAAGATTTACGGGATATGAGCGTCCCCGCTACGCGAATGAACTTTTCGACCAGTTCCTGAAGGAAGTGGAAGAGAAGGGTTGAAGAAGCCCCGGCTAAAATAAGTGAAAAATGGAGAGAGACGAACATGAGAATTGACAGAAAAAAGACGTATGCTTTTCACAACAATGTGGATTTTTGCGTGGGCACCGGACGCATGGGACTGGCGCTTACGAAAGAGTATCAGGACGAGCTTCGCGTCGTTCAGGAAGAGATCGGATTCAAGCATATCCGAGGTCATGGTCTCTTCTGTGAAGCGATGGGTATCTACGAAGAGATAAACTGGAGAGGTGAGACATCTTTCTGCTATAACTTCACTTATCTGGACCGCGTGATGGACAGCTATATCGAGCAGGGGATCGAGCCCTTTCTCGAGCTCGGTTTTATGCCGGGTGCGCTGGGCTCCGGAACGCAGACGATCTTCTACTGGAAAGGAAATGTCACGCCGCCGAAGAGCTATAAGAAGTGGGCGGATCTGGTGAAAACGACGCTGACGCACCTCTGTGACAGATATGGACGGGACCGTGTGGTGAACTGGCCGGTCGAGGTATGGAATGAGCCGAATCTTCCCGGATTCTGGAAAGACGCCGACATGCAGGAGTACTTCAAACTCTTTAAGGTTACTTTTCAAGCGGTAAAGAAAGTCGATCCGCGCTTTCAGGTCGGCGGTCCTGCCGTGTGCGGTGTGAAGGATGAGTTCTGGATCAGAAGTTTTCTGGATTTCTGCAGACAAGAGAAACTCTCTCCGGACTTTGTCACGAGACACCACTACACGACGGAAGAGCCGGATCGAAAAGGACACTTCACCTATCAGAAACTCTCCGATCCGTTTCTGGGGTTCGATAATCTCATGACATCGCGCGTGGCGATCGATTCCTACAAGGAATTCAAGGGACTCCCGATCCATATTACAGAGTTCAATACTTCCTATACGCCGACGAATCCGATCCACGATACGAACGAGAATGCCGCGTATATCGCGCATCAGCTCTCGCACCTCGGCGATGTGAATGAATCTTATTCCTACTGGACGTTCGGCGATGTCTTCGAAGAAGCAGGCATCCCGCATACACAGTTCTATGGCGGCTTCGGCCTCGTGGCGGCAGGCTGCGTCAGAAAGCCGACCTTCTGGACATTTGCTTTCTTTAAGCGCCTTCAGGAACTGCAGGATCTGTCAGGCCGCTGCATCTATAAGGATGAGGAGTGCGTGATCGTCGAGAGCGCAGATAAGAAAGAACTTCGCGGCATCCTCTGGAACAGAGGCAAAAAGACGCTGAAAAAGGACTTCACGATCCCGGTAAAAGATAAGAAACTGACCTTTATCCGCCACACCGTCGATCCGGTGACGACGAATCCGCTGAAGCTCTGGCATGATCTCGGAGAGCCGGCCGCGCCTTCCAAAGCACAGCTCGATCTTCTGAAAAGAGCAGATGCGCCGCTTATTTCCTCGAGCATCCTGGATGCTTCGGGAGATGTGGAACTGAACTTCAGTGTGCGCGGCTTCGGCGTGGAGTACTTTACGATCTCCGCATGCAATATGACACCAGATGAGGGATACGATTATTCCAAGGTCGTGAAAGGCAGCTGAATCTCTGCCGGAACCTGGTGCAGAAGGGCTGAAATCACACCGCTGTTCTTATAAAAATGTAGGATATCTATAAATCCGTTCTTCCGCATTCTGATAAAATCAGTTGAATATATCTATAGGAGATTCGGGTATGGCAAAGAAGAAAACGAATGCGGAGAATGCAGCGCAAAATATCGGTAATGAATTATATTGCTTTAAGATCGATGAGGCTTTTGAAAGTGATCAGGACACCATCGCTTTTTTCTGGCTGTGCATCTATGAGAACTACATGGATAAAGCCGCAAAGTACGACAAGGTCGATGTCAGAGCACTCTATGACGACCTGAAAAGTGCTTTTGCCACATGGGAGATCGAAGAGGACTGGGAAGAAAATAACTATGGTACAGGCCGTTTTGCCGATCGAAAAGCGCCCGGCGGCGAGAAGGTGCTGCGTCTTTATAACGGATATATGGACTGGATGCTGATCGTTGAGTTCGAGAATATGGATGAAGCGGAAAAGAAGACCGTGTTCGCCCTCCTTCAGAAATACTATAACCATATTGCTTCCGACTTTGATAAGAAAAAGGCTCTGAAGAAGAGAAACGAGGCGGCTTTGGAGCCGGATCCGGAACCGAAGTATGACATCATGGATGTCCTGATAAATGGAAATATTTGTCGGGAATATCTGGAAGACTGCTGGGATGTGTCGTCCTATGACGAAGGGGAAGACTGCCAGATCGATTACTACTTAAAGAAGGACGATAATGTCGCCGGAGATACCGCTTATATGTATTCTCACGAAGACGACGAACTCAAGAAACTTGAGATCGTGCACATTATCGCACGCTCCGCCGATCCGGACGCATACGATAAACTGCTGGAAGATGACGACGTCCTGATCAACGGTGAGGACGAATACGGCGCAGACTGCAGCGCGGAATTTATCTTGTTGTGCGACAGTTTCCTGGTGTGGTTTAAAGAAGCGGAAGAGTAAAGATCTGAATTGAATACCCGGCGAAAAAAGCGGCCTCTTTGGAAAAAGGACCGCTTTTCGTTTATCATGCTCCTGTCTCGTATGATACAATGATCCTACAGAAACAGTGGGGTTTCTTATGAGGGAACAGGATCGTTTCCCGAGAGGTGTGGGGGTATCATATGAGAAAGATGGCAAGTGCTTTTCGCGCGGAAAAGGCTTCTATGGTATAATCGATTTCGGAAACAGGGTTAGGTTAATAGTTGGGTATTGTCTTATGGCGGAAGATACGATCAGAAAGCATAAGATCCGGTTCCGGATCTATAACATCATCTGCATTATTGGGACTATATTGTTTACGCTTGCTCTATATTTCTTTGTAGAAGGATGGGGCAGAGGCGACGGGAGCGATGCGTCTTTTGGGATAACGGCGGCGCTCGTGTTCCTTGGTATTGCTGTGAGTGCTTATATTACTTTGGTCCTTCCCGGTTTCATCATCCATAAAATTCTTATGTGGAGAGATAAATAAACTATTTCGGGTAATGGAAAGGAACGATCAGATATGGCGTATGCACATCTGCCTTTTGAGCAGTATTTTATCAACACCAGCGACGATTTTAACCATACGGGACGGGCGACCTACGACGTCAAATATATTCCCGTCAAGTATTCGTGCAACAAGATGGAGAAGTTTTTCCACATCGAGCATGAGGTCAATTACGAGATCCACTACGAAGAGGACCGTGACGTCATCCAGCTGAACTTCGAGAAGAGCTCGGGATTTACGGACTGGTTCGCGAATATCTTCGAGTTCTCCAGTAAATACTATGACGCGATCACGTATGAGGATCTGCCGCTGCAGCTTCGCGTGCATCACGGCTGGGGCGTCATGTATAAGACCATTAAGAAAGAAGTCCGCTCTAAGTGGAAAGAACTTCACGAGCAGCACCCGGAGGCGGAGACCGAGGTTGTCGGCTGGTCGCTGGGATCTGGTCAGGCGATCCTCTGCTGTCAGGACTTAAACTATAACTTCGGCGTGAAGCCGCATCTTTTTACCTACGGAAGCGTCCGCCCGTTTAAGGGCAAGCGCTCGAATTCCGCAAGACTCAAGAGCTATCTGGATACGGTCTGCACCGAGTGCTGGAACTTCGCCGATATCAATGACATCGTTACCTACATGCCCCCGTTCCGCGGCTTCGTCATGATCCGCCGCGTGGATATCAGTGAAGAGAAGAAGAGGACATTCTTTAAACTTCTGAAACCGAAGTGGTACCACACGACCTACGACCATTCGAATCTCTATTCGAAGCTGGTTGAGAAAATGCGATCATATCTTAAGAGTTGAAGAAGTCCTGAAAGCCTTGAAAACAGGGAACTCTACCAACAGTCGGTTGCATTATTTCGGGCATATTGATAGTTTTGTCTTATCAAAAACCGGGGGGAGTTTCCTTATGAGATCACGAAAGATACTCTGCATCTGTATCACTGTTTTGTTGCTGGTCGTATCCTTTTCAGCTGCTTTTCCGATGGCAGATGAAGAAGGCCGCACCTTTGAACTGCCGGAAGGACTGACGATTACATTGCCGTCTGAATTCTCAGAAGTTACATGTTACGACATGAGTGAGGCCGATGATGGATTTGTCCTTAATGCTGATGCGCCGCCGGTAGGAGCGGATGAAGGGAACTTCTTTGTTATGGTTCATGTGAAAGATGCGCCTTCCGACATAACCGAAGACATCTTTATCTCAAATGTTCCTACGAACGAAATATCAGGTCCGGAAAATCTGGAACACCTGGAGATTCTGAAAAATGGAGTGATCCGGTCCGGTGACATGGATCTTTATAAAACTACCAGCGATCTGACGGTCAATTTTGAAGGTCATGCCAGATATAAGATTCGGTCTAATAAGTATTCATTTGTCTCCGAAGCAGGGAAACTTTACGAGATCGAAATCGAGATTACAACAAGTCCGAAGAACCCGGATGCTCCCTTTAATGACGAAGATCTTGCGCATCTGGATTATCTCGAAAACTATATCATCGGATCTGTTCATTTTGAAGGAAAAACAGTAAGTATCGATGCGGGAGCTTTCCCGACGGAGGGGGAAGAGAATAACGGTCAGCAGGGCACTGAGCCTTCCGAAACCGAAGCGCCCGAGACGACTGCCCCGAAAAAAGAAAAGAAGACATTCTTCCAGAGCTTTACCACCTTTGAGTTCCCGATCTGGCTTATCGCCTGCGGCATGATGCTCCTCCTTTTCCTGGGCGCAAAGGTCAGTAAAAGACACGAGTGGCTGGAAGAGCCGCTCTCCCTTTCCACATCCAAAGGCATACAGGGCTTTGCCGCGGTGGCGATCATCCTCCACCACTTAAGCCAGGAACTTGTGGATAAAGCAGGACCTCTGGAGTTCTTGTCCGGCTGCGGCGTTCTTTTCGTCGGTATTTTCTTTTTCTTCTCAGGGTACGGCCTTTATACCAGCCTGAAGAATAAAGAGAACTATCTTAAAGGCTTCCTCAAAAAACGATATGTTGCGATCCTGGTGCCGTTTTATATGTGTATTCTGGTATTTACACTGGCGCTCTGCACCTGCGGCACGAAGCTCAAAGGCTGGGAGATCCTCAGAGTCCTTTCCGGCTGGACGCTGATCAATAGCCACATGTGGTATATCGTGGAGATTGCGATCTTGTACCTGGTATTCTTTATCATCTACCGCCTGATCAAAAACAGAACGGTCGCAACGATCCTCATGACGGTCTTCGTGCTCGCCATGATGGGCGGAAGCCTGTGGCTTTGCCACGGCAAGGATTTCTCCTGCAAATACTGGTTCATGGGTGAATGGTGGTACAATGCCTCCTTCCTCTTTATCGTCGGTATCCTGGTTTCTAAGCATGCAGACATCCTTGCTAAGATTGCTAAAAAAGCATACGTCGTCCTCCTTCCGGTCTTCGCCGGTCTTACCTGGTTCCTCGGCGTGATGACCAATGATACTCTGAAGAAATATTCGTACTGGAGTGAGATCCCCGGTGAAACCCGAGCGATTGGTGATAAGCTCCGCTGCCTGTCCGTGCAGCTTCCGTGGATCATGTGTTTTGTGATCTTCATGCTTCTTGTCATGATGAAGGTCCGCTTCGGAAATCCGGTCCTGAAATTCCTGGGATCCATTTCTATGGAACTCTATCTTCTCCATAACCTCTTTCTCGTCGGCCTTCGCGACGGCTCGATTTTCCAGGTATCCAGCTCAAGCATGTATATCCTTCTGACGGTCCTTCTTGCGGTCGGCATGGCCACCATCGTCAGCGGCCTTGATAAGTACATCATAGCTTTGATCACGGGAAAGAAGAGAGAAGACCTGAAACTGAAGCTATCCGATTCGTCCCGCATCCATTCTATTGACGTCATGCGCGGTGTGATGGCCTTTCTGGTCGTTGCGATCCATTGGCCCTTCGATGGCAAAGCCGGAGATGTCTTCATCACCTTCGGAAAGACCGCTGTTCCTTTCTTCCTGGTAGTATGCGGATATCTATTGTTTAGAGAAGACACAGGCGAGATGATGCAGCGCCTGAAGAAACAGACGAAAAGGATCTTCCTGTTCTTTGTCCTTTCCAATGTCTTCTACTGCGGCATGTATGCCCTGTATTCCAATAAGATGAGCGGCTCTTGGGAAGAGTTTAAAGCCTGCTTTAAGACGAAGTCCCTTCTTAACTTCCTGCTTTATAACTTCTCGCCGTTCTCTGAACACCTCTGGTATCTGGGATCCCTTCTGTATGCACTTCTGATCCTGATGCTCCTTAACAAGTTGAAGGTCCTGAAGTACGCCATGTATCTGGCTCCGGCTCTGGTTGCTGCCTATGTCGTTCTGGCACACATGGGTGTCGGTGAATTCTACCAGCTTCGAAATGCACTCTTTATCGGCCTTGGCTACACGATGATGGGCATGCTGATCCGAAGATATGAAAAGAAGATCCTCTGCATCAAACACATCGGAGCAGTCCTGCTGATTCTCTTTGCCGTCTGTTCGTTTGCCGCGGTCTATGAACTGAATCACTATAAGCAGGGAACTGCTGTTCCGTTTATCGGTGCGGAGATCATGACCTATGTCATCGTGCTCCTGTGCCTGAGGTTCCCGGATTTCGGTGTCGGAACCTTTGCCGAGAGATTCGGTAGAGAATGCTCGCTTCCGATCTACATCATGCACATCGCCGTCATGCAGACGCTCCTCATGACGAAAAACGACCTGTTCTTCGGAAGGATCGGTGCCGTCACGATCTTTGTGATCACCGCCTTTATCGTCGCCGCCTATGAGAGCGTAAAGAAAGCTGTATCGACCACCAAGGAAAAAACACCGGTGTAACCGCTAAGGTTCATCATCTAAAACTCATCCGCATGAAAAGAGGCCGCCTCGTTTGAGACGGTCTCTTGCTTTCTTCTTCGTTTTCCTCTCTTACTTTACTTCTCCATCGAACAGTCTCGATCTTCTCTCGAGGACCAGATTCTTCAGAAGATATACGACCGAGGCTGCAGCGATCGTACTGACGATGACCGCCGGCAGATACACCGCGATGCCGTATCTGGTGTAAAGGAAGAAAAGCCGGTAATTCATTAAGTAGTTGAGCATGATCGTCTCCAGCGAGATCTTTCCAAGGAACTTCAGTATCGGATTATCGAGCTTAAAGCGTGATACCAGCGTCAGGACGAGGATGATGAATACGATCTCGTAGATCGTTTCTGCAGAAAGCCCCTTAAGCTTATCGAGGATCGGGTACTTCGCCCCGTAAGTTTCCGGGTAGTAGACCTGATCCGCGATCAGTCCTCTGTGCACAAAGTCCATGAGAATCACCAGCGCGAAAGAGGACAGAAGAATTGCCACATAGGCCTTTTTGATGACAGCATTAATGCGCTCTTCCTTATAAGCGTAGAGCATTCCAAGCGGGAACATCAGGATTGTGTTGTACCACCATTCGCCTTTGAACCAGTAGGACATAAGCGGCGAATCGGAGTGACCGGCAGAAAGACCGATAGCGATCAGGACCAAAACGATGCCCGTCATGATGATGATTCCCGTACGGGCGCTTTTCACTCTGGAAAAAACGATCCTGAAGGCAATATAGAGGATCATGATCTCGACGGCGAACCACATCTGGTTATTGACGAGGAACAATCCGAAGAATGCGAAGATGACTTCCACGAAGGTGAAGTGGCCGCCGTAACGGATGTTGTGAAGAAGGGCATCCGTGAGATAGATATAGTTACAGATGAAGAACGGAACGAGAACGGTAAAGATCCTTCGTTTCATGAAGCCTTTGGTGTAGTTCTCATCTGTCATCCAGCGTTTCACAAGGCCGAAGCCGGAAGAGAAGAAGAAGAACGATACCGCCAGGATTCCATAGAAGAAAAAGTGGAAGAATTCCTTCATGGCATAGTCGTCCACTTCGAAGTGTGCTAAAGTGACGACTGTCTGGTGGACGATGATAAAGAGCGCAAGGAAACCCTGGATCTCTTTGCTTAAGATCCGGTCGAAGAACGGCTCTTCTGAAGAAGGCCTTCTTTTCGTATTCAGGATCAGGATCGCTCCCAGGAGAGCTAAGCTGATATAAAAGGTAATCGTAAAACTCACTTTGGCTTCTCCTTATTAATTCGTCAGGCTGATTACGTTTAGTGTCAGGGAAATCATCAGAAGGATCAGTACGATCAGTATGATGATCAAAAGGCGGCTTCGTTCTCGCTTGTGCCGGATCTCTTCGTCGGAAAGTTCGACCGATTCTTTGACGATCTTCTGGGCTTCCTCCCGGGTCAGGGGCTCATCTTCTCCCTTCCTTTCCCCGGCCAGAAGCTCCATGATCGATATATCCAGTGTCTGAGAGATTGGTTCAAGCATGGAAATATCAGGAAAACTGAGCCCGCGCTCCCATTTGGAAACCGCCTTGTCCGTCACATTCAATGCTTCGGCCAGCTGTTTCTGGGTGAGCCCTTTCTCCTTGCGAAGTTCCGTGATCAGTTTACCCGTTCGTTCCTTGTCCATACTCTACCGTCATCTAAAGAGTCTATAAAAAGTATGAAGTATTTAGCATCGGAAATCAAGAAAACTCTCTATCTCCCATAAAAGCGGCTGACTCTTCGGGAAAGAAGATTTCTGCCGCTTTTCATACAGGATAGGATCATTTGCTATTAAATTGCGATTCGATCCTATCATTTTGCCTGTCAGATAGGATCTTTTGTTGCAAAACTGCGATTTGATCCTATCGTTTTGTTTGCCAGATAGGATCATATGCTCGAAATCCGCGGTTTGATCCTATCATCGAGCTTGCTAGATAGGATCATATGCTCGAAATCCGCGGTTTGATCCTATCGCCGCACTTATTAGATAGGATCATTTGCTCGAAATCTGCGGTTTGATCCTATCGCCGCACTTGTCAGATAGGATCCTTTGTCACAAATCTACGGTTTGATCCTATCTGTGACACTAACCCCAGGATACTGCCCCCGTGACACCGGTAAAAAGTGGCCGGATCCTTCAGTGCGAAGAATCCGGCCGCTGGTTATAAGAGGTTATAGTTTGGCTTTTGCGGTTATGTGTTCGGCGATTTGCCTGCGGAAGAGCGGTAAATGCAGGTTCAACCAATATGGATCCTGTAGATCAGATCCTCTAAGATGCCGTCATTTTCATATGCGAAGAGAAGGAGGAAATCGCCTTCGTCGCCTGTTTTTACTAAGGAGTAATGCGGGAACTGTACCTCGTCTCTGGATATTCCGATCAGGTCGAAAATAGAGACGCTGGAGATGTATTTTCCTTCCTTGTTCCAGAGCTCAATGGCATAAAACTCATAGTTATCCATTAGGATTTCGTCTCCGAAATCATACATCTCTTCGACGTAAAGATGTTCATGCGCATCGTCTTTGATCTCGCGGACCGCTTTTCCGTTAAGATCAAATTCGAAGAGACGCTCTGTCGCGTCAGCTTCCGAGCCTCGCAGTGACACGAAGATCCCGTTATTTGCGAAGAAAAAGTATCTCAGCGCAGGCTTCTCAAGAGAGGAATCGAGTTCCAGTGTGAGCGGTGAAGAAGTCATCGTTTTGGCATACGGTTTGCGGTGCAGGAGACGGACCTGGTCTGCCCAGACACCATGAGATACGATCGTCTGTCCGTCCGGGGATATTTTCACTTCATTCAGGCAGGATAAGACTTTCTCCTGACCGTTGATGGTCTCTACGAGAATGAATTTTCCCGCATCATCCGGATCCGGGATGCAGGTCACGGTATCATTATCGAGAAGAGTCGCTGAGTTAGTGCTTTTCGTGTAGGATAATTCGGCAACCTTCGTCATCTGCTCGCCGTTGATCTGGTAGATCGTGACGAGTTCTTTTCGAAGCGAATAGGTATAGAGGTATTTCTCCGAAGCGGCTACGTGTGTAGCGGTCGAAGAGAACGGGTATATGCCCTTTTCAGAAGTGATGTAGACATGCTCACTGAAGCTGCACTGCACGGGAGTGACCTTGTACTGGGCGAGCTGCTGTTCCTTTACTTCGCTTCTGTGTTCGCCGGACATAAATCCGAACGGCGGATCGGACAGGCCGAGATCCGGGAGATCGAAATGAATGCTGTTCACGAGATCCCATCCTTCAAAATCATCCGGCTCTCCTCTTTCTCCAAAGGCAACCAGTACGGTCATCGAGCCCGCCTCGTGACGGTAAACGTAACCTGTTTCCATCATGCCTCTTTCGGCGTTCCTATTCATGTAGGAAAATTCGACAAAATCATGTCCGTCGATTTTTCTTGTCGGAAGACTTCCGTTGGCATAATCCATCATTGAGAAGAAAGTCTTGTATTTATCTCGAAATTCACTTGCATCTTCTTTTATGAGGTATATTACCCAGTATGCATTCGGGTTCGCATCTGAGTGAAAGTGATAGGAGTTCTCATCGGCTGTGTTGATGGCCTTAGTTGTATCATACTGATAGGTGCTGGGGATATCTGCACTCCAGAGCGCAGTATCCAGATGATATGTACCGGAAGCGGAAGCAACACTCTTTCCGTTCTTGCCATTTTTGCCTTTCTTACCGTTCGGATCCGCGGCGCCCTGGCTCTCTTCCGGTTCTTCAGCTTCTTCCTCTTCGGCTTCAGTAGATTCTTCCTGGGCAGCCGCAACTTCTTTCTCGCTCTTTCTTTTCTTCTTCGTTTCTTCTGCCTTTGAACATCCTGCCAGCAGCATGCTTCCGATAAGCATCGCACTGATCAGTTTCAAACACTTGCTGTTCTTAAACATAGCCATTCCCTGATTCCATCCTTTTTCATTCATTCAAACTGCTTTTCTTTCTTTCATTCACTGCACTTTTTCTCTATGCATTTTTCACTCTGCATAAAAGACGACACTGGATCCGGTTCTGTTGCAAAATAATATTCGTGGCGGAATGATGCTCGATTGATTGATGCTCCGGCCGCTGATGCACTGATCGAATAATGCGTTGGCGGAATGAGCTGCTTCGAAGGAATGTGTATAATATATAGGAATGCATAATTTGGGAGGAAAGAACATGAAAAAAAGAATACTGGCAGGCATTCTGTGTGGGGCGGTCGTGCTTTCGCTGGTAGGATGTGGTTCGAAAGATAAGGAGAGTACATCTGCATTAGGGACCAGCGCTACGCAGGCGGCTGCTTCTGATACCACTGCGGATAATTCTGCTTCAGATGCTGCATCAGATACCACCGCGACGGAAACTGCGGCGCCCGTTGCAGACTACAGCGACGATGAAAACATAAACCAGTACAGTGCTTTTGCCGTAAGATCGGAAAGCCTCCATGACGGACACTGGGACGATGAGAACTCGAACGCCGGCTCGAATAAGAGCCTGTCGCCGGACCTTTCCTGGGATCCGGTCGAGGGCGCGTCCTGCTATGTCGTCTATATGGTCGATGTGAGCGCGAACTACTTCCTGCACTGGAAGCAGGACAACATTACGGAGCCGAAGGTCGCCGAGGGATTCTCCGACAGGCGGCACTACGTCGGACCGTATCCGCCGAAAGGGAGTACGCACAATTACGTGGTTTACGTGATCGCGCTGAAGAACCCCGTCGAGAAGATCCAGGGCAGCTTGAGAGACGGCTGTCCGCAGATCGGAGATTTCATCAAGGCGCTGGACACCGACAAAGACGGGAACACCGGCAACATCCTCGGCGCAGGAAAGATTTCCGGGCTGTTCAAGGATAACGTGTAAGTGCTTTTCGCGCGGCAGCGCTATTGAATAGCGAGGTAAAGGCTCGAGAGCTGAGGCAAGACGCGCGGCTGACGGCTTTATACTACGAAGCTGTTTCTTGGCGATGAGCTTAAATGATATACTAAACTTAGTTCGGAGGGTGACCTGTCCGGACTAAGTTTTTTCTTTGTGCGGATGTTCCCGCTGGAAAAGCACTTAGCCTGGCAGCTATTCAACATATTGTTCGACACTCGCAAGGTGATTGTCAAACAAAGTGTAAATAGCGGCAGTATTCGACAAATCGTTCGACACTCGCATAGTGATTGTAAAACTAAGTGTCGAACAGTAGCAAGGAGACCATATGGAGAGGCTGTATTTCGAGGTGCCGGGCATCGGCAGGAAGCAGGATGCGATCGAGTTCATCCAAGAGTTCTACGAGCATCACTCGGACATCAACGGCACCGGCGCGCTGGACAGCTATGTCGATGACTACGAAGGCTGGCTGGAGAAGCTGGAAAGGGATTATGTGCAGGTGCCGAACGAGGAGCGGGTGCCGGCGCGGACCTATTTTCTGGTCAGAGAATCGGACAAGCGCATCGTGGGCATGATCAATATCCGCCTGGCGCTGAATGAACGGCTCCGCAAGTACGGCGGCCACATCGGCTACAGCATCCGTCCGACGGAGCGCGGCAAGGGATACAATAACGTAAACCTCTACCTGGGCCTGAAGGTCTGCGCCGCGCACGGCATCGAGACGGTGTTTATGGACGCGGACCTTCATAATCCGGCATCCTGGAAGACGATGGAGGCATTTGGCGGCGTCCGCATCCGCGAGTATTTCGATGACGTAGATGCGCACTGTGAGGTGGTTGATTACAATATTGATGTCCGAAAAGCACTGGCCGGTCATCCGGAGTACGAGGACCGGATCGTTCCGCAGGAATAAGACCAGGAATAAGGCGAAGGAGATTACGATGATAAAAGCACTGTTTGTCGATTTTTACGGCACGCTTGTCCATGAGGATGGAGAGATCATTAGTGAGATTTCCAAGATCATCCATGACACAGGAAACGGAGCGGAGACTTCCGAGATCGATTCTTTCTGGTGGAAGGACTTTCAGAGTATGTTCGTTTCTTCCTTTGGCGACAGCTTCGAGCTGCAGCGCGATATCGAGCGGGAAGCTCTTTCCCACACGATCGAAAACTTCGGATCTACGGCAGATGCGTCCGCCTTATGTGACCGCCTTTTTGCCCAGTGGAGCCGGCCGGAGATCTTTGAAGACACGAAAGAGTTTTTCGACAGGAGTCTGCTCCCGATCTATATCGTTTCCAACATCGATAACATAGATATCCGAAGTGCCATTGACTACCACGGGCTTCATCCGGCCGGCGTGTTTACATCAGAAGATGCCAGGTCTTATAAGCCGCGAAAAGAACTGTTCGAGCTGGCGCTTTCTAAGACCGGCCTTGCTCCGGAGGAAGTGATCCATATCGGGGATTCGGTAAGCAGCGATGTCAAAGGTGCGTCGGCACTGGGGATCAGGACTTTATGGCTGAACCGCTTCGGCAAGGAGATTCCTTCCGGGGTAACTTCAATTTCAACTCTTCTGGAGGTATTTATGCGGTTAGATACGACTATCCGAAAAGCAACGGCGGAAGATCTTCCGGCTCTGCGTGCTCTTTATCTGGCGCTGGAGGAAGACGGCGTCCGGTATCAGCCGGAGCACTTTGTCATCGGCGAGAGAACAGATGAATTCTTCCAGTCGATCTTTGATAGCGATACCCAGGATATCCTGGTAGCAGATATCGGCGGCGAAGCAGTCGGATTTGTGCATGTGATGATCCTTCAGCAGAAAAAGGTTTCCTGCCTGAAGCCGCAGAGCGTGGTCTATATGCAGGATCTTTGCGTCCGTGAAGATCTTCGCAGTAAAGGTATCGGCACCATTCTGGTCAAAGAGGCGAAGAAGTACGGAAAAGAAAAAGGCGTGGACTTCATCCGCACGCAGGTGTTCCCCGGGAATGTGGACGGCATGCGCTTTTATGAAAGAAACGGCTTCTGCGAGATGATGAAGACCATCGAGTGCCAGTCCTTGGATTAAATTATCCGCGAGCCGGTTCCGATCTGTGTAAGAACAGGTGAAGAACCTCACAGAATATAATGAAGATAAGTGAACAGATCGACGAAAGCAGTCAGGAATTTCTGGACTGCTTTTTATTATGATTATTTAATGTTTCGGTTTTTTGCCATTTTTCTTTGAATATTCCGGAATAATGTGTAACCATTTTGGTGTGGATTTCTACTTACAGGGAAAGAGAGTACTGGAAGTGATGAAAAAAATGGACGATTCAGCCATAATCGATCTGTATTTTAACAGAGATGAAGAGGCGATCAGTAACACCATCGAGTGTTACAACGGCCGCCTTCTCCGGTTTGCCTCGCGCTTTCTTTCCGATAGAAGAGATGCGGAGGAATGTGTGAATGACGCATATGCGCGAGCCTGGAACACGATCCCTCCGACGCGTCCGGAGAACCTGTTTGCGTATCTTGCCGCGCTCTGCCGGAATTCGGCACTGGATGTGATCAAGAAAAACACTGCGCAGAAACGGTCTGTTCAGCTTGTGGAGCTGACATCTGAAATGAACGAGTGCATCCCCGATAGAAGCAGCATATCTGACGACAGAAGTGATGAAATAGCAGAGTACATCAACGAATTTCTCAGCACTCTTCCCAAAGAAAAACGATTAGTATTCGTAGGACGGTACTGGTACAGTGATTCGATCGCTGACATTGCCAGAAAGACAGGTTTTTCACAGAGTAAGATCAAGACCATGCTGCACCGCATGAGAGAAGACCTGAGACAGTATATTGACAGGAAGGACGGATCACTATGAACGAGCAGGAATATATGAACATCACAAGTAAGATCGACGAGCAATATGTCAATGAATATAAGATCATCGAAGCGAAGCATACGATCACTATGCGAAAGAGGATCAGAACCGCTGTCCTCGTTGCCGCTGCGGTAGCCATCATGATCCCTGTCAGTGTCTTTGCCCATAGACAGCTCACGCACCGTGATAAAGTAAGTATCTATTACGGCGAAGAGGGTGCGGAGATGATCGAGAAGAACCTGCTCGCTAGTGGAAGTACTGTTGAAAACGGGAAGGTCCGGTTAACCGTTGACGTGCAGATATGTGATGGCAATTATACCGAGATGGTTTATACGCTGACAGCCCTTACGGAAGATGCGAAGAATCATATTAAAACACATGACATATACAGAAAACGAATATATGCTGATACAGGCGAATGGATCGTCCCGGCGCAGGGATCCGGATACAGTGACGGGAATGCACAGAGTGAATACGAGATTACCTGGAACTGTACATATGCGGTGAATGAGCCTTACGTCGATAATTCCCGCCCGACCAGATTGCAGTTTATGGAATGGGTGGAAACCGATGAAAGAAACGAGTATGGTGGATACGTTTTAGGAGAAGACTACACGTATTTCGAAGGTATCTACATAGATCTTCTTTCGGAACCGAATGTTCCGACGAAGACCCTTCGTTCACCGGATGGCAAAGAATTCACACTTTCGCCCTATGGAATCAGCCGGCTGGATAAGGACTATGTTGGTCAGAAGCCTTCTGTTGTGAATAATGTTACTGTCATTACTACTGACGGAGAACGTATCGAGATATTTGATGCGGGGAAATTTGGCGGAATAACTGCCGACGGCGGTATCACTGTTGCTTCTGATGGTAAAGCGAGCTTTTCTGTTACCGGTTCACTGGAAAGTGGCGATTTTACGATGAAATTCAAAAGAGCTTTTAACATAGACAACATTAGCGGCGTGGAGATCAACGGCGTGAAATACATGGCAGAATAATGCCTGATTCATCCGTTAAAAACATGGCAGAATAACTGCCTGGTTCATCCGTGAAATACATGGCAGAATAACTGCCTGATTCATCAAGAAAAGAGGTAATACTATGAAAATGAAGAGAAGCCTTTTATTTGTGCTTCTTGGGTTAACTGCGCTCGTAGTTTCCCTGGGAATGTTTCTTATAGCGAAAGTGATTCCGGAAAACGGAAAAAAGACAGAAGAAAGTACCGGAAATATCAGCCAGACGATCACAGGCACGGAGGATACGGGCGAAGGAAAAACTTCGGATAATCCGTCCGGTGAAGATAAAGAAACTTCTGTAGATCAGGACGCTTCCGTAGATAAAGCATCTTCCTCCGATGCGACATCTCCTTCCGATCCAAAAGAACTGACAACAATCACTTTTGCTGTTCCCAATGTGAATGAAATTGATGAGGATTACCTCCGGCTCTTTAACCAGGAACTGCAGAAAGATGGCCACCCGTATCAGCTGCAGATCGAATATGTCAAATTCGATACGTATTTTGAGGACCTTGAGATCTTGCTGAACGAGGGAAAAGTAGATATTTCCTTTATGGGTCTGGGTGACGGAAGTAATAATATTTCCAGGCTTTTAAAGTCCGGAAAGCTTGTTAAGCTGGATGAGATCCTTACCACCGATAAGGGAAAAGCACTGTATGAGGCATTTCCGAAATCGATGTGGGAAGCGGTCAAGGTTGACGGGCATATCTATTCCATACCGAATGCGACCTGGTCCGATGCGGGTCTGTATGCCGCATTTAATAAGGATCATATATCTGAGGAAGCGATCGAAAAATGGGATGGATCGCTTGAGGGCATCTATGAGATGATCAAGGATGTGAAGTGGGATGATGCTGCGGCTCCGCGCTTCCAGTATCTCTTATCGGATTATGATTTCGATTCGATGATCGGCTGTGAAATCAGAAACGGGCTGCTTTATGATTATGAAACGATGCAGATCGAAAACCCGCTGAAGTCCGAAAAGTTCATCGGTTATCTGCGGCTTCTTGAGAAGATGAAGCACGAAGGTTTTATCAAGGAGACTGTCTCGTATCATCAGAATGCTTCCTGGGCCGACGCAGAAGAAGCGATGAAGGCAGGCAATTTCCTCGCGGTTTTATCTGTCATTTCACCTGAAGGGAATAAGCTCGGCGGTAATTACGTGATAAAAGAACTGGCACCTGTCCTAAAGACCAGGATCAACGGCTCTATCGGTATCACGAATGATCCGGATAAGACCGGTGCGTGTCTGGATTTCCTCAGCCTTTTATATGGACAGGAAAAGTATGGCAATCTTCTGATCTATGGAAGACTCGGAGAAACTTATAAGCTCGAGAATGGCTTTGCAGTGAATATGGATGGCACGGATAAGCAGAGCGCTCCCTGGCGTGAGACGTGGCTGAATCTGTTTATAAATCTGCACCCGGCCAGGGGCGAGCAGTTTGCGGTGAATCGAAAGGAAGCCATGTTCGACTTTTATGATCATGCGCAGGTATCTCCATTTATCGGGTTTGTATCAGACAGTGACCAGGATCTTATCTTTTCCGATGATCTGGATGCTTTTCTAGAAGAACTTAACAGTAAGACCCTGGATGAGGCGATCGGGATCCATTCCGAAAAACTGAAAGCAGATGGTATCGATGACTATCTCGACACGGTGAGAAGCCGGTGGGAAGCGTATCAGAAGGAATCGCAGTCCTGATCCGTCAGAGAAGAAGGCTATATATGAAGCATGTTTTAAGAAACAGGGCGGTATCCCTTACTCTTATATTCGCGATGCTGTGTTCAGGCGCATCCTGCCGCGCGAAAAGCACTTCCACAGAACACCGGAAGATCCGCCCGGAGGATCCCTGGTTCGATTCGAAAGTGATCCATATAGCCCCGGATGTGGATACCGGTGGAAGGGACATTGTTTTTAAAGAGCAGAAGATACTAGGTACCGACGAGAAGGATATCGTGGTACTGTCACGCGCGTACTTTGCTGAGGAAGATCCCGAGGCGAACAATATGTTCTGCTGTGTTACCGTAGTTGACCACGATACGTGTGAAGAGATCCACACGACGGATCTGAATCAGTTTTTGCCGGAACAGGGGTATATCGATAACGTTGAGTATTCTCACGGCAGGATCACTGCGACGATCTCCGACTGGCAGGAGGGCACCTTGGTCGACATCGATGTCGATGCAAGGACCGGAGAAAAACTTGAGGAACGGGAACATAGTGAAGACCAGCTCTCGAATGGATACAGCTCTCTGTTCCGTGCCGGGAAATATACTGTTCTTGTGAGGAGGATGTTTGATGAACAAAGTCATATTGCCTTCTACGCACTTGATATCGAATCTTCCGACGGGCAGCAGAACCATGTCGAGGTAAGAAAGGAAAGTACCAGTCTTTCGCATATCCCGATGATCCTTTCTCTGGAAGGAGATAAGCTGCTGATCCCTGCGACGCCGGATCAGACGAATATTCCGCTTTTCTTCGAGGTGGATCTAAAGAATGAAAAGTGTTCTGAAGTGGACGGGAAGGACTATGAGTGGATCGATTTCAGAAGTATCACAGATAGCCTTACAGGAAACGACGGACAGGTGTATTTCTCGTCTTCGGACGGGATCTCGAGGCTCGACCTGAAGAATAAACGGAGCGAAGTGTTTTTCGATTATGATGCATGCCTGGTCAAGCATAGCCTTCTGGGGGATTCCCAGATGATCGACTGCTCTGACGGGAGAGTTCTTTTCCTGGGCGGGAAAACAGGCTACTTATCGCTCGGAGATCCGATAGAGATCGGCTTTGATCTGATTGTACTATCGAAAACTTCGGAGAATCCTCACGCAGGAAAGACAGTGCTCGAGCTATATGCAGCGAACGGATATGTCGATCCGGTGGTTTCGGAAGCGATCGTCCGGTTTAACTCAAGTAATAAAGACTTCCTCATCGAAGTGACCGGTGAGTACCGGATCGATGGTGTGATCTACCACTCACAGACAGACACGGCGGACGATGCTGAAAATGAGATCCTTCAGCGGAATCTGTCATTAAATGATACGCTTGCCATGAACATCGTAAGCGGTACAGGTCCGGACATTCTGATCATTACCGATGATATGGGCAGGCTGAATAACAGTAATTATCTTTTCGACTTAAGCAGTTATTTTGGCAACATGGATGCCGATATATACTTTACGAATATCATCGACGCGGCGAAGACCGACGGCAAACTCTATCAGCTGCCGCTTTCTTTCGGGATCAAGGGGATCCATACGGACGCGAAGTATGCAGGATCATCCGGCGTCGGATTCACCACAACTGAATATGAAGATTTTCTCCATGGCCCGCTAAACGGGTATGATCTCTTTGACAACGGGCAGGCCACGTATTTCGTCACGCTTTTTAACGCGATGAAGGACAAATTCATCGTGAACGGTAAGGCGGATTTTTCGGGATCGGAGTTCGCGGAACTGGCAGATTATGTCAAGAAGAATGTCAGTTCCGAGTCCCGGCCCATCGTAGCTCCGGACGAAGATCCGGAGGCCGAAATGCGCGAGTATGTGAACGGGATCGCGCAGCTTTCCGTGTACGAATGGCCGCATTTATATCTGGTCGGCGTGAATGATCTGAATGGTGCGGGCTCGATCCTGGGTATCCCCTCTGCAGACGGGCGGGGACCTCTTGCCCGGCTCCACTGTTCCGTAGCGGTTTCTGCCAGGGCCAAGGATACAGATGCCTGCGTGGATTTTCTAAAGATACTCCTTTCCGATGATCTTCTTTATGAGATGGCAAAAACCTCGGGTTTTACCATAAACCGAGAAGCATACCGGAAGACAGAAGAGGCGACCCTTAATTACATCAACGGCCCCAAAGGGAACTCCAACTTCATGTCTTTCGGTATGCCTTCCGAGCGCAGAATGAAGTTCGGAAAAGACCATATGGCAGAGCTGGAGAAGATCCTTTCCAGCTGCTCGTATTTTGAATCGTCCGACTCCTCGATCAACCTGATCCTGATTGAAGAGATGCCCGCGTATTTCCTCGGACAGAAGGATCTTGCCGATGTGATAAAGATACTTCAGGACAGAGTACAGAAGGTCCTCGATGAGAGAGCCTGACCATCTGTAACAAGCCTGTCTGAATCAAGTCAAAGCCTATCTGTAACAATTCAAAGCCTTAATGTTTTCATTTTATTCATGCTTGTTTCCGTTTCAAGCGTTATAATTTTTTTAGGATTTATTATTTCTAATATAAATTGAGACGCAGGCAAGGAGTGAGAGAAAGCATATGATGATTAAGAGTTTTGAAGACTATAGTATTGCTGATGTACCGGAGCTTCTTCTGGATAATGTGGACGCGGTCATCGTCGTGGATGCGCCGACCGACCAATATAAGGCGCTCCTCCGAAAAGGTTTTTTCGAGCAGTATATCGAAGAGTCCGGAAGCTACCATGATCTCATCATCGACCTGTGGTTCCACTTTGACGGATCGAGCGAGAAGGTCACATCCGACTATCAGATCTTCGCTGACAATACAGGTGATTTTCGAAAGAAATACAGCCGACGCTTAAATATCGTAACGGCCGAAGGAGAGAAGCCGCATCTGGTACAGCTGACGGTCTATCCGCTGGTCCCGTCGGAAAAGTACCTCTTCGTGATGGATGAATTTGATGATAACGAATCACTTCAGGAATCGCTCACTTCGAAGAAGATCCGTACGATCCAGAGCTCGTATCTTTTCTCGATGTATATCGACCTCGTTCTCGATACGACCAGCAGCATCAACGTCGCGGAGATGTCCGACAACGTCGTGAACTATAACCTCAAGTACTCCGACTGGCGCATGATGATCGTGAACATGTTCCTTCCGGAGGATCAGGATCAGTTCCTCCGAAGATCCGATCCGGAGTACTTAAAGAAGAACTTCCCGCAGGGACGTACGGCTTCCTTTGACTGCATGATGCGTAACCTCGAAGGAAAGTTCATCTGGGTCAAGCTCATCTTTTCCCGCGCGCAGACCAATGACGAGTCGGATTACCGTTTCGTATTCATGGTCCAGGATATCCACGAGAACTCCATGGAGATGCTCTCCACGCTGAAGAAGTATGAGGAGATGGCGATCACCGACCCGCTGACCGGTGTTTATAACCACGGCGAGATCGAGTCCCAGCTCCACAATGCACTGGCGATGCGTGTGAAGAATGACGAGCCGGTATCGATCATGATGATCGACCTCGACCTCTTTAAGAAGGTCAACGATAACTACGGACATGCTGTCGGTGATACGACACTCAAGCACCTGGCGAAGATCATGACAGATATCTCTCTCGAGGAGAAGTGCTCGGTCGGCCGCTGGGGCGGTGAGGAATTTGTAATCGTCTGCTACGGCAAGAGCGGTGAGCAGGCGGCCGCCATCGCAGAGAAACTGAGACACTCTGTCGATGTCTATGAGTTCCCGGAGATCATGCACATCACCTGCTCGATCGGTGTCACCGAGATCACCGGTGAGGATGACTTCCAGGAAGCCTTTAACAGACTTGACCGCGCGATGTATGCTTCCAAGCATAACGGAAGAAACATGGTCACGAAGCTGTAAGACTGAAATCCCGGGTAAACCAACAAGACGAAGCGAACTCCCATGACGCATCTTGCGCATGGGAGTTCTTTTTTTTGCGGCAGAGATAGTGCGCATATTCGCGAGAAAGTGCTCGTATTGCGGGGTAAGCGCCCTCGCGGCGAGGCAAGTGCTTTTGCCGTAAAAAAAGAAAAACTATACTGATAGTATAAATAGTTCTATTCTAATTGTATTGGTAGTGTATTTTCTTCTTCGGCGTTTTCCTCTACAATAAAGACAGTTGAAGCAATACTGACGGTAGAGGAGATGAAGTCATGAAAAACGATCTTGCAGCCAATATCAGAGCACTTAGAAAAGAAAAGGGACTGACGCAGGAACAGCTCGCAGAGGTCTTCCGCGTTACGATCGGCGCCGTCCATAAGTGGGAAGCGGGACTGTCGGTTCCGGATATTTCGCTCCTGATGGAGATGGCCGATTTCTTCGACGTCTCGCTGGACGTGCTGGTCGGCTTTACCGTCCGCGACAACAGAAACGGTGCACTTGCCGAGAGGCTCCGGAAGATGACGGACACACAGGATCCGCATGGCCCGGAGGAGGCGGAAAAGGCACTGAAGAAGTACCCGAATTCCTTTCGGATCGTGTATGAATGTGCGTATCTTTTCCGCGCGTTCGGCCTAATGTTCAAGATCAACGAAGAGTACTGCCTCCGCGCCATCGAGCTCTACGAGAAAGCGATCTCTCTTTCCTCCCAGAACAGTGACCCCAACATCGACGCGACCACCCTCTACGGCCAGCTCGCCACGATCTATATGGCCATGGGGAACCTCGATAAGAGCCTGGAGATCTATAAAGCCCATAACGCGGGATATATCTTCAATTCCAACATCGGCCAGATCCTCGTTTCGAAGAAGGAATATAAAGAAGCGGATACCTTCCTGTCGTATTCGCTCGTGAACCGGATCAGCGACATGATCAATCTTATTTCGTCAAAAGCACTGTGCTACGTGGGGAAAGGTGATTTTGAAAAGACGAAGGACATCCTGGAAACGGGGCTGAAGTTCGATGCACTTTTCAAAAGAAAAGGCGTGCTGTGCTTCCTCGACCGCATCGACTGCCTGTTTCTTACCGGCCTTGCGTATGTGGAACTGAAACTGAAGAATGAGAAAGCCGCGGCCGATCACCTGAAGAAAGCGAAGAAGAAAGCAGAAGAATTCGATGCTTCTCCGGATTTCGATGCGCGGAGAGAACGCTTCGTCGAGATCGACGAATCGTGCCTGGCCTTCGATACGACGGGCGAGACCTGCATCGAGGGGATCGAGTCCACGATCCGTCTCGTCGAATCAAAGGAACTTCTCAAACTCTGGAAATCCATAAAGTAATAAGTAAACAAATAACCCCAAGATCTGAAAATAGATGAACTCAGAAATCCATAACTAAATGAGGTGAAAAAAATGAATAACCGCTCCATTCGTGCGGAACTGGTATCCCGGTTCTACAGGAAAAATCACTGCGCCCTTTTTACGGCAATTACTGCTTCGGTCTTAAACGGCATCACGGGTATTGTCGTCTCGTGGATCATCAAAGAACTGATCGATATTATCTCCGGCCAGAGTGCATACACACTGACCGAGATGTCCCTCATCTGCCTCGCATTCCTCGGTCTGGCCATCGTGATCACCGTAGTGAATTACCTGGCCGAGCCCGCCTTTATCCGCCGTGCGATGACACAGTATAAGAACCGGGCATTTCAGTTCCTTTCCATGAAGAATATCTCTTCTTTCAGAAAAGAAGACACCGCTTCCTATCTCTCTGCGCTGACGAATGACGCGACCACGATCGAAACGAACTACGTATCTTCGATCCTTCCGATCGTAACAAAAGTAGTCTCCTTTTTCGGATCTCTTATCCTGATGTTTATCTACTCGCCCGAGCTCACGCTGTTCTCGATCCTGATCATCATTCTCCCGATGCTGGTATCACTGGTTATGGGGAAGAAAATGGCGAAGGTCCAGAAGGAAGTGTCGGACAGAAATGCCGCCTTCACTTCGACGATGACTGACTGCCTCAGCGGTTTTCAGGTCATCAAGAGTTTCCGTGCAGAAAAAGAAGCGAATCAGCTCTTCATCGATGAGAACAGAAAACTCGAGGATGCGAAGTGCCGCATGCGCCGGATCGCTTCTCTGACCGGATCCCTCGGCATGATCGCAGGCATGATCTCCCAGCTCGGCGTATTCCTTTTCGGCATCTATCTTGCAAAAAGCGGAAGAGGAATCACCGCCGGATCGATCTTAATGTTCGTGAACCTGATGAACTTCCTGATCCCGCCGGTGTCCGAGCTGCCGAAGCTTTTCGCGGGGAAAAAGGCAGCGTCCGGCCTGGTGGACAAGCTCGCGGAATCGCTCTCGCAGAATGCCGGTGAAATCGGATCCGAGGAAGTATCGGAAGTCGGTGAGAAGATCTCCTTTAAGAATGTTTCTTTCGCATACGAAGAAGGCGGGAAAGAAGTCCTGCACGATATCAGCTGCGACCTCCTGCCCGGAAAATCATACGCCGTCGTCGGCGGCAGCGGCAGCGGCAAGTCCACTTTCCTCAATCTCCTGATGGCTGCCAATAACGAGTACAAGGGAGAAATCTCCATCGATGGAAAAGAACTCCGCTCCATCCGTCCCGAGTCCCTCTATGACCTGATGTCCGTCATCTCGCAGAATGTCTTTATCTTCAATTCTTCGATCAAGGACAACGTCACCATGTTCCGCGACTTCCCGAAGGAGAAGATCGAGTCGGCGATGCATAAGGCCCACCTTGAGGCCCTGGTCAGCGAGCGCGGCGAAGATTATCTCTGTGGTGAGAATGGAAAAGGACTTTCCGGCGGTGAGAAGCAGCGCATCTCGATCGCGAGAAGCCTTCTGAAGGATTCGTCGATCCTCCTGGCGGATGAGGCGACCTCCGCGCTCGATGCGAAGACCTCTTACGAAGTGATCAACGAGATCCTGGACCTTGACTCCATGACACGCGTCGTCGTGACCCACTCGCTGGATGAGTCGCTCCTGCGCCGCTATGACGAGATCATCGTCATCAAGGACGGCACCATCGAAGAGAAGGGTTCCTTCGAGGATCTGATGAAAAACGACAGCTACTTCAAAGCCCTCTACACGGTCGCCGGTTGACGGCGGCCACCGCGGCAGCTGAGTGGAAAAAAGTAGGCTAGAATTGCGAAAACGTGAAATATGGATTAGTGCTTTTCGAGAAGAAGTAGGCTAGAAATTCAAAAAATGAAAATATAGCTTATGTCGGAGTAGGCTAGATTTGCAATAATCGAAAATATGGATTATCGAGGTCAGAGACTATGTAGGCTAAAAATTGAAAAATGCAAAATCTGGATTAGTTCGCAGTAAGCTAGAGATTGAAAAATGCGAAATATAGCCTATCGTGCCTCAAAAACCGGTAGGCTATATTTTGAAAAATCGAAAATCTAGCTGACATTTGCGAAAGAGAAGGTCTGTTTACGGGGGGGATCGTTAAGATACAGATAATAGACGCGTGGGCGGGTGCTTTTCGCGGAGAAGAGTTGACAATTGATAAAGTATTGCATACAATATAATTGCATCAAATTATGTGAGGCGATTAGTATGGAATATGATTATCGTGAAGCTATGAAACTCAAAAACCAGCTGTGTTTTCCCCTTTATGCGGCTTCGAGAAATGTGATCGGGCAGTACACGCCGATCCTGAAGGCGCTGGGGCTTACGTACACGCAGTACCTCGTATTTCTGGTCCTCTGGGAGCAGGACGGGATCACCGTCGGGGAGATCTGCGAGAAGCTGATGCTCGATAACGGGACGGTCTCGCCGCTTCTGAAAAAGCTCGAGAGCGCAGGCTATGTCGAGCGGCAGAGAAGTTCCGGGGATGACCGTGTCGTCGTGATCACGCTGACCAAAGAAGGAAAGAAGCTCCAGGAGAAGGCGAAGGATGTGCCGATGCAGGTCGCCTGCAATATCGAGCTTCCGCCGGATAAGGCAAAAGCACTGTACACGCTGCTGTACGATCTTCTGGATGCACAGAATAAAAGGGCGAAAGAAGCAGAATAAGATCGGACAGAAAGAGAGTAAAGAAAAAGGAGAGCGGGACCATGAAAATTGCAGTCAGATACTACACCAAGACAGGCAACACGAAGAGAATGGCTGAGGCGGTCGCACAGGCTGTCGGCGTCGAGGCGCAGCCGATCACCACTCCCGTGACGGAGAAGGTCGATATCCTTTTCCTCGGAAATTCCTACTATGCATTCAGCATCGATCCGGAGGTCCGCGACTTCATAAAATCCCTCGATAAAGAGAAGGTCGGACGGATCGTCAACTTCGGTTCGGCGGCGATGCTGAACTCTACCTATAAGAAAGTAAAGGCGGAGGCTGACAAGGTCGGGATCGCCATGGATCCGAGAGAATTTCACTGCAAGGGCGAGTTTAAGGCGTTCCATAAAGGCCGCCCGAACGAAGTAGATCTGAAAGAGGTTGCGGAATTCGCGAAATCTTTTCTATAATATCTGAAAAACGAATACAGGTGAGATCATGATCAAAAACGTCGTACTGGATATGGGAAATGTACTTCTGGACTTTAACCCGGAGTTCGTGCTTTCTCAGTTCTGCAGCTCGGAGGAAGAAAAAGCAGTCATTCGAAAAGAACTGTTCGAGGGGCCGGAGTGGGCGCTCGGAGATAAGGGCGACATCAAGGATAAGGACAGATTTGATCTGGTGAAGGGAAGAATCCCGGAAAAGTACCACGAGGCATTGAAAAACTGCGCAGACCACTGGGATATCTGCATGGACCCGCTTCCCGGCGCGGAAAGCTTCTGCCGCAGCGTGAAGGAGAAGGGCCTCGGGATCTATGTCCTTTCGAATGCGAGCGATCTTTTCTATACCTATTTTCCGAAGTTTCTGCCGCTTTCTTTCTTTAACGGCGTGTTCGTCTCCTCGGATTACCTGATGTTAAAACCGGATGTGAAGATCTACGAGACGTTCCTTGAGAAGTACGGACTAACGGCGCAAGAGTGCCTCTTTGTCGATGACCGTCAGGATAATGTAGAAGGCGCGGCAAAGGCGGGAATGAACACGTTCTGCTTCAAGGGAGACTATGATCAGGTACTGTCTGTTCTACAATCATAGAATATGTGTTGACAATGTAATTCTACACGAGTAGAATGGTCTTGATATATGAAGGGAGAATGCCCATGAAAGACTATTCTATTGGTGACAGCGAATATAAACTGATGGAGCTGATCTGGCAGTATGCGCCGATCTCTTCCGGTGAACTGTCGGACATCTGCGAGCAGGTGCACGGCTGGAAGAAGACGACTGTCTATACCATGATCAAGCGTCTCTGCGATAAGGGATTTATCGCGAATAATAAAGCAAAGATCACCTATCTTGTAAGAAGAGAAGAGATCCAGCACCACCAGAGCAATGACCTGGTGCAGAAGAATTTCCAGGGATCTCTGCCGAGCTTCGTTAATGCATTTCTCGGAAACGGCGATAACAGCCTGAGCAAAGACGAAGCGGCGAAACTGATCGAGATGATCGAGAAGCACACCAAGTAATGAGGTCCTCCGGATGAATGCTATTTATGCAAAAGTACTGGAGATGAGCCTTTATGGCAGCATCGCGATCCTAATCGTGCTGCTGTTCCGACTTGTTTTCCGTAAGCTTCCGAAGCGCGTCCTGATCGTCTTCTGGATGATCGTGGCCGTGCGTCTTCTGCTGCCTCTTAACTTCGCATCGCCGACGAGCATTCTGAATGTGAGCCGGCTGTTCCGCTCCGGCGGGGAGAAGACCGAAGTTACCGAAGTGGATAAGATGGTGGACGAAGAAGGCGACGCTTCCGGGGCAGGTGCTTTTGCCGGAGAAATGGATATAGATGCGGCGGACGGCGGCGCGGATAAAGCCGATGCTGCAAACGCTGGAAAAGCGGGTGCAGACGCTGCCGTGACTTCGGACGCTTCCGGGGAAGGTGCTGCAAATAAGGCGGAGACTGTGAAGGCCGAAGAGGAGCCCGCGCGGCTGAACTCCAAGCAGGCACAGGCCTTCCGTGTCATCGCATATGTCTGGCTACTGGTCATCGTCGGACTGATCGTGCTCTTCGGCGTACGGTATGTGATCTTCTATTCGAAGGCGCGCTGGAGCTCGAGATCCTACGACGGACGGTATTTCACGACCGACATCAAGTCGCCGTTCGTGATCGGATTCGTCAATCCGAAGATCTTCATCCCGAAGCACTTCGACGACGATGAGAGGGAATATATCCTCAATCACGAATGGACACATATTAAGAATAAAGATGGCATCATCAAGCTCATCAGCTACGCCGTGCTGTGCATCCACTGGTTCAATCCACTGGTATGGCTGGCTTTCGTCATGCTGTGCGCGGATATCGAGATGCGCGTCGATGAAGAGACGACGGATTCTTTTGACATGGACATGGTCAAGGAATACTGCATGTCACTGGTCAAGCATGCCGCGGCGGACTCCGGCGGAACATTCCTGGAGAGCACGGCTTTCAGCGGCCTGGGATTCGGCGGGATGGAGACGAAGCTCCGCATCAAGAACCTTCTGACTAGCCGGAAAGTGTCTAAGTTCATGCCGGTCCTCGCGATCATCATCACTTTCAGCGTCGTATTCTTCGCCTCGTCCAGATCGTTCGGATCGCCGGCGGAGGATTATTTCGCGAAGCTGGGAAGAAGCCCGGCAGAAGCAGAAGTGACGGAAGTGACGGAAGAAAGTACAGCGGACACCGCAGATAGTACGGAGAATACCGAAGAAACTACTCCTTCCGAGACACCTTCGGAGACGGAAGAACCTTCGGAGAGTACCGCTCCGCTTTCTGACTATGCGCAGGCATATATAAAGCTCATCGAGGATCTGCAGACAGATAGTCGGGAGGCAAAGTTAACACTGATCCATGTGGATGGAGATGATATCCCGGAACTTCTGATGACAGAGCCTAAAGCGGATCAGACGGATGTTTACTGCCTGTATTTATATACCTTTAGAAATGGCCGCGAGGAACTGGTACTGAGTTATTTTGCCGGAGATGGCGCGTATGTGAATTTCTTCTGCTATCAGCCCTATCAGGATGCGATCTGCCAGTACAGAAGGCCGCAGAACGATGATCCGGCGACTCCATATCTCGTGGAGAGAAATACGATGGATAACTATATCCGGGGCGCGAATGGTATAGATATCGATTATACGAAAGATACTCCGAACTGGCTCATGATGGGCTATGAAGATGGCGATACTGTGATCGGTTATCTGAAGAGCGGAAACATCCCGATGGATAATAAGTATGAGAAGCATCCGCAGTATGCGCCGTTTACGCCTACTCCTACACCGCAGCCGACAGAGGCGCCAACGCCTACTCCGACGGAAGAGCCTACTACTACGACGGAACCGCCGGAGCAGACCCCGACCAGATATCAGCCGCAGAGAGAACCGATCGCTGATTACAGCCTCTATAACGGCAATTATGTTGTGAATGGCGGATGCGAGATTCTTTATCTTTTTTATGTCCGTGACAACCTGATCGAAGTGAACCTGTGGGTCAACCGGACGGCAAATCTTGAGCAGGCGATTGTTGAGTTTGAGGATAATATCGGAATCTTCTATTATAAGGGCGTAAAGGATGAAAACTGGAATGGCGTGATCGATGATGGAGAGGAATTCTACCGGAAAGCAACGATCGAGCTTCTTCCGGATGGCGTCAAGATAACGATCGAGGATGTGAATAGTAACGAGTTTGAGTTATCGAAAGACGTGTCTTCGGTATTTGCAGGCGGCGAGTATATCAGGGCCGGTACACTTTTCTATCCGTTCTCCTCGAGATCTTCCTGAGCTGATTCGAAAAGCACTTGCTGCATCTTAAGCGCGAAGTCGGGCGCGATTTTTCCGCTCGAAAAGCACTTATCCCTGAAATTATAGATTTTTATAAAACAACAGAAGGCTGTTCCCGAACACTGCAAACGCAGAGGGGACAGCCTTTTCCGTCGTTTGTGAGTGCTTTTCCCGAACAAAAAATTCTACAAAAGTAGAAAAAATTTCTACAAATGTAGAAAAATCTATTGACACGATAGTACTACATGTGTAGAATGACCTTGCAATGTTGAAAGAGACATTCAAAAAAGAAACGCGAAAAACTTGGAAATAGGATTTATCGGAGGATAAATAAAATGAAAAAGATGAGAATCAAAGTTACAGCAGCAGCTCTGGCATCGATGATGGCTCTGGCAGCGACAGGATGTACACTGAACCTCAGTGGTGACGCTGCAGATATGCTCTCGAGTGTCGCGGATAACGTGGAGATCGTTGTCAACAGCGAGAAAGCAGATCCTGCAGAGGGAGCTGTCAAAGATGCTTCCAGAGAGACGAGCGAAGAGCAGGATGCGACAGCGCAGCAGGAAACAACGGAGATCACTTCGGAGACACAGCCGGAAGTAATCGAGACACAGGTTCCGACAGAGAATCCGGAAACTGCTCCGAAGCAGAAGGAGACAAAGGCGCCGAAGACGAACGAGACAAAGGTTCCGAAGACGACAGAAGCTCCAAAGGCAACGGAAGCCCCGAAGGAAACTGAGGCTCCGGCGACAACACCCGAGCAGGAACAGCCGAAAGAGACGGAAGCCCCGAAGGCTCCCAGTGAGCTCGATCTTAAATACTGCTTCGCAGCCTACGAGCCGTACGTTAAGGCGTATCTCGACGAGAACGGTCACGGTATATATAAGGTAAAATTCTCGTTCCTGAACCTCGATGGAGACGGTTATCCGGAGCTCGTGATCGCTGACAAGCGTTATGTGGATAATGCTTCTGAACTGAAAGTTTACACATATAAGGACGGAAAAGTAGTGAGTGCGATGGACAATATCTATTCCGGTCAGGGTGCATACTATTACTATAAGCCGAATCAAAATACGATATACTATCTGGTACAGTATAACGATTGTTATGCTTCCCCGACAAAGTTCACACTCGAAGATCTTGTCGCAAATAAATCCGGTAAAAGTGTTGATGAAGAGATCGTCAACTATGGTTATCCGCTCGAAGGGTATATCGATGCCCTGACTGCCTGGGATTACCTCGCCAAGGGATATGTTCCGACGGATGATCAGTTCTACAAAAAGGGTGAAGGCTATCAGCCGGATCGAAAATATGGTTTCTCTGATTACGAGAAGTACAACGCAAACTATAGAAATCTCTCTGACACAGTGCACTTCACATTCTATGGACCGACGAATAATAATAATGATGAAGCGCAGATCACACTGTGGGTCAATAGAACAGCTTATATGGGACAGGTACGGATCCCGATGGACGGAAATGTCGGAGTATTCTACTACCAGGGCTATACGGACTCGAACTGGAATTCCAGACGTGATTCGGGCGAGAGCTACTACAGAAAATGCACTATCGAACTTCTTGATGACGGCATCAAGATGACATTTGAAGAGTGTAATGCCCGGGACATCGACTCCAGATACGATCTGTCGAGTGAATTCGTCGGCGGCGAATTCATCCGTGAAGAGACATACTTCTTCACCTTCGCAGATAGATATTGAGAGCACGCTCTATAAACCCTCGCTATTGCACAGATAGATATTGAGCTTCCTTTACTACATAGATATGGAGCCCCCTCCAAAAGATGACAGAAGACCTCCCCGGGAAACGCTTCACCCCCGGGGAGGTTCTTTTATGCGGGGAGTGCTCGTTTCTGAGTGGCCATTCACCAGACACTCACCGAAAAGCACTTTTAGGTGAGCATATAGGTGAAAAGATGGCCGGAGAAGTGCTTTTCGAGCAGTTATTCCCCAGACACTCACCGAAAAGCACTTTTAGGTGAGCGAATAGGTGAATAAATGACCGGAGAAGTGCTTTTCGAGCGGTTATTCACCAGACACTCACTTAAAAAGCAGTTTAGGTGAGCAAATAGGTGAATAAATGACCGGAGAAGTGCTTTTCGAGCAGTTATTCACCAGACAGTCACTGAAAAGCACTTTTAGGTGAGCAAATAGGTGAAAAGATGGACGCTCCTATGGTAAGATAGATGCGGCGCCGGCCGCAGGGGCGAATGAATTGACGCAGGGAGCTCGCGGGCGGGCCGATGCGAAACTTTACGGGGAACGAAGGAAGATGGAGAACGAAAAACAGGTTAGGAAAAGGCTGTTTCGCCGCGATCTGAAAAAAGAACTGCTGCTGATGCTGGTTTCGATCGGCGGTCTGATTCTTCTCTGGTGGCTGGTGTATGCGCTGCCGGGCTCAGTGAGAAGGGCGATGACGGCTTTTGCGACGATATTTTCGATCCCGCTTCTGATCATGCTCTATATGTGCATCTCCTGGCTTATCCGTGTCAGACGCTGGCCGCTGACGGAGGGAACGGTGGAAGAAGTGTTCCTCGATGATAAAAGTCCGCTGCCGATGGTATTTGCCAGGGTCACTTATGATGTGGACGACGGAAGCAGGCAGCAGCTTCAGATCGTACTCAGTGCATATGGAGACTATGAAGATGGCTGCGAGCCGAAGCTTCAGAAGATGCTCTCTGAGAATAAAGAAAAGTACGAGAATACGACGATTCCTGTTTTTTATTCGCCGGCAGATCCGAAGAAGGGGATCGTGGTGCTGCAGGAAGCAAAAAAGATCGATCGCGCAGATGCAGCAGATGACGCGGACACAGCCGCGGAGAACGATCCTGTCGAGCGCACAGATGACGCAGATGCAGCCGCGGAGAACGATCCCGTCGATCGAGAAGAACCGGCGACAGAAGAAGTGTCAGAATCTGAGAGCGGATTGGATATTGAAGATGACGCTGATGCCGGTGCCGAGGATTAAGACCACGTCGACTGCTTTTACAAAATCAAACTTTAAAAACGCATAGATCGCAATGGCCAGACAAAGATCAATGATGAAGAGCATGATCGTGCTTTTGATCGCGTCCTTATATGCGACCATTTTTTTACTGCTGACGCGGGGGCTGTTCAGTTCAGCTTTCGAGAGACTATTGATGAGATCGAAGTATTCGTCGGAAGAATACTGTCTGGTGCCGTAGAAGTTTCCGAGATCTTCGTTTTCGAATTCGAGATTGCCGATCGGGAAATTCTCGATCGTAGTTTTATCACTGATGATAGTACACACGGAACCCTCGGGATCATATGCATAGACGGTCACATTGTTGGTCCTCAAAAGAATATTCATGGGGTCGGTATAATCTGTATTCATAGCGTCCTCGCCCAGGATCTCGTATGGATCAGTCGAACTCCAGGTATGTGCTTTTTCACGGAAAAAGTACTCGCCGGACTTATATTTCTGATATGAGTTATTCTTGGCAATAAAGTATCCTACAAATGAGAATAAAAGGCTCAGAAGGATGAAGCCTGCCAGCATGATCCTGGTTTTTTCCTTATTCATGAGATCTCCCTTTTAGTGATGCTGCCCCGTGCGCGGTTTTCGTGTGTGGGCTTTCCCGGTCGCGGCCGCATCCGTTTCCCTTTTCTTTTTCCTATAGAGAATCATACCATAAAAAATAGGTGAGTGCGATGGCGTGTCGTGAGCTTTGATAGAGTGGTGTGCCCCCGGCTTGATCCGATGGCTTACGTGGAAAACTATCAATTCTTCGAATTCGACGTAAGCATCGAAAAAGACATATGAAAGTGCAAAAGGAAGAATAGAAGAAAGGGAAAAATAAAAGAAAGATCATTAAAATGGGCAAAAGAAAGCTCCCGGGGAGCCCGAAGGCTGCGGGAGTTCTTTTACCGACTAATAATGTTCAACCAGCGAGGTTGGGTTTGGTTAGGATCTGCTTTTTATTGGAAGTTTGGAGAAAGATCTGTTCATAGTAAGCATTTCCAGTTAGTGATTCTCCGCGAAGGGCTCAGTGGTGAGTCCTGCAGGCGGAAGATTGCTCATAGAGGTTACAGGGGTAATAATCAGGGTTTGGTGCGGTTGAATCATAGTAGTCGGTAGTATCGAAGAAAAAAGAGGGGGTATAGCAATTTTGTGGGACCTGCGGCATGGTGCCTGTCGAGAGGATCGCTGCGGTGATTAATTCAAATACTGGTTTCATATTTTTGTCTCCTTTGATCGAAATGATTTTGTGGTGTCATTTCGGTTTTGTTTGCGTGTCATTCCTTTGTTGTGACTACAATGTACCATTGCCGGTCCGCCACCTCAATATTCAGAAAATGCGGTGCCTGTAGCATATTCAGCATTTCGCTGGGATTGTGTATAATAGACTACAGGCGGTGATGAAACTGTAGCCGCCGAAATGATATCTGACTTCAGGGATGGATATCTTACTTGGTGAAGGAATCGGATTGGGCCGAACTTGATGCGGGAAAGGTGCAGAATATGGACAGTAAGAAACCGGACAGAAGAACTCTTAGGACGCGAAAAGCACTTTGCGAGGCGCTTGCGGAACTCCTGACGACAAAAGAACTCCACCGCATCACGGTGCAGGAGATCGCGGATAAGGCGGACGTGAACCGCGTTACTTTCTATAAGCATTATCTGGATGTATATGATCTTTATGAGAAGCTCGAGAAGGAAGTGATCATGGAGATCGAGCTCGTGATCCTCGACGGCGAGAGAAATCCCGAGTATATGAAGAGTCTTATAGATTATATAGATGAGAACAGGATCTATTTCTCTATGATCATGAGTCCTTTCTGTACCGGTACGATCAGAAATAAGATCGGGAAAATGTTCGACGGCACGTATCTAACGATCTGTAAGGAAAGATACAATATGAGGAAAAAAGATATCGAGTTCGAGTATCTGTGCCACTACCATGTGAGCGGATGCCTGTCGATCCTGGAAAAATGGGAGAACGCCGGGTACGACCAGCCGAAGGACCTGATCGTGCAGGGTATCAACGGACTTGAGAAGCGTTTCCGGTCGTTCTGCGACAGCAAGTACGGCAAGAGAATCTGAGGTGAAATGCCCGGCGGCGCGGGGCGGAAAAGGCCGCGAGGCAAGTGCTTTTGCAGTGGAATGATCGAAGGAACGGGGTGACCGGGTATTAAAGTCAATATTCGATAAATTATGTCTTTGCTGGTGATCGTGCTTGGCGCGCTTGTGGCGGCGTTTGCGGTCGCGTGCATCCTGCTTCCGAACGACGCGATCGACTACGGTACGGCCGGTATCGCGATCATCATTAGCAAGCTCACCGGCATGAACCTCTCCGAGGCAGTATTCTTCGTATTCCTGCCGTTTTTGTTTGTCGGATTTTTCGCGCTGGGAAAAGAATTTCTCATCAAGGCGATCTTCGGATCGGGCGCGTATATGCTCGGACTGGAGCTCTTCGAGCGGATCCCATTTGAACTGAATACCGAGCACTTCATCGCGGTCGTCTTTGGCGGCGCGATCCTGGGCGCGGGGCTTTCACTGATTCTGCGGGCCGGCGGATGTATCGACGGCTCCGAGATCCTGGCGGCCATGATCGTCAGTAAGCTCCAGCAGAAGAGCGGGCGGAATATGAGCATGATCGGCATCCTGATCGCATTTAATGCGTGCGTCTATACGGCGGCGTTCCTGCTGATCAACAGAAACAGCGCGCTGCTGAGCCTGCTGGTCTATATCGTTGCCACCGCCGTGATCGACCACTTTACCGACCGCTTCGAGGCGATCAAGCAGGTCACGATCATTACGAAAGAGCCGGAGCCGATCATCAACTGGATCCGCGACGACATGCACAAGACCTGCACCGTGATGGACTCCGCGGGCGCCGTGGCCGGCGAGAACAAGACACTGATCTGCTACGTCACGTACTTCGAGCTGCAGAAGTTCAGAGAGAAGATCAATGAATTCAAGGGCGGTGCTTTTATCACGGTATCGACGATCGACGAGATCATTTCCAGCAAGACGCGGGGCGGCGCTCGTAAGAACCACTAGGCTGCGGGACGAGTGCTTTTCGAGCGGGAAAGATATACCCCCGGGGGGTATCCGGCGATCTCCGATAGGCTAGAATCTTCATTTTTGCAATTATAGCTTACATGCTGATAGGATCTTTTTCGAAAAGCACTTGTTTTGATCCTATGTCGGTAGGCTAGAAAAGCGTTTTTGACGATTTTGTCCTACCTGAATGCTGCATGAATGGAAGAATTTGCCAAAAAGGTACTATAGATACCCCATGCCTGGTAGGCTAAAATCTTCATTTTCGCAATTCTAGCCTATTTGGGGTAAACTGGTCAGTGAAGAGTTGCTTTGTTGAGGTGCCCTGGTCAGCGAAAAGGATGGCGCGGGCGTGACTGCGCCAGCCGCGGACAATGGTGATGAGACCGGATAGCGGAGAAGGAGGAGCGGACGTGATACTTTACATCAATGCATGTGTGCGGAAAGAGTCGAGAACGAAGGTGCTCGCGGATCACCTGATCGGAAAGCTTCTGGAGCAGGCGGAGAAAAAGGGCGCGAAAGAAAAGGTCGAAGAAGTTGACCTCGGAAAAGTGCTTTTCCCGGTGGCGGACGAGGAATTCATCAACCACCGCGTGGACCTGGAGGAAGCGTGTTCGTGGGACGATCCGATGTTCGACCTGGCGAAGCAGTTTGCGCGGGCAGATCAGGTCGTCGTGGCGGCGCCTTACTGGGACCTGTCTTTCCCGGCTGCGCTGAAGCAGTACTTCGAGCAGATCAATGTCATGGGGATCACCTTCGAATACACGCCGGAGGGGACGCCAAGGGCGATGTGCAAGGCGGAGAAACTCTACTACGTGATGACTGCGGGTGGGGTGTTCTGTCCGGAGGAATTCGGCTTCGGGTATGTGCGCGCCATGTCGGAGAGCTTCTACGGGATCAAGGAATTCGAGTACATTCAGGCGCTGGGGCTGGACATCGACGGCGCGGATGAGAAGAAGATCGTGGGCGACGCGATCAAGGAGATCGATAAGCTGTTCTGATTACCGGATCGGTGACGATCTTTAGGCAAGCGGCGAACCGGCGCAGATACGACGCGCCGAGGATCAAGCGTTACTTCAGTGGTATTGAAACGTAGATTTTCCAGGACTTATAGACGTCGCCGATCTCTCTCATGAGGTGGAAGCTATAGAGCATATCGACGACGAGAGCGATGAAAAGCGCGATCGCGATGCGCTTTCTGCGCGGGGTCATTGTACGGTGCACGAAGCTCATGATCGGCTCGTAGCAGTAGTACATGAAAAGCGTGATCAGCGCGGAAAATCCGAGGCTCGTGAAGAAGCTGGTGTAGCGCGTCAGGTGCATCGGCAGGCTCGTGTAATCCCAGTAATAGAAGCCGCAGAACTCCTCGACGGTGAAGCCGAGCGCGATCTCGCCGAGCGAGACGAACAGGAAAACCAGCGAATAGTAAAGCAGGAAATGACCTTTTTTCGGGGTGCCGAGGACCAGATACATGCCGACGACCGCGATGCCATAGCCGAGAAGAAACGGCAGGTTCATGTTCCGGTTGTCGATGAAGCCGCTTCGTGTCAGCATCCACATGTTTTCGACGAGAAAACCGAGCAGCGACACAAGAGCCGCCATGGCAAAAAGCTCCGGAAAAGAATAGAGCTTCGGCTGAAGAGTGAATTCGTCCTTACGCTTCCAGATGATCTCCATCGGAACGCCCCCTATCAATTTAGTTAACCCAGTTTCCTATTGTCAATTTACGCCTCCGCGTGAGCGATTTCAAGAAAGGAAAACGCAATCTTTATAAAACCTTTACCCTTTTCTTTGCGAAAAGCACTTGCCCGCAGCTTACCTCTATTTCTCCGCGATAATCACTTGCCCGAAGCTCACTCTTTTCTCCTCGAAAAGCACTTTCCCGCATCGTATGTGTTTTCGGGGCGGCAGGTCTGCTATAATATCTTTCAAAGTAGCCTTATTGAGAGGTGTTCATATGAAGAGATTTTCACTGGATAAAGTGCAGATAACGGAGCCGCGCTGGGCCGAGAAATTCGACCTGAATGCGGCTTTTCTTGATGAGATGGATGTGGAGAGAGTGCTCGCCGGTTTTCGTAGGACCGCCGGGATCAGTACCGATGCAGAGCCCTATGGCGGCTGGGAAAGCGGTCTCATCGCAGGCCATGGCGTGGGTCACTATTTCTCGGCGCTCGCGATGCGGATCGTGTATCTCTGCGGGCAGGCGGTCGCTGCAGGCGAAGCGATGAAAATCCAGGAATGCATGGAGATCCGAAAGTCCTTTGAGTTCAGTAAGTCACAGGCCGAGAGAATCGTCTCGGGCCTTCGCGAGTGCCAGGAAAAGTACGGCAGCGGTTTCCTGTGTGCAGCGGATATTCCGGATCCGGATAATAAGGAGCTCCAGTTCGATATTCTCGAGGGAAAAGCACAGGGCGAGCAGTGGGTGCCGTGGTATGCGATGCATAAGGTGCTCCAGGGCCTGATCGATCTCTGGGCGGTTTCAGAGACCAAAGGTGCGAAGGAGGTTTGCCTGGCGCTTGGCGAATGGACCTGTAACCGTGTCCTCGCCTGGGATGAGGAGGCGAGAAAGAAAGTTCTGGCGGTCGAATTCGGCGGCATGAATGACAGCCTTTATCAGCTCTACGGGCTGACCGGAGATGAGAAATACCGGCGCGCAGCAGCGGCCTTTGACCAGCCGGATCTTTATGCGGATCTTCTCGGATTTAAGAACCGCCTCAAGGGCGTTCATGCGAATACGACGATGCCGAAAATCATCGGGTATCTGAGAGGCGCGACCGTATGTGGTTCGAGTGCTTCGGGCGAGGCGCGTATCGCCGTGGCGGAGCGCTTCTTCGATGTAGTAGATACGAAGCAGAGCTACATGACCGGCGGCGTCGGCGATATGGAGCACTTCTTCGAGGACGGACTTCTCGATGGATCCAGAACGCAGTGCAATGGCGAGAGCTGCTGCGCGCACAACATGATCAAACTGTGCCAGATGCTTTTCGAGCTGACGGGAAAAATAAAGTATGCCGAGTACATCGAGCGGACGCTCTGGAATGCGAAGCTCGGCTCGGTCGGCCCGGAGGGCGGCTATTCCTATTTCAACCCGATGGCGACCGGCTACTACCGGCTGTATTCGCCGGCGCATCCTGCGGAGAATCCGTTCTGGTGCTGCGTCGGAACGGCGATGGAGGACTTTACGAAGCTTCAGGATCAGGTGTACTACCGCGATGGCGACACGGTGGTCATCACGCAGTGGATCTCCTCCGACATCAGGGTTTCCGAGAACCGGAGCCTGTCGCTTATGGTTGATCTGGAGGAAGGAAAACTGATCCTTCAGCACCACGATAAGACCTATTCGGATGACACGATCCCGGACTGTTCCGATGGAAAAGTCCACTCACCCTGTGAGGAGGAGACGCACGTGAAGCTCCGTGTTCCGCGCTGGATCAAGGACCGCAGCAAGTACCTCCCGGACGATCAGGATTACCTCAATCTGATCCTTGACGCGGTCTCGAGGATCGTGATGACGTTCGAGGTGGAGATCGATGCGCATATCCTGCCGGATTCGATCCCGATGCCGGCTTCAGATGCGAACCCGGCTTCAGATGATCCTTCGGCAAAAGCACCTTTCTTTGCGACTTCTGCGCCGCGTGTTCCGGCTATCGGTTTTTCGTACGGTCCGCTCGTGCTCTGTGTCCCGCTCGGAAATGAGAAGTGGGGGATCACGGAGGTTGCCGGTATCGATGTTGTGGCGCCTGCCTGGAAGGTCGTCTTTGACGCGTCAGTGAAGACGGATATCCACTACGGAAGGACGACGAAGGCCGTTCTCGACAGGGAGTTCCTTACACTTCCGGAGGGCGTTTCTGCAGAGGAGATTAAGTCGCATCCTGAAAAATATGTCGTACGGAAAGAAGACGGAAAACTCGTCCTGACAGGGCTTTCCGACTGGAAAGAGGAAGCGGTCGAGCTTCCGCTGATCCCGTATTATCAGACCGAGAACGAGCGGTACGGCATCTACTGGTATCTTAAAGAATGTTCGCGTAATAGTCGAGAACCGACGAGAGGATGACCAGAAACGAGAGCACCCGCACGATGTGGTGGTGGAGTAGTATAATGATTCTGTTGATGGATCGATTGATGGATCAATTGTTGAAATGATTGATGGATCGATCGGATCAAGTGTTGAGTCGATTGTTGAAAGACTAGATGGATCAATAAAGGGTCAATTTGGGGATTTTAGGGGGTTATGAGTATGAGACAGTGTCCGAATTGTCATGCTGAACTTAACGATACGGATAAGTTTTGCTGTTATTGCGGGTTTCAGTTCCCGCAGGCAGAGCCGGCGCCGGTGACCGGCGAACAGCCGCAAAATCCACAGGCAGATGCAGCGCCGGTGGGCCAGCAGTATCCGCAGGGACAAGTGCTTTTCCCACAGCAGCAATATCCGCAGCAGCAGGTTCCTTCGCAGTATCCGCCACAGGTTCCGCAGCAGTATCCGCAGCAGCCGATGGTAGCTCCGTCTTATGCGCCGAATATGATAAATGGACAGCCGAGCCCTGATACGACAGGAGTTAGGGTGATAATGCTGATCTTAATGCTTGTTGTCGCGGCCGTGCCATTTTTTCCGATGTTTAAAGCTTTTGGTGAAGATGTGTCGTCGTTTGATCTGTTGAAGTGGGTAGCCAATGTATCTGATACCGTTAGAAAGCTCGGAGTCAAAAGCGAGGAAATCGGTGGCGTTGCGATATTTGTGTATGTTGCGACAGTGTTCTTCGCTCTCGGCATCGTTGCCACGATTGCAGGTATTGCCGATATTTCCGGCTCGAATAAGAAAGTGGAGAAGTTCTGGGCGAATCTTTCCGGAGGTGCGCTGGGAGTTCTGATGGGAAATTTCATGATCTTAATTGCGGTGCTTGCGCTTAAAGGTTCTGAAAAATCACTGTTCCACGGGGCTTTTGAGGTGTCCGGAGGTTTCTATTTGGCGCAGTTCGGAATTTTCGTGTTCTTTCTCATCGCCAGGATCTACTTCAGCCGGTGGATGAAACTGAATAAACAGCTTACGATGGCAGGATATAACGTGAAGTAATGGCGATTTAAAGGGGGCAGTGGCGAACCCGGCGAGGCTGGCTTATTGTAGGGGACAGTGGCGAACCCGGTCAAAGATCCTTGCTCGCCGCCAAGTGCATTCGTTACACTTTCTTTACGGTTGCCAAGTTGATAATCTCCTATACATTGATTAAAATAATAATGATATATTGCGTTGTTTGATAGCTCTTCTGGAAGGAAAGAGCAGGACAGCATAGGAGGAGAATAGTTATGAAACATAGTAAGAGGCTGCTATCTTTATTGATTACTGCCGCTATGGCGATCAGCTTGATTCCGGCAACGGTCATGGCAGATACGGCAAAAGCACCGGTAAACAACGTTCCGGCTGTATCTTTTTCTTTGGCAAATAGAGCTGCCGAAACTCCCGCTTTTAACACTTATGAAGAGGCTGCGGAGTATATTGCCACAGAAATAGTGGGTGGTGAAAAGGAAATTCCATTCAAGATCAACCTGGAAAACCCGATCGACACAACAGAGGATGTAAGGGGTGCGAATATCCAAGCTGTTTTTATGGAAATCAAAACGCTTGTTGATGCTGCTCTGGGAGAAAATGAAAACGGCGATTATCTGCGCTATTCTATGAGGACAGTAGGTTATAGCGCGAGCGGTATTTACATCCCGACAACTTCTTCAATTGTATTTACATATAAGGCATACTACCGTGTGACAGACGATGAGTTCCAGGAAACGGAAGCTGCCATGGATGCAGTTCTCGCTTCTCTTGATCTGGAGAATAAAACCGAGTATGAGAAGTTCATTGCGATCTACGACTATATCGTAAAAAACACAGCTTATTCTCATACTGTACCTGGGAAAGAACCGGAAGAAAAATATGAATATACGGCGTATTCCGCTCTGATCAAACATACCGCGGTTTGCCAGGGTTACGCGACACTTCTTAATCGTATGCTTGAGAAGGTCGGCATCGAGAACCGCATCATATCCGGATGGGGCAGAAACGAAGCACATGCCTGGAACGTCGTAAAGATCGGTGAGACCTGGTACAATGTCGATTCAACATGGGATAGTACCGGATGCATTTCGTATCAGGGTTCTGCAAGATATTACCCCATGTCCTACCGCTTGAAATCCGATGCGGACTTCCCGAATCATACGAGAGACGCGGAGTATCTGACTTCTGAATTCACTTCGAATCATGATACGAGCGGTGAGAGCTACGTTGTTGAACCTTCCTTCCTGGGACATGCTCTTACGATCGAGGATGATATCGCTGTTAAATACATGGTGGAGATCCCTGCAGGTATCGATCTTAATACGGTCCATGTTGAATTTGCGATTGCAAGTGGAAGATCAAAAGCGTTGGACATCTCACAAGCATATCCGGTATCGACAACTAACGGCATGACATACTATCTGTTCGTTTTTGATGTAAATGCACTGGAGGTCGCTGATATTATTACTGCTACTCTCTATTATGGTGAAAATAATACGATCACTGATACTTATTCTGTACTGCAGTATTGCGATGATATCCGTGAGCGTGAGGCGCTGTATGGATCAGAGGCAGTCGATCTTGTCAATGCGATCCAGGACTATGGACATTATTTACAGGGCGCTGCTAAGTTCGGCTGGACAGATAAGAACAGACATACAGTAGTGGAAGCTGTAAACGTTATCGATGATGATTCTGTCGAGCAGGCGAAGCCCGCACTGGCTGATTATAAGTTTGTAACACCATCTAATCCTCTCATTGAGGATGTGATGGTTTCCCTGGTATTAAATTCGGATGTATCCGTAAAGATGTACTTTAAGATTGCTTCCGGCTATACTCTTCATGGTGAAAAGCAGGTCATCAATGGCGAGGAATGGGAAGTTTTTAAACAAGAACACCTTGGTCCGCTTGAATTCGGTGAAGAAATTCCGCTCCTTGCAGATGATGGATCTGTAAGTGTTCTGGCTTATGCGAATTCCATTATCAACATGGACGATATGGAACCGGAAAAGAAATATGTGATGGTTGCGATGTATAATTACTATCTCGCAGCGGTAGATTACAACAATGCACCATAAGGAGAGTTGAGATGGAAAACTACAAGGAACTGGACATAGAAGTAATCTTTTTCGAAAACATAGATGTTATTACTGATAGCGTGGATGGAAATGTTGATACAGATCCGATTCACGGAAAGAAAAACTGAAAAGATTTTCAATACAAAAAATGCGGAACAGTGATCGGTTTATTACCGGTCACTGTTCTTTAAGGAGCGGAATATATGAGTGAGCAGCTGGATATCATTTGCATGGGTACGGCCCTGGTGGACTCTATTATCAAGGGTTTTGATCCTGAGCCCGTCTCGGCTTCCGGTTTTACGGCGGCGTCCGGTTCACTGAATGTCGGCGGCGAAGCTGTAAATGAGGCAGTCACGGCCGCCCGCCTCGGAGTAAGTACCGGGATCTTTTGCTTCCTGGGCGATGACCCGGCCGGCGACATGATCTGCTCCTATCTTCAGAAGAACCATGTCGATACTTCGAGGATCCTTCGCGAAAAGGATCACCCGACACCGGTGACAACGATGTTTGTAAATGAGGACGGCACACGAAAGTCGATCACGAATTCCTCACACCGCTATAATTTTCATCCCGAAAAGCACCCGGACGCGTTTTCCGGTGCGAAGATCATCATTCTGGGATCGCTGTTCCGCGCGCCATTTAATGATCCTGAGATCATCCATGATGTTTGCTCGCGCGCATCGGAATCAGGCACGATGATCTTCGCGGATACGAAACTTCCGAACTTTGTAAAGCTCGGGCTTGACGATATTGCAAAGACCTTGCCGCTGATCGATTTCATCACGCCGAATGAAGATGAGGCCAAGTACTATACCGGCAAAGAAGATCCGGAGGAGATGGCGGATGTATTCCTCTCCTATGGCGTGAAGAATGTGCTGATCAAGCTCGGCGCCAAGGGCTGTTTCTTCAAGAATGCGCAGATGTCCATTGCTCTTCCGGCTTTTCCGATCAATGCGGTGGATGCGACCGGTGCGGGGGACAGCTTCGTGGCAGGGCTTGCTGCGGAGATCCTGCGGGCAAAGAATGCCGCCGGACAAGTGCTTTTCGAGAAAGAGCAGATGAAAAAGGCGCTTCTTTTCGCCAATGCGTGTGGCGCGATCTGCACGACGGCGGTGGGCGCGGGAACGGCGCTTCAGAACAGGGAACAGGTCGAGGCCTTCCTGCAGGAGATGGACTAAAGCCCGGAAAAACGCCGTTTAGTCCATCGCCTCTTGAAAAACGATGGACTAAAGCCCAGAAAAAACGATGCTTAGTCCATCGCACGTGCAACTTTAGAAATTCTTAAATCTTTCTTGGCGATTGCTTGAACCATATACTTTAGGATAAAATCATAAAATGCGGCGGGCAGGGAAATGAAAAAGACGCCCGAAGCCCGTTTTCCGGTGAAATAGGGAAACAAGGAGCACCGGGAATTGGCCGCGAAACAGGGAGAGTATCAATGTTAGTAGTTAATCGTGTTACCAAGAAGTATGGGAAAAATGTCGCGTGCAAGGATGTTTCCTTCACGCTGGAGCCGGGATCGCTGACGGTTCTTCTCGGGCCGAACGGCGCGGGCAAGAGTACGATCATCAAGTCGATCATCGGTTTCCTGAAATATGAGGGCGAGATCACGGTCGATGGTTTCCCGAATAAGACTTCCGAAGCCCGAAGGATCATGGGCTATATCCCGGAGCTGCCGTCTCTTCATCCGAATCTTACCGTCGTCGAGCACCTGGAGTTCATCGCCCGCGCGTACAAGATGACGAATTATAAGGACCGCGTCGAGATGCTCCTCAACCGTTTCGAGCTCGCCGACAAGAAAAAGAAATTCGGCGACGAGCTCAGTAAGGGTATGCAGCAGAAACTGAATCTCTGTATCGGCCTTCTTCCGGACCCGGACATCATCCTCATGGACGAGCCGCTCCTGGGCCTCGATCCGCACGCGATCAAAGAACTCAAGAACTACATCGAGGAGATGCGTCAGGCCGGCAAGACTATGCTGATCAGTACGCATATCATCGATAGTGTCGATATGCTGTGGGACAGAACCGTCATCATGCAGAACGGCCAGGTCTGCGCGAACGTTACTCGCAAAGAGATCGAGAGCGCCGGCAAGACCCTCGAAGATCAGTTCTTCCTCGTAACCGAGGGTATTTCTCCTTCCTCTGTAAAAGCACCCGCAGACGCAGCTTCGGATGACTCTTCGGACACTTCCGGGGACAGTGCTTTTGGCGCGGACGCGGAAAAAGCGGACGCTGAGGCGAAGGGAGAGAAAGACTGATGAGACTTTTTTTCTATTACACCTTTCACTCCTTCATCAATACGATCAAGAAGGTGCTGAAGACGTGGGTAGCGATCATGCTCGCGTGTATGCTCCTGGGTGTGGTGATCGGTCTAGGCATCAGCGCGATCGCACCGAAATCCGATAAGGATAAATCGAAGGAGGATACCGAGGCTTCTGTAGTTATCGGAGAGGACGGCGAGACAGTCGTTTCCCCGGACGGCACGGAAGTGACCGCGGCGAAGAAGCAAATTAAGCTGCCGAGCTTTCTGACAGAGCGCGGAAAGACCGCAAATGACCTCGTCGGCCTTATCATCAGCATCGTATTTTTCCTGACGCTCGCGATGAATATCTCGAACGCGAAATCATCCGGAAAGATCTTCAAACCGGCCGACGTGCCGATGCTATTTGCCAGTCCGATGAAACCACAGTCGGTCCTGATGTTCCGCTTGATCGGGACACTGGCGATGTCGCTGTTCCTGTCGATCTACATGCTGTTCCAGCTGCCGAACCTCATCTACAATGCAGGTTTTACCACCTGGGGCGCGATCTCGCTGATCATCGCCTACGGCCTGATCCTGATCTTCGGCACACTCGTACAGGTCACGTTCTACACGATAATGAGTAAGACAAAGCACGGCACATCCGGGCTTTCCAGATACGTCATCATCGTATATGCCATCATTGCAGGTGCTTTTGCCGCATACGTAATGGCCACCGGCAAAGACTGGCTGACGGGTGCCTTTGACTTCTTCGCGAATAAGCATACGTTCTGGATCCCGTTCTGGGGCTGGATGCGCGGCATGTGCTATCACGCGATCGAGGGCGAAGTCGCGATGTCGCTGCTGTACCTCGTGCTGTTCGTATTCTCCTGCACACTGATCGTTGCCCTGATCTGGAAGGTGAAGGCGGACTTCTACGAAGATGCGATGACGGAAACCGATAAGCAGGCGGCTCTGCTGGATGGCGCGAAAAGCGTATCCAAGGGCGGTGTCATGGTGCGCCAGAAGGAAAGAAAAGGAAATATCGAGCGTGACGGATTCCATCACGGATCCGGAGCGAGTGTATTTCTTCATAAGGCGATCTTCAACCGCCTGAGATTCAGCAAGTTCAAGATCTTCTCAAATACACTGGTCGTGTTCACACTGGTGGCCGGCTTTGCGGCCTGGATCGCAAAAGACGCGAACACCGGTTCCGTCGATCCGTTTATCATCCCGGCGTGCGCACTGACGTTCCTGATGTTCTACAGAACGCTCGGTAACCCGCTCCTGGAGGATACGAAGCGCGAGTTTTTCGTGCTGATCCCGGAGTCACCGCTGAAGAAGATCTGGTATTCGCTTCTCGGAAGCATCGCGGTCAATGCGATCGACCTGCTGCTGCCTGTCGTGGTGGCGGCGATCATGCTCGGCACTTCTCCGGTAATCGCGATCAGCTGGTACGTATTCATCCTGTCTGTGTCGCTCTTCGGCACGACGGTCGGTGCTTTTATCGATGTATCGGTTCCGGGCGAGGCCGGCTCGACGCTGAAGACATTTGTGCAGATCATGATGCTGTACTTCGGACTTATGCCGGCTGCGATCTTTGTCGTGCTCGGTGTGGTCTTCCACGTCCCGATGGTCATGCTCATCATCGGCTCGATATTTAATGTCGGCATCGGCGCGCTGTTCACGCTGATGACGCCGCACTTCCTGGTGAATAGGTGAGCGGGCGTGCGGGACGCGGACGATGCCGTGGCGCGCTGAGGCCGGTCCGGGAATGGCTCGGATCGGGTGCTTCTTAAGTAGATAACTCAAAAACTCCCATGCGGAAATGGCCGTGTGGGAGTTTTTCTATGGCTGCGAGGAAGAAAAGTAGGCTAAAATTGCAAAAAAATGAAATATGGATTAGTGCTTTTCGAGAAGGAGTAGGCTAGAAACTCAAAAATCGAAAATATGGATTATGTCGAAGTAGGCTAGAATTGCAAAAATCGAGAATTTGGATTATTGAGGCTGGAGACAATATAGGCTAGAAATTGAAAAATGCAAAATATGGATTAGTTCGCTGTAGGCTAGAATTTTAAAAATGCGAAATATAGCCTATCATGCCTCAAAAATCGGTAGGCTAGAAATTGAAAAAACGAAAAAATAGATGAACCAGCGAAATGGAAGGTCGGATTTTGACAATAAAGATCGGTTTTCGGTGCGTCGCGGGCGGCAAGTTTTGCTATAATATAGCGCGAAAAGATGAAATGACGTAAAGAGGAATGACATATGGGTAAGAAAAACCTGAAATTGTGGCTCCTGCTGGTCACCGCGGTGATCGCGCTGGGCCTGTTTGCGGGATGCAAGAAAAAAGCGAAGAAGACAGAAGCGCCGACTACGACGACAACGGCGGCCGAGAGCGTGACGCAGACGACAGAGAGCGAAGCTCTGACGACGGAAAAACTGACGGAGACGGTCGCACCGACCACGGAAGCGCCGACAGAGACGACTACAGAGCCGACCACCGAGGCGCCTACTACTACGGAAAAAGCACCGACCACCGAGGCCACGACCGAGCCGACTTCGAAGGAAACGAAGAAGACGAAGGCGACCACGGAGCCGACTAGTGCGCCAACGGAAGCGAAGATCGATGAGAATGGCGAGTACACGTCAAAGGACGATGTGGCGCTGTATATCCACACTTACGGCCACCTGCCGAAGAACTTCGTGACGAAGAACGAGGCGAGGGCGAAGGGCTGGGAAGGCGGCTCGCTCGAGGACTATTTCCCAGGAGCAAGCATCGGCGGCGACAAGTTCGGAAACCGTGAGGGCGCGCTTCCGAAGAAGAGCGGGCGCACCTATACCGAGTGCGACATCGACACGAAGGGCAAGAAGTCCCGCGGCGCCAAGCGTATCGTGTTCTCCAATGACGGCCTGATCTACTACACCGACGACCATTACGAGACATTCACGCTGCTGTACGGGGAGGTGTAACATGAATATCTACCTTCTTGATGGAAAAGATATGACGAGTAGGGACGAGGCGTACGCCGTGATCGCAAAGGAGATGGAGTTTCCGGAGTATTTCGGGAAGAATCTCGATGCGCTTTATGACTGCCTCAGCTCGAAAAGCACTGATAACGCAGTTCTTTTCGTGAATACGGCGATCTTGGAGGAAAACCTCGGAGAGTACGCGGAGAGTATCCTCGAGTGTTTCCGCGATGCCGCGAATGAGTGCGGCTTTTTCCTGAAGGAGAAGCGCTAAACCGGCGCCGCGGGCACTGGCGCGACTCTCCACATGAGGGAAGTGCCACCGGCGCGAGGTTGCGCCGGAGCAATTTGGGCCGCCGCGCCCGGAACAATTCGGGCTGTGCCCGGAAATAAGGAAGTTGAAAATGTTAGCGAATTACCATACACACACGCCGCGCTGTAACCACGCGAAGGGTTCCGAGCGGGAGTTTATTGAGAAAGCAATTAAGGAAGGCTTTAAGGTGCTGGGGTTCTCAGATCACTCGCCGCAGCCTTTTGAAGCGGAGTTTTATTCGTGGATCCGCATGCGCATGTCCGAGCTTACGGACTACACGGAGACTCTCGTGAAGCTCCGCGAAGAATATAAGAATGACATTCAGATCCTGATCGGATACGAAGTGGAGTACTCGAGAAAGTACTTCGCGGCGCTGATGGAAGAACTTAGAAAGTTCCCGCTGGACTATCTTATCCAGGGACAGCACTTCGCGCCGAATGAAGTCGAGGGCATCTACGTCGGTGAGAAGACGGATAAAGAAGAAAACCTGATCTGCTACGTGGATACCACGGTCGAAGGCATGGAGACAGGGCTTTTCACCTATCTCGCACATCCGGATCTGGTGAACTATACGGGACCGGATGAGATCTTCTGCAAGCACATGAAGCGCATCATCGAAAAGTCGATCGAACTGGATATCCCGCTGGAAGTAAATATGTACGGCTTTTCCGACGGACGCAATTACCCCTGTGACCGTTTCTTCCGCTTGGCGAAGGACATGGGCGCGAAGTTCGTTCTCGGATGCGATGCCCACCAGACGCTGCTCTTAAGACAGCAGGAAAACACGCCGGGGTTAAGTGCTTTCCTGGAAAAATACGGCATCGATACCGGCGACAATATCGTCGAGATCAAGGATCCGCACGCCGCCTGGAAACAGGTAAAGTGAGCGCATGAAGGGAGCGCGGCTCTGATCGCTTGCCGCTTGCCGCGCGCCGCGCGCAAAGATGCGAAGACTGCAAGCGCCGCGCATCGCAACTTATTCCAGACCGAGCTCTTTAAGGATTTTCAGCAATTCCTGGAGATCCGCGTCAGTGCATTTTAAGATCTGGATAGTTATGGTGTGGGTCGAAAAAGCAAGCGAGCGGGTATAGACGTCAGTCATGGTTCCGTTGTCAGGCATCTGGCCGCGGTGCTCATAGAAGACCCAGCCGCCGGAAAGCGTTCCGGTATATGTGCCGTCTGCGATCAGGCTCTCAAGAAGCGTATAGTCCGACATCGAACTATCGAGCAGATGATCCATATCCTCATATTTCGTGGTTGTGATGATGAACCTGCCGTCCCTGGAATAATTGTTGTATCCGTCCACATTTTCCTTAGTTTGTGTGAAATTGTGATTCTTCATGACTTCGGAGTATTTCTCGGGAGAGAGATTGATATATAACATATTACGCAGATTGAAGTAATCTGCGGGCTTGATCGCGTTATACTTTCTGAGGTTTTCTACCGCCGATCGACATACATCTTCGAGATATCTTTCGGTAAAAGAAGGGAGTCTGCATCTTTCCGTATTTCCCGTGATAACGGCGGGAAAGACTTCGTGAAAATCACCCTTCACGCTGTACCCGTATGTGGCACTCGAATCTTTTTTGAACTTGGCATGGACGGTAAAAGTCTGATCTGCTTCCATCTTGAGCTGCTCGGAGAAGCCGGAAGCCACCGGCGCGACAGGCCGCAGGTCTTCCTGCGCATCGAAGTTCTGCGGAGCATGGACAGCGTAAGTGAGTATTTTCTCATAGGAAGGTCCCCAGTTTTTCGGCTCGCAAGTGAAAGTATAAAGAGCATTTTCTTCGTCTTTTTTATGGATGGTAATATCGAATTCCGCGTTGCCGCCCTTGATGTTAGAGACCTCATATTCGTAGGTGCAGCAGGATAGCATCGCCTGATATAACGGCTTGAAACCGTTGGCGTAGCTGCTGATATCCACCCCGAGATCAAAGGCGCTGTCGGACAGATAATCTGTGTCCAGAGTGATCAGTCTGCTCATGAAATTGAAGAGCTTATCCTCCAGCATATTATTCTTTTTCGGGAGCATATCAATAACGATGTCAAACTGTTTTTTAACCTCGTTAAAAACCATCTGCATGGTCTTTATTTTGCAGGTCTCTTCATCGGGGTCGCAGTCGAGAGAGAGAAGGACCGTTTTCGACGTATAGTCATACGCCTCAGTCAGATAACGCAGAATATAAACTTCATCGAGCTGGCCGGAGAAGCTAAGTGCTTTTTGAGAATCAATAATACTGAGTTTGACCTCGATCGTGCCTTTATCTCCGTCAAGAGTAAACTCTCCCGGCTCGACTTTTACGTGGTTGAGATAAGCATACCAGTACACCAGATAATCCTGCTGCGGATAGACATTCTCGTAGTCCGAAGACTCGCTGGTGGTAGAATCATCGATGATCTGCATTCCTTTAATATCCTGGAACCGATCGTTCTCCGGATCGCAATAGTTGGAGAGCATGGGGATATTTCCGGTCGAGAGATTATCGAAATATTCTTTGACGGTGCGCTCCGCCTTTTCCTTCATTTTATCGAATTTCTTATTGCCCTTAGAGCACCCGGCAGTTCCGATCAATAAAACCGCGCCCATGAGAAAAGCACTTACCCGTTTCATTCCCGTTTTCATAGCGAACCTTTCCTTCCCATCCCAATATGCTTACGCATGAAAACCCTTCTGGTATCAGTATAGCATGATTTTTGGGAAGACCTTAATCCAGACCGTACTCCTGAAGGATCGCTCTGGCTTCCTCGATATCAGCATCTGTGCAATTCGTAATGTAGATATTCAGGATGTAATCCTTAAAAGCGGCGAAATGGCTATAGACTTCTGTCGTTGTCCCGTTGTCGGTCAGCTGACCGCGGTGCTCAAAAGAAAGCAGGCCGCCGGAAAGTTCTCCGGTGTAGGTACCGCCTGCGATCATGCTCTCGAGAAGAGTATAGTTTGACAGCGCGGTGGTAAGAGTCTCGTCCGCCGTATAGTGTTTGGTAACCTGGATCACAATACGATCATCTTTAGAGTAATTGTTAATTCCGTCCGGATTGGTAGAGGTTAAGGTGAAGCCGTGCTTTTCCATGATATCGGAGAATCTGGCGCCGTTAAGATCAAATTCCACGAGACGTTGCAGGCGCTTATGATCCTCCTGGGAAATTGATCTTTTATCCAGAAGATTCTGCATCGCCTCCCGATAGACCTCATCGAGAAAATCCGGATCAGAAGTGCGGAACTGGTAGGAGTTTTCTAAGAGGGCAGGGAAAACGTACTCGAAATCAGCTGCCACGCGGTACCCATGGGTAGTATGCGGATCTTTTCTGATCTCGCCCTCGACAGTGACTATCTTATCTGATTCCAGCTCGAGATACTCCCTGAACACCGGAAGCATGGGAGACAAAGGCCATAGGTCTTCCTGCCCGTTATATCCTTGCGGTGCATCGATAGCGTAAGAGAGGAGTTTCTCATAGGAAAGTGCCCAGTTGGCCGGGCTCTCAGTGAGCCGGTCGAGTGCACGTTCCTCGTCTTTTTTCGTAACGTTCAGCTTGAATATCGCCCAGTCGTCTCCAGAGTCAATGAACGAAAAATCATAAGTGTATATGCAGGCCATCTCACGATAGAGCGGCATGGCAGTGGTGTTGTAGCGGTTCGGATCGAATGCCAGATAGAAGGCCTCGTCAGAGAGGTATTCCGTGTCCATTTTAATGATCTTGTCCATGAAATCCCGAAGATCCTGTTCGAGCTCCGGATGCTTCTTCGGGAGAGTATCGAGAACGATGTCGAACTGCTTTTTTACCTCTTTGAAAAGCACTTGTGCGTTTTTTATTTTGCAGGTATTTTCATCAGTGTCGAAGTTCAGGTTGAGCGTCACTTTTTTCGTAACGTATGTATCTGCCTCGGTCAGGTAGCGCAGGACGTCCTCTTCGCTCGGTTTGATCGAGGAGCGGAGGGCTTTTTTCCCGTCGATGATGTCGAGATCGACATCGAGAGAGCCTTTTGTCCCGTCGAGATCGAATTCACCGAAACTGAACTTCAGGTGGCTGAGATAGGCTTTCCAGTAGGGAAGGTACTCCCGAGGCGGATATGTATTCTTATTTTCCGATGCGTTTCCGGTGCCTGTTTCGCCGGAGTTCTCGAGCCCGATGATATCCTGGAACTGGTCATCCTTCGGATCGCAGTAGCGGGAGAGCTTGTCATATTTTCCGGTCGAAAGAAATACGAGATAATTCTCGACCACGCCCTCGGCCAGATTCTTCATTTCCTCTTTTTTCTTCTTACCGGAACAGCCGGTCATCCCGATGAGTAAGACCGCGCTCATTAGAAAAGCACATACCCGTGTCATTCCCGTTTTCATAGAAGTCCCTTTTCCTCCCCATCACTTCAGGCAAATACCTGAAGAAAGTCTCCGATAACAGTATAGCACGTGTTGGAAGAAATGGCGGACAACGGAAGATAAGAGGGGACGAGAGAGGATATATCAGCTTTTCGGCCCCGCGTGGCCGGCTGGAAGAGCCGTTACCGCGCGAGGCAGCGATGTATCAGATGATCAGGGGCCGGATCGCGCGCGCGGCAAAATCTTTATGAGCGGACGGAGAGGGCGCGCAGGGAGTTGAGGATCGCGAGGATCAGGACGCCGACGTCACCGAAAATAGCGACGCGCATGCCGACCAGGCCCAGTGCGCCGAGCACCATGATCGCGACCTTCACCAGGATCGAGAAAACGATATTTTCGGTGACGATCCGCATCGTCTTTCTTCCGATGCGGATCGCCTCGGGGATCTTGCTTAAGTGATCATCCATCAGCACGACATCCGCCGCCTCGATCGCGGCGTCCGATCCGAGCGCACCCATCGCAATACCGACGTCTGCACGGGTCAGAACCGGTGCATCGTTGATGCCGTCACCAACAAAGGCGACCAGACCGGAAGTACGGGCTGGGGAAGAAGCAACAGAGACGCTGGAGGATGCTCTTCCGGAAGCTGAGGTTTCATTGTTTGTGGCGGAGCCGGAAGAAGCTGCGGGACGGGTGCTTTTCGCGCCGAGAATGGACTCGAGCTCTTCGACCTTCTGCGCGGGAAGAAGTCCCGCGTGATAGTTCGTGATACCGACCTCGGAAGCGACCTTCGCAGCGACTTTCTCGTTGTCGCCGGTCAGCATGATGATATCCCTGACGCCGCTTCTGCGCATGTCAGCGACCGCATCCTTCGAGTCTTTCTTGATCACGTCGTTGATGATGATGTGGCCGAGATACTCGGAACCGCAGGCGACGTGCACGACCGTGCCGGGGAGGTGGCACTCGTGGAAGTCCGCGTGCACGTCCTCCATGAGCTTGCCGTTTCCGACGAAATATTCCTTATTATCGATCACCGCGCGGATGCCACGGCCGGCGATCTCCTCGACGTCCCCGAGACGGGAAGCATCGATGTGCGTGCCGTGTGCTTTTACGATCGACTCGGCGACCGGGTGGTGCGAACGGCTCTCCGCGAGCGCAGCGATGTCGATCAGCTCATCGGCATCGATCTGGTTCGGGTGGATGTCTTCCACGGCAAATGCACCTTCCGTGAGGGTTCCTGTTTTGTCGAGCACGATGGTGTCGATCTTGGAAAGGGCCTCCAGGTAGTTGCTGCCCTTGACGAGGATGCCGCGACGGCTGGCAGCGCCGATCCCGCCGAAGAACGAGAGCGGGACGGAGACAACGAGTGCGCACGGGCAGGAGACTACGAGGAAAATGAGGCCTCTGTAGATGCTGCCGGACACGCCGAGGTCCGTGAAGATTGCGCAGATCACGGCGATCAGGACCGCGAGGGCCACGACGACAGGAGTATAGATGCGGGCGAATTTGGTGATGAATTTCTCGGAGCTCGCCTTCTTATCGGTGCTGTTCTCGACCAGCTCGAGGATGCGCGCCACGGTGCTGTTTTCGTACGCGGTCGTGGTCGTGACCTTGATGGCGGAGCTGAGGTTGATCGAGCCCGAATAAACGGAGCTTCCGGGTGCGGCCTCGACCGGCAGGCTCTCGCCCGTCAGTGCCGCAGTATTCAGCGATGTGGAGCCTTCGGAGATCACGCCGTCGATCGGGACTTTCTCGCCGGGCTTGACGAGGACGGTCTCGCCGACCTCGACCTCGGAGGGATCGACTTCTTCCTCGGCGCCGTCACGAAGTACGATAGCGGTGTCCGGGCAGATGTCCATCATCGCGGCGATCGACTTCCTGCTCTTTCCAACGGCGATCGACTGGAACAGTTCGCCGACCTGGTAGAAGAGCATGACGGCGGTCGCCTCCGGATAATCTCCGATGGCAAAAGCACCTGCCGTGGCGATCATCATGAGGAATTCTTCGTCTAGAAAATCACCTGTACCGATCTTCTTTATCGCTCCTTTTATTACATCGAGTCCGACGATCAGGTAGGGGATAAGATAGATCACGATCATCGCAGCGCGGCGAAGGATAGGTGCTGCGCCATCATCAGAACTTCCGAAAATATTCTCCAGAATGTCCGAAAGCGGAAGAAAATGAAGCACTACGAGAAGCGCCGCGGAAACAAGAATCCGTATTAAATTTTTCTTCTGCTTTCTGGTCATATTTCTTTTTCCTTTTTCTTTTCCTTTAATAGCTTGCGCGATGCTCCGCGTGGCGCCCGCTTCATTTCATGAGGCGGGAAGCGCCGCCGCATCAGAAGTGCCGGCGGCGCCTTTTACATAATGATGCGGCAGTCCGGCTCGACTTTCGAAACGCACTTCACGGCGTCTTTCAAAACTGCATCGAACTTATCATCTTCTGCTTCGAGGATCATCTTCTGGGCCATGAAGTTAATGGACACTTTGATCACGCCCGGGAGCTTGGAGATCGCATCTTCCATCTTAGCAGCGCAGTTTGCGCAGTCGAGATCTTCGAGTTTAAAAGTTCTTTTCATAATATTGGCCTCCGTATTTCTGATTTGATTATACCAGCAAGGATTCAGATTCTATATCCGACCGGAACGCCGCAGGGGCGAGTGCTTTTGCAGACGGATCAGAAAACTCTTCAAGGAGTTCATATGAACAACCGTTCATATGTCTGACAATTCATATGATACACCTTTTGCAGAGAATGTCTATACCTTTTCCGAAAAAAAGTGAGAAGAAGTGGAAATTTGAAACAAAGTGCAGAAAGCAGTAGAGCATGAAAAGTATACTAAGTATAATTTGGTAGTAAACCTGTTTTGAAAATGTGGTTGACTACGCACTCGTGAAGTGGTATCTTCTTTGGCGGAGAACATCAGACAGATGAGACCTGGATCCTTCAGGTGAATAGCGATGAATATGAAAAACACGAAGAACACAAAAGAAGCGCTGCTAGTGCTTTTTGAAAAGAATAAGGGAAGGTTCTTCTCGGGAGAGGAGATCGCGGAGACGCTTTCGGTGTCGCGCGCGGCTGTCTGGAAGGCGGTCGTGTCGCTGCGCGAGGAGGGCTATGCGATCGACGCGCAGAAAGGGAAGGGCTACTGCCTCTCGCCAGATACGGACATCGTGTCGGCGCAGGGCATGGCGAAGTACCTGCGTTCTGATCTTGACCTGGACCTGGTGGTCTTCGATGAGGTCACCTCGACAAATACTCTTTTAAAAGAAAGAGCAGCGGGGGGAGCCGGAGAAGGCACGGTGATCATCGCGAATTCCCAGACCGGAGGCAAAGGCCGGATGGGCCGCTCGTTTTATTCTCCACTAAATACAGGACTTTATATCAGTATCCTTCTGCGGCCGAATGCGATGCCTGCGCAGGAAGCGCTGAAGATCACGACGATGTCGGCCGTGGCGGCGTGCAGGGCCATCGAAGCAGTGCTTCAGCAGAAGGATGAGCGCCCGCAGATCAAGTGGGTGAACGATATTTTTTACCACGGGAAGAAGGTCGTCGGGATCCTGACCGAAGCGTCCATGAGTATGGAAAACGGAAACCTCGAATATGCGGTGCCCGGCATCGGATTCAACGTATATTCTCCTGAGGGAGGATTCCCGGAGGAACTGAAAGACATTGCGGGAGCGATCCTTCCGGAGCGCGTACCCGACGCGAAGAATAGGATAGCCGCGGAGTTCCTGAATCATTTCTTTGCGATCTACCGCTCGAAAGACCACGGGGATTACGCGGCGGAGTATAAGAAAAGAAGCCTGGTACTCGGAAAAAACGTGGATGTGATCCCGACCGGAGGCGGCAAGACCCGCCGCGCGAAGGTCCTGGACATCACGGAGGACTGCGGGCTTCTCGTGAAATTTCCGGACGGAACAACTGAGGTCCTTTCCTCCGGCGAGGTAAGCGTCCGCCCGGAAAAATAAGGAACCGGATGCCCGCGCACGGCTCTTCTTTGATCGCATATCAGGACGAACTGCCCGCGCGCGAGGACCTGCATTGATCGCATGACAGAGCGTGCTGCCCGCGCGGCCAAGTATACTACTCGCGCGGCCGCCATATAAATGAATATAGACTGTTTTCGATTCGCTGACCGATGTTCTCCAAAACACATATCGGGAAGAAGAGATAATCTATGAAGACAAGTAATCGTGAAAAAACCTATAAGATCGCACTCGTTGCTATGTTTGCCGCACTGTCGGCGATCGGTGCATTTATCCGTGTACCGATGCCGATGATACCCTTTACGCTGCAGCTGTTTTTTACGACGATGGCAGGACTTCTGCTCGGCGGCGAGCTCGGCGCTCTCTCGGTCGGCGTGTATGTACTGCTCGGCCTTATCGGACTTCCGGTCTTTACCGGCGGGGGCGGATTCGCGTATGTTCTGCAGCCAAGCTTCGGGTACCTTCTCAGTATGATCCCGGGTGCTTTTGTCACGGGAAAGATCTCGCAGACCAAGTCCGGAAAGCCGGGCTGGATCCGCATCATTCTGGCCTGCTATGCGGGGCTGATGATGGTTTATCTGGTCGGCGTGCCGTACCTCTACATGGTGTGCCGTTTCCACCTCGATAAGATCATCGGATTCCGCGTCCTGCTGGTGGACTACTTCCTGACCTTTATGCCGGCCGATGCGATCAAAATGGTGCTCGCCACGATCATCGGACACCGACTGATCCCGGTGCTCCGAAAGACAGGGAAAAAGGCGGTCAAAGAAGAGCCTAAAGAAACAAAGGAAGCGCAGCCGGCAGAATAAAGGCCTGAAGAGATATTGCGCACGTCGCCGGCGGGATACAGCCCGATCTATATTTGATAGATATACACTATTGATAAAAACGAACTCACTTATGATACAATGAAAAAAGCTGCGGAAAAGTGCTTTTCGCGCAGGAAAAATCTAAGAAGTAGAGTGAGGATGTTGACCTATGAAGATCGGATGTGTAAAAGAGATCAAGAACAATGAATTCCGTGTCGGCTTGACGCCGGACAACGTAAAGGCCTATGTCGCCGCCGGACATCATGTGTACATGGAAAAAGGCGCGGGCGTGGGCTCCGGTTTCACGGACAATGAGTACGTCGATGCCGGCGCGTCCCTGATCGATAACGCCGCCGATGTCTGGAATCTCGTGGACATGATGATCAAGGTCAAAGAGCCGCTTCCGGAGGAGTATCCGCTGTTCCGTGACGGTCTCATCCTCTATACATATCTCCATCTCGCCGCAGACAAAGAGCAGGCGGATGCGCTTCTTGCCGGCAAGGTAAAGGCAGTCGCTTATGAGACGATCCAGGAAAAGGACCGTTCACTGCCGTGTCTGGCGCCAATGTCCCAGATTGCGGGCCGTCTTTCTATCCAGGAAGGCGCGAAGTATCTTGAGAAGAAGTTCGGCGGTGAGGGCATCCTGCTCGCAGGTGTTCCGGGTACTCCGAAGGCAAATGTCGTTATCCTCGGCGGCGGTACAGTCGGCATGAACGCATGTAAGATCGCGGTCGGCATGGGCGCGAACGTCACGATCCTTGACGTGAACCTCAAGCGTCTCGAGGAACTCGACAACATGTTCGGCGCACACATCCAGACCCTCGTAAGTAACGACTCCAATGTCGAGCGTGCCTGCAAGGATGCAGACCTCGTCATCGGTTCTGTACTGATCCCGGGCGGCTCCACACCGAAGCTCTTTAAGAAGAAGTATCTGCCGGAAATGAAGGACGGCGCGGTATTTGTTGACGTCGCGATCGACCAGGGCGGATGCGGTGAATCTTCTCACGTTACGACCCACGACGATCCGGTCTTCATCGAGGACGGCGTCGTTCACTACTGCGTCGGCAATATGCCGGGTGCGGTTCCGAGAACAAGTACCATCGCGCTGACAAATGCGACTCTGCGCTATGGTCTGCAGATCGCTGAGGCGGGTCTCGAGGAGGCTTGCAAGAAGAGCGAAGTCATCACTTCCGGTGTCAACTGCTATGCAGGTAAGTGCACAAACAAGAATGTAGCGAGTGCTCTCGGTTATGAGTACACCGAGCTGGCCAGCCTGATGTGAGGATCACTTCATAATCGGATTGATCGAGCTAACAGAATTAGTTGGATTAGTTTACTTCGTTGAAACGAAGAGGATGTTCAGAAATGGGCATCCTCTTTTTCTTTCATTTATGCTAGGTAGGACTAGACCGGTAAAATCCTAAGGAAGAATCCTATCTATTTCGGCCCTTCTAGGATCAAATGATAAAAAACGATGAAATGATCCTACCTGTTCTCGGTGGAAGTAGGATCGTATGTGCAAAAAAGTGATAATGATCCTACCGCTTCCGATTCTTGGTAGGATTAAATCGAGAAAAATCGAAGAATGATCCTATATAGCACGTCACGAAGTAGGATCTTTTCGCGAAAACTGGCACTTTTGTCCTACGTACCCTCTAAAAGGATAGGATCTTTTCGCGAAAAACAAGTACTTTGATCCTACGTGCCTTATAAAAAGATAGGATCTTTTCACTTCAATTGCACCAAATGATCCTACTCCCATTTCATCCCCCTCCACATCATTTGATAGGGGAGGAAGCCTTGAAGATTCAGCATCAGAATGGTAAAGTAATATTGATAAATTCGGTCAAACTGGAGGCGAATATGGGACTTTTTGATAAGAAATTCTGCGATTTTTGCGGCAATAAGATCGGTCTTCTGGGAAATAAAAAACTCGAAGATGCGAACATGTGTAAGGACTGCGCGAGCAAGCTTTCTCCGTGGTTTTCCGAGCGTCGTCACAGCACGAAGGCGGACATCGATAAGCAGCTCGAGTATCGTGAACAGAATAAGTCGGCAGTGGCTTCTTTTAATGCCACGAGAACTCTCGGCAATACGAGCACGAAGCTCCTGATCGACGATAATGCCAGAAAGTTCATGGTTACCTCGGCAAAAGATATCAACGCGGCGAATCCGGATGTTCTCGATTTCTCGCAGGCGGTTGGCTGTGACCTCGATGTGAAAGAACATAGATCCGAGATCAGAAGAACCGACAGCAATGGTCATTCTGTCAGCTATAATCCTCCGCGTTATAAATATTCCTACGAATTCCACGCGATCATCCGCGTAAATCATCCTTATTTCGACGAGATGAAGTTCGCTCTTTCGAATGGCAGCATCGAAGTCGGTGAACAGCCGATGAATCCCGGACAGAGCGGCGGCTGGAGTGTTTCCCGCTCGGGCTTTAACATTCTCGGTAATAAGATCGATGAGTATTATAAGTGCGTAGACTGCGGTAACGAGATCAAGGCTGCTGTTGATGCGATGAAGTCGAGTGGCGGTTCGGCAGCATCCGGAGAAGAAGAATTCCTTCAGTCGCTGCAAAAACAGGCTGACGAATTGAGAGCCCAGATTGAAGCTCAGAGGGCGCAGGGAAATCCTGATCCGACTCTCCTGACTCAGTTTATGCAGGTGCAGCAGCAGATCGCGCTGATCTATGCCAGCCGGCAGCAGGGCGCAATTGGCGGCGCCAACCTGGCAATGGGCGCCACAGGTATGGGTGCAGGTCAAATGGGCGCAGCCGGTATGGGTGCGGCCAGAATGAATAGTATTGGCGCAGGTATGCTGATGCAGCATGGTCTCCAGCAGCCTCCTCAGGCAGCTCCGGCACCGGCTATCGGATCACAGGTCGTCTGCCCGATGTGTCAGGCTACCACGAGAATTGGTGCTGCCGGTATTTGTGAGTTCTGCGGTAGTAAGATCGTCTGATCTTTTCTTTGGTAAAAGCACTTTTAGGGAGCATCTCCGTGAGGAGGTGCTCCATTTTATTATCCTAATAACAATCCTGCGATACCGCATTCGTCCGGAGATCGTTTTCTGTGTTGACACATACCCCCGGGGGGTATATACTGACACCGTAAACAAGATACCCCCTGGGGGTATATGTATGCACTAGAAAAAGAATACTACATAGCACACGAAACATTCTAAAACCACGTTAAAAACGCGAAAGGGGAACGATTTATGACACAGAAGAAATGCCCGCATTGCAGCGATAGAAAGAAACTCCGCACGGATGAGGAGAAGGAAGCTCTGCTGAAGCGCCTTCGCCGCGCAGAGGGACAGATCCGCGGGATCGAGAGCATGATCGAGGAAGATGCGTACTGCCCGGATATCCTGACACAGGTAGCGGCAGTAACCGCGGCGCTCAACAGCTTCAACAAGGAACTGATGGCGTGCCATATGAGGACTTGTGTGGCGGACGACATCCGCGCCGGCAAAGACGAGGCGATCGATGAGTTCGTCAAGGTTATGCAGAAACTGATGAAGTAACCGGGTCATGCAGAAACTGATGAAATTATAACCACTCCGGGCGGCGCCGCACGATGCGGAAAGCCCGGTTAGAAAGAGTAAGAAGATGCAGCAGTTTAATGTAACGGGAATGAGTTGCGCGGCATGTTCCGCGCGCGTGGAGAAGGCGGTCGGCTCTGTGCCGGGCGTGTCTTCGGTTGCCGTGAGCCTGCTGACGAATTCCATGGGGGTTGAGGGAACGGCATCGCCGGAATCGATCATCGAAGCGGTCGAGAAAGCCGGATACGGCGCGAGTTTGAAATCTGCAGCGTCTGCAACTGCCGGTTCTTCCGGATCCTCCCGCAGAGCACCCACCCCTGATGATTCCGAGTTTCTGAAAGACCGCGAGACCCCGAAGCTCGTCCGTCGTCTGATTCTTTCGGCAGGATTCCTTCTGATCCTTATGTATGTGTCGATGGGGCATAACATGTGGAACTTCCCGCTGCCGTCTTACTTTGACCATAACCATCTGGGCCTCACGCTCACACAGATGCTTCTGGCCCTGATCGTCATGATCATCAACAGGAAGTTCTTCAGTAGTGGCACGAAGTCTCTGCTTCACGGCGCGCCGAACATGGACACGCTAGTCGCGCTCGGCTCGGGAGTGTCGTTCCTGTGGAGCCTTTTTGTATTCTTCAGAATGTGCGGGATGATCACGGATGGTGCCGCCAACTCCGAGCTCCATGAGCTTTATCACAACCAGCTTTATTTCGAGTCCGCTGCGATGATCCCTGCACTGATCACAGTTGGAAAGACGCTCGAATCCTTGAGTAAGGGCCGCACGACAAATGCCCTGAAATCTCTGATGGATCTTGCGCCGAAGACCGCGCGTGTACTTCGTCCCGACTCTGATTCAGCCGAGATGACCGTCCCGGTCGAAGAGGTCGTTGTCGGCGACATTTTCGTTGTAAAACCAGGCGAAAGTATCCCGGTCGATGGTGTGGTGATCGAGGGTGAGTCCGCAGTCGATGAATCCGCGCTGACCGGCGAGTCGGTCCCTGTCGATAAGAGCGTCGGCGACAAGGTCAGTGCCGCGACGATCAACCGTTCCGGCTACATGAAGTGCCGCGCCACGAGAGTCGGCGAGGATACGACACTCTCGCAGATCATTAAGATGGTGTCGGATGCTTCCGCTACAAAAGCACCGATCGCCCGTATTGCGGATAAGGTCTCGGGGATCTTCGTCCCGGCCGTCATTGGCATCGCGGTCCTGGTTATCGCCGCGTGGCTGATCGCGGGAAAAAAAGTGAGCTTCGCCCTCGCAAGAGGCATCTCTGTTCTGGTTATTTCCTGCCCCTGCGCGCTCGGTCTTGCCACCCCGGTGGCCATCATGGTCGGCAACGGTCTTGGTGCGAAAAACGGTGTGCTTTTTAAGACGAGCGAGGCACTCGAAACTCTCGGAAAAGCAACGGTCGTGGCGCTTGATAAGACGGGTACGATCACCTCGGGTGAACCCCGTGTGACATCGATCCTCCCGGTGGAAGGCGTAAGCAGAGATGAACTTCTCCGTAAAGCATATGCTCTTGAGAAAAGAAGCGAACACCCGCTGGCAAAAGCGATCGTCACCGAGGTAGAAGGTGCAGCAGAAGAACCCTCAGATTCAGGTGCCGGTTCCGCGCCCGATTCTTTTACGGGCGCTTCGGCCGGATCATCCGCTTGTGCCACCGGATCCTGTGACCTCTTCATGATAGAGAACTTTTCCATCCATTCCGGCAATGGACTGGAGGGCTCGATCGGCGGCAAGCTTGTTCATGGCGGAAGCGGCAAGTATATCCGTATGTTTGCTTCTTTCCCGAAGGAACTTGCGGAAGCAGAAGAAAAGGCTGCGAACTCCGGTGAGACACCGCTGTTCTTTGAAGAAGACGGCAAGCTCCTCGGCATGATCGCGGTCGCGGATACAATGAAAGAAGATTCATCCGCTGGAATAAGACAGCTGAAAAACCTCGGGCTTACAGTCGTCATGCTGACTGGCGATAACGAGCGCACCGCTCAGGCAATAGGCGCGAAAGCAGAAGTGAATCAGGTCATTGCCGGCGTTCTTCCGGATGAGAAGGGCGCGGTCATTCAGACCCTTCAAAACGAAGGAAAGAATAAGGTCATCATGGTCGGAGACGGCATCAATGATGCCCCTGCGCTGACGACCGCGGATACCGGTGTTGCCATCGGTGCCGGCACGGACGTCGCGATCGACAGCGCCGACGTCGTTCTCATGAACAGTTCCCTGACAGATGTCGCCGCAGCGATCCGCTTGAGCAGGAAGACCGTCCGCAACATCCATGAGAACCTCTTCTGGGCATTCTTCTATAACGTGATCTGCATCCCGGTCGCGGCGGGAGTGCTGTCCTGGAAGATGAACCCGATGATCGGCGCCGCCGCGATGAGCATCAGCAGCTTCACCGTCTGCATGAATGCACTGCGCCTGAATCTTTTCAACATGCGCGACAGCTCGCATGATAAGCCTCTTCACAAGAAGAAGGACGCCGCGGCACCCGCCGGCGCTTCCGAAAAAATGTCTCTTCACGGTGGCCCCGCCCCGGCGCCGGCTCCCGAAGAAATAACTAAGAATTCTGAAAAAGAGAAAAGGAGTACCACTATGAAAAAGACACTTAAGATCGATGGCATGATGTGCGGTCATTGCGAAGCAACCGTTAAAAAAGCACTGGAAGCTCTTCCGTTTATCAGCTACGCCGCTCCGGATCATGACGCGAAAAACTGCGTGATCGAAGTATCCGACGAAGCCGCTTACGATGAAGCGAAGGTAAAAGAAACGATCGAAGAGAAGGACTTTACATATCTCGGAGAAGAGTAAGCCGGGCCCGGCCTGCCCGCCGCGCTCCGCATGAATAAAGAAGAAACCCGGCCGGCCCGCCGACGATGCCTTTTTAAGGGGACAAGTGCTTTTGCCGAAGAACCCTCTTGATTTATTCTTCGACTTTTAGTAAAATCTGAAAGTCGCAATAGATGGGTGGTTAGCTCAGCTGGTTAGAGTACTTGCTTGACATGCAAGGGGTCGTTGGTTCGAGTCCAATACTACCCACCATTGAGGCGGACCTGTCACCCGCCGGACATAAGACCTCGGATCGAAAACTCCGGGGTCTTATTTTTCGCCCGCGGACCGGTGCGACACGCGTGACCTGAAGCCCGAGGACCGATGCGACACGTGTGGCCGGCAGCCCGCGCACCCAATCCCGCGGCCCGCGTCCGCATGCCACACCTTTAACCGTTCTTTAATTTCCCAAAGTCTCCCTTTTAAAACAGATTTTGTCGCTATATACTGGTGTTAAGGTTTTTTTATAATTGACCATAATCAGGCCCCATAATCGAACCATAATTTGGAAACAAGTGTAAAGGAAGAAAAAAATGAAAAAGACTTTGCGTATCTTATCGGCTACACTCATCGCGTCCATGATGCTGCCGCTCGCGGGATGTAACAAAAAGAACGGTCCGGCGGAAGTTCCGACGGAAGACGAATTCATAAGTTACCTTGAGGATAAACTCGGAGCAAGTGAGTATGAAGAAACTATAGATCTGGATGAATTAGAAAACGGTGTCTATTTTCAATCTGACAGTTATTTATCTCCGTTATCTGTAAAAGTCCGTTTTACTTCCGGTGCCACATTTCCTGCGGCACAGGTCTATCGGCCATATACTCTTATGGACTCGCTCGCTCTATTAAGCAATACCAATGGCGGGTTGGAGGCCTATGGCGCGGAAAGCATTACAAATTATCTGAAAGCATCAGATGATATGACTGAGCCTGTAAGATCCAGGAACAGCCCGTCACGGTATCAGGAGGAAACTCAATCATTTACTTGCGCCACTCTTTTGACTTTTGAAGATGAGGATTACGCAAAAGAATGCTTTGAGGCTATTATTGAAAACACTTTTGAAAAGAGATCAGAGATTTACGAGGACCGTCTGGATGAGTATGAAGATAATAAAATGATCATGGTTAGATACCCCAATTATCTGATTGATAAAGATGCAGAGATGAACGACCGGAAAGTCTTTAGTCTCAAGGATCTTCCAGAAGACGTGTATTCATTTGATAAGAAGAAAAACGAGGGCCATTTCTCGTATCATTCCGAGATGCAATGGCCGGCTGTTGCAGATATCTACAAAACAAGGGGAGAACCGGAGTGGATCTCGCTCGTGCAGGATTCGATGGACTATACACTTCTTCTGAAAGAGGACCGGATCCTGCTGATCTATCACCTCGACTATTTTGCTCAGAACGGAAGTCAAGATGTGTACCCGAATGATTGGACCTCGATGACGTTCGAAGAAGATGATGTATTAAATCAGCTCTATAAAAAATTCAGTGTGAAGGATCCGAAGAAGATCAAGCTGGAGGAGGATCTTGATACCCAGCTGAAATTTGTGGCAAATTTTGATCACTCCGAATATTATATCGATGCTCCGGAGTTGTTCGTAGAAGGTGATTGATCTATGAAGTATTTTCGAAGATATGGTTTTGTGGCACTTGCGGCCCTGATCGTCATGGGCGGTCTCCTGATTCTGTTCACCGTTGTTTTCGGCGGCGGTAAAGATAAGAACGGCACAAAGGACAACCACTATAAGCGTATGCGCGAAGCCTGCGAAACGGTGAACAGCCATAATTTCGACATTATGGTCTATGGTAAGGACTTTGCTCCGCCGGAGAACTTTAAGTACCGCGGCGTGACCGGGTTCGATGACTATTCTCTGGCGCTTGATAAAGACGGTCATAGCAACTGTACTGCGCACATGCTCATAATCAACGATCCGAACAATGAACTCTTCATTACCGAGCAGCAGTGGACGCAGATCAAAGCACTGCTTGAGCTGAACAATTTCTATCTTGTCGTGCTCGGAGATAAGTTCGGCATCATGTCTGCCATGGGCATAGTTTCCAATCTCCCGGCGGCAGGTACGAGAAGTACGATCATCTGGAAGCACGGAGAGAGAAGCTATCCGGGATTCGCCGACAATCCTGAGCTCGTCCCGTTCTATGTAGAGCAGGACCTCCCCAATAAAGACGAGCAGCTCCTCGCCTACACCATGATCATGGAGCTCTCGACTCACGATATTTACTTTAACTAACGCAACATCTTTAAATATTCGATTACGAAGGGCTGCTTCAGAAAATGAGGCAGCCCTTTTTGCTGTACGGTTTCGTGGAGCTTCGTGAAGCCTTCTTTTACCGTCCGGCAGAAAGATGTCATTTCCGATCGCCCATGCATATTGACAGAAGTGAGTAACGGGTATAATATAAACGTGTTTATATAAACAGATTTACATAAAACATAAAACTCCATTTCAGAACCGAATGATCACCGGTCCCGAATAGAGCGAAGCAAAGTGCTTCTGAAGAAGGCTAACGCTTTTAAAGAAGGTAAGTACATCTGAAGAATGCAAGTGCTTTTAGGAAAGAAAGGAAATGTATATGATCCTGATTGTGAATACCACTGCCGACAGGTCGGTCACCTCCGAGCTCGCTTCTGCGCTGCGCGGAAAGGGCGAAGCGTTCGAGGTCCTCGAACTGTCGGAAAAGAAGATCTCCCACTGCATCGGCTGCAATTACTGCTGGCTGAAGACCCCCGGCGTCTGCTCGATCAAAGACGATTACGAGGAGATCCTGAAAAAGATGGTCCACGCCGACCAGCTGTGGGTCATCTCCGACACGGCCCTCGGTTTCCTCGACCACAAGGGCAAGAATATCTTCGACCGCATCATCCCGCTGGCGACGATGCACCTGAAGTTTAAAGGGAAGCAGATGCGCCATGTCATGCGCTACAAGAAGAGAACGGACATCGGCCTGATCATCACCGGGGACGCGGACCGCGCGTATCTCGAGCGCTGGAATAAGAGAGCGTCGCTGAACTTCGACAGCCGTTCGCTGGGCGTGTTTGGCAAAGACGAATTAAAGGAGGCGGTCACATGCATGCACTGATCATTAACGGAAGCCCGAGAGTAAAGAAATACAGCAACACCGATAAGATCCTCGAGAAGATCACGTCCGGCATGAAGGCGAGCGGCGCCACGTTTGAGCAGTACGAAGTTTCCGACCGCGCGCAGTGGGAGAAGATCCGCGAGCGTTTCTTCCTTTCGGATCACATCCTCATCGCACTCCCGCTTTTTGTCGAGAACATCCCCGGCCTGCTCCTGGAATTCCTCGAGACTCTTCCGCTCGAAAAGCACTTGTCCGCTCAGTCCGGTCAGTCCGGTGCATCTGCTCCCGATTCGATCTCAGGTGCAACTGCTCCCGATTCGATCTTCGGTGCATCTTCTCCGGCTAAGCCTGTTCTGTCTTTCCTTCTTCAGAGTGGTTTTGCGGAAGGGTGCCAGCTCCGGTGCGGTGAGGAGTACCTCAAGATGCTGGCAGAAAGGCTTGGCTGCGAGTATGGCGGCACACTTGTAAAAGGAGATAATTTTAGTATAAGATTATTCGAAGGGGAACAGCGCGAGAACATCGTGTCCAAGTATGAGGAAATGGGAAAGATCTACGGCCGTGACGGTGCTTTTACCGATGAAGCATGCAGGACTTTCACAGGACCGGAGGCATTCCCTCTTCCGGTACGCATCCTGGTCGGACTGATGTTCAGGACGCTGGCGAAAAAGTCTTTTAAAGATACGGCGAAGAAGTGGGGCTGCACACGCCCGCTGAATGACCGCCCGTACGCGAAGTGAGCCGCACGCGCGGATGTTAAGTGAGGGCTGAGGGGCTGGCCGCCGTGCCGTCACTTAGCTGGAGGAGCGAATAGCTGCTCGCGCGCCTGCTGAAAGGATGAAATGGGACGTAAAGCGAAGATCAGTAAGGAAATGGTGCTTCAGGCGGCTTTCGAGCTGCTGGACGAGTCGGGGACCGGCGCCGTGGCGATCAAGAACATCGCCGCGAAACTCGGATGCTCGACGCAGCCTGTGTCCTGGATCTTCGGCAGCATGACCGAGCTGAAAAAGGAACTCTTCACGTATTCCGCAGGGAAGATGTGGGACAGCCTTGCCGGCGAGATGGAGGGAAAAGACGCGCTCGATGCTTTTTTCATCAGCGGCGTGCACTATATCTCCATCGCCTGCGATCACCCGAATGTTTTCCGGTTCCTGAATATCGACGATCCGGTGCAGTCGATCGGTGAGGATATGCTCGGCGCGCAGAGTATTTTTGCCCAGCAGATGAATGCGCAGGCGGCGGCAGCGCTGGTCGCGCAGTTTAAGGACGTCCCGAAGAAAAAGATCGGTAAGGCGGTGCAGGATACGGTCATCTATACGCACGGCCTCGCGGTCATGATGATGTGGGATAACTACCGCCTGCCGAAGAAAGAGGCGTGCCACATGATCTTCGATATGGGCATGAAAATGCTCAGCGACATCGGCGTCGATGTGTCGGGCCGCAAGTGGAGTAAGAAATACGCTGAGATGTAGCGATAAAATGCGCGGGAAACGCTGAAAAGTACCGTAAAAGTGCTTTTGGAGATGAATAAATGGCGACGATAACTGCATTTGGAGATTCAGTCCTTAAGGGTGTCATCTACGAAGATGACCACTTTAAAGTGGCCGATACTTCGCTGCAGAAGATTTGCGAGGAATCGCTCGGGATCGTCGTCGAGAATAAGGCGCGTTTCGGAAGTACCATCACCCGGGGCGCGAGCGTTTTTGAGAAAAATCTGGATACGATCCGCAATTCTTCCGGTGAATATGTCGTGCTGGAATTTGGCGGCAACGACTGTGATTTTAACTGGAAAGAAGTATCGGCAGATCCGGAAAAAGAACACTTCCCGATGAGCCGGATCGAGGACTTCGTTGAGACATATACGAACATTATCCGGGAGATCAAGTCCCTCGGAAAGATCCCGGTGCTCCTATCGCTTCCGCCGATCGATTCGAACCGATACTTCAACCAGATCTCGAAGGGCCTATCCGCAGAGAACATCCTTAAGTGGATGGAAGGAAACAGGCAGTTTATCACGAACTGGCATGAGCGGTATAACATCGAGATCTTTAAGCTCGCGATCGCTGAAGAAGTGCCGGTCATCGATATCACTTCGATCTTCCTGGAGCATAAGAATTATTCCCTCTATCTGTGCGAAGACGGCATCCATCCGAATGAAAAAGGACAGAAGCTTATCGCGAAAGCCATCAAGGCACACGTGAAGAGAAGAAACATCCGCTTCGATGAAAAAATGTGATCTCAGGTCTCGGCCAGTACGACTTCCGCGAGCTTTTCCGCAAGCGTGATATGAGAATCTTCCGTAAGATGCAGCGAGTCTTCTTCCGACGGCTCGACGCATGTCGCGGCATCGAAGAAAATGCACCCTTTTTCGTCTGCGATCTTCCTGTAGTTTTCCGAGAAATACTTCGATTCGCCGATCGATCTCTCTGCAAAAGCACTGGAAAATACCGATTCCGGCATTCCTTCCCCGATCAGTGGCGGGGAGACCAGGATGATCTTCGGGATGAATCCCTGCTTTTCTTTCGTTACGGTCTTGATCTCATCCACCAGTGTTCCGGCGTCCTGCGCGATCTGGGATGCGGACTTCCCGAAAACCTCTTTCAGGTCATTGGTGCCGAGCATCATGATCACGATATCCACGGGCTTATGCGTGTTGAGGCAGGGTGCCAGATAGTCGAGCCCGTTTTTCCAGCCTTCGATGGGATCGTCAGTCACGGTAGTTCTGCCGTTACATCCTTCTTCGATGATGGTGAAGGACTCGGGGATCTTTTCGGGGATCTCATCGGCAAGTTCCATCGCGCCGAGAAGATACCGCTTCATGGAATCATACGCGGTCTTATTATCCAGGATCTCCTGGAGGTGCCCCGGCCAGCGGATCGTACGGGGATAGCGCAGACCGTTTCTCGGATCATAGCCATACGTGTTTGAATCGCCATAACAAAGAATGTTTTTCATAGTTTCGCCTCCGCATCTGATACAGGTGTTCTTGCATGTGATGAACCCTGCAAATGTTTCCGGTGCCCTAACTATTTTCATTATAACAAAAGAGCGTGCAAAGAAAATACGAAGATTCTGCAGATCAGCTGCTTGTAGCTTCGATTCTTCAGATCATCTGATTGTTGCTTCGCCCAGAGGCTGCAGTGGATAGAAAATGCCGCAGTGGAAAGAAATAATGTGAGCGGCGAGTGCTTTTCGCGCGAAAAAGTGACAAATCACGCGTGTTTGTCAGATTTTGTCGAGTGAAACGGGTAGAAAAGCAAGCGCAAACAGTATTCAATAGAGGTACCCCTTCTGGAGATGTATCTTTTCCTTCTTGAAAAGAACTCGCCCCAGACAAGATAGGATGAAATGGACGATAGTTCGTGTTGGAATCCTATCGGATTAAAGTGGTGATAGGATCAAAAACTCATATTGTCAAAGAAGATCCTATCATAGGAAAACAAAGATAGGATCAAGTAAGGAGAAACGCAGAATTGATCCTATCCGAGAAGAGAACAGATAGGATCAATTTCAGAAATCATCTAATAAGATCCTATTGAAGAAGAAAAGACATAGGATCAAATAACCGAAATATCATGTTTGATCCTATCAAGCACCGAAAAACATAGGATCAAATACAAGCAAAACAAGATAAGATCCTATATAGGGCAAGACAAGACTCAAACGAGCAAAGGAGAGATGTATGAAGACACTGTTGCTGCTTTTCCAAAGAAGACTTGAAGAGCTTAAGACCGCGGAAGAAAAAGCGTTGAAGCAAATAGAAGATTCTCCGGAGGGGTCGCTTCGAGTCGCGAATAATGATGGGTTTACAAGGTTTTACCACGTAACAGATCAAAGTGGCAGAAATGGTGCATACATAAGGAAGAAGAGCAGTCACCTTGCCCGAGCTCTGGCGCAGAAGGATTACAACACGAAGCTGCTCCGCTCGATCCGGAAGGAAGAAGCAGCGATCAGATGCTTTTTTAACCACTATCCGGCCAAGTCCCCGGAAGAAGTTTACTCGGATCTTGCGCCGGAGCGAAAAACACTGGTGGATGCGAGTTTTATGGAGGGGGAAGATCTTGCGGAGAAGTGGATGTCGCAGCCGTTTGAAGCGAATCCGTCTTTTCCGGAGGAGAAGGTCTTTGCGACAAAGCGCGGAGAGTTCGTGCGGTCGAAGTCAGAGGCGATGATCGCGGATGCATACTTCGATATGGGGATCCCGTACAAGTATGATTATCCTGTCGAGGTGGAGCCTGGAAGATACCGCTATGTGGACTTCGCTTTGCTTGACGTAAGGAACGGGAAAGTCTTCTACCATGAGCATCTCGGGCGCATGGACGATCCGGCCTATTTGCGCAAGAATATGAGAAAAATCAAGGAGTACCAGCGAGTCAGGATCTATTCCGGCAAGAACCTGATGCTGACGCTGGAGACAGAGGAATTCCCGCTCGACATGAATCTTTTCCGGAAGAGTATCGCTGAACTCTTTGGGAAAGCCTAGTGGCTAATTGCGGCGCGCGGCCGGTCCACATTCCGCCTGATTTTCTGATTCCCACCGAATTGCATCCCCATATTTCCGCCCGAAAAGCACTCGTCCCGCAGCTCCCGGATGGTATAATAAAGTCGTTGGGGAATCTTTGGGAGGCATGTATGTGGAAAAATAGACTGATCAGCTCGATCATCAGCATCATATCAACGCTGGCCTTTGCCGCAGCGATCATCGCAATTGCTTTATTTGGAGTCAAGATCGTTCAGGATCTCGACAAAAACACGGACATGGAGCGCCAGAATATCGAGGCGGAATACGAGGAACTCCACGAGGATAACTTCGATGAGGAAACCGGAAAGAAGATCCTGACGGAAGAATTCCTCAGGAAAGAATACCGTTCCTATTACGTTGGCGAAAAAGCGAATAACAGGAAAAACAGTTCTGTTATGGTGATCTTCGTCCTGGGAGCGATCGGGATTTATCTGGCTGTGAGCATATTTATGCTGTTGTCTGATCTTGCACACAAAAGAAAAACAAAAATCAGCAGCATCGTCATTCCGGTCCTGCTGATCCCGCTCATTTTCATTGGCATGCATTACTTTAATAAATACCTCGATCTCAAGCTCCCGCCGGATCCGGATTCTGTGACATTTACGTCGTCCTCTTACGATTTCCTTTACTCGGAGATGAAGATGAAAGTGGCGGGTATTGATGAAGAAGAGGATGAAACGTTCTATTACTTGATGTATGCGAATGACGGCAAGTTAGAGGCGTTGTCTGTTAATAGCCGGGTCTATGGCGCATTCACGGACCCGGGTATGTACTGCCTGATCGAGGCGGAGGGCAACGGTAAGAAAATCGATCTCATGATCTATCCCCTGAGCGAATACGAGGAGCAGAAATGACGGATAAAGACATTCAGAGGATGCTTTTTGAGAAGCAGGATAAAGAGTACCGCGATTTCCAGGCGAAGCTGATCCCGGATGAGAATGGTGAACTGAAGACGGATTCCATGATCGGTGTACGTACACCGGATCTTCGTTCTATGGCAAAAGCACTTGCCCGCGACCCCGGTGTTTCCGGTTTTCTTTCTGCGCTGCCTCACAAGTATTTCGATGAGGATCAGCTGCACGCATTCATCATCTCCGAGACACGTGATTTCGAGACGTGCATGGAGCAGGTGACCGGTTTTCTTCCATATGTGGATAACTGGGCGACCTGTGACCAGATGAACCCGAAGGTATTTGGAAAAAAGTCGCACCGCGAGGCTCTTCTTAAACAGATCAAGGTCTGGCTGAAGTCGAAGAAGACTTACGAGGTGCGCTTTGCGATCCGCATGCTCATGTGCCATTTCCTCGATGAGGATTTTGATCCGAAATATCTTCAGATGGTCGCGAAGATCCGATCGGAGGAGTACTATATCAACATGATGATCGCATGGTATTTTGCGACTGCACTGGCGAAGCAGTACGAAGCGGTGCTCCCGATCCTGGAGGCGGAGCCGCTGGTCCTTTCCCCCTGGGTGCAGAATAAGACTATCCAGAAGGCCTGCGAGAGTTACCGCGTGAGCGACGATCAGAAAACGTATCTTCGGACGCTGAAGATCCCTGTCAGAAAGTCCGATGCGAAATAATAGGAGGCATATATGTGGAAGAATGAACTGAAGGACACGATTCTGCGACTCGTATCTTTTCTTGCCTGCACGGCAGCGATCGTCCTGTGCTTTTTCTTCGGTGTGAAGGTGTTAAAGGATGCCGGTGCAAAAACAGAGAAACTGCGGCAGGATATCGAGACGGAATATCAGGAACTTCACGATGACAATTACGATGAGGAGACCGGAAAGAAGATCCTTACGGAAGAATTCCTGAAGAAAGAATACCGTTTGTATTATGTCGGCGAAAAAGAAAGCAGCAAAACGTTTGTTACTATCGTCACGCTCATGATCCTGGGTTTTATTGCCGTTTATATGGTGTCGGCTGTGGTGACGATGCTGATCGATATTTCGCGCGGAAGAAAGCCGAAGATAAGTAGTCTTGTCGTATCGATCATTCTGATCCCGGTCATTCTTGTCGGCATGCACTACTTCCAGAAACTAATAAACCGGAAGCTCCCGCCGGAGCCGGATGCCGTAGCTTTTAAAGCGTACCCATACCACTTCGTAAATGAGAAGACGCATACGGAAACGAAACATAATGATGACGGTCCGGATGACACGATCACCACATATTATCTGGTGTATGAGCATGAGGGACAAGAGAAGAGCCGGAAAGTCAGCTCGAGGATCCACTCTGCGTATAAGAGTCCTGGCATGTACTACCTTTACCAGGCGGAAGGCGATGGCAGACAGATCGATTTCATGATCTATCCCATGAGTGAATATGAGGAGAAAAAATAACCGGATATGAAACTCCGGGAAGAGTTCACAGAACAGAAAGCCGGGTCGGATAATCCGCCCGGCTTTTCCATATAAATGTCAGAGAATCCTAACATAGTGTTATAATGGACCTATGGGGGATTCGTACATGTTGGATTTTATTCGGCAACACATTATCTGTGTAGTTTTTGTGGCGATGGGGCTGTTTCTGATCATCGGGAATATCTCTGTCATGCTTTCCCACCGTTTTAAGAAAACCCACGCTTCCGGCATCCCGTTCCTTGGCGGGCTCTTGATCGCGATCGGATTCCTGACGACGCCGAAACCCTTAAAATATCTGGCACTCCTCGGCTTCCTCGATCCCACGATCTGGATGATGTTTGTCTCGATCTATTACTGCAAAAACGAGGATGCGATCCTGGAGAAGCGCTACGCGCCTTTCTTCGCCGAACACGATTTCTCCCCGGCCCGCGAGGATGAATCCCTTCAGATCGTAAGTGAGATCCTCTATACCGGCCGTGAGGAATTTCCGCATGTTCAGGAGTATTCCTATAAGACGAATACTCCTTTCCGTGTCGGCTATCCCTGGGCGCTCATGATGGTCACCGAAAAGGACGGCAGGCGCTTCCTGGTCCTGGATACCGGCACCGAAGGGAATCTAAAGAAGCTCGATCCGGACAAGATCAGTATTCATCCTTTTGAAGAGAACGCAGTTATCCTGCACGATGCCGCAGATTTTCTCGAGGGGCAGATGGTCGTCCGGATCGTTAAGAAAGATGATCCAGAACATCCAGCTGACGCATGACCTGCGGGAATTCAGGATACACCGGGCAGGGGATGTGCGGCTCGAAGGCAAGCTCCCTAAACCACGACGCCTGAAGTGCTTTCATACCGATATCGCGTGCGGCGAAGAGTTCTTTTGAACCGCCGTCACCGACATAGATACATTCGTCCGGCGTCACGCCAAGCTCTTCCATGATCGAAGAATACATCGACGGATCCGGCTTCAGCACACCCTCTTCGTACGAGATCCGCGTCGCATCAAAGAGCGGGAAGAGCTTCGAGCTTCTGATGAGGTCTCTTTCGTCGGAAAAAGTATTCGTGATGAGCCCGACCTTGATGCCTCTTCGGCGAAGTTCCTCGAGGAGCTGCACCGACTCGTCCGGTATCTGGTCAAAGGTTTCCTGAAGAGCGGAGAGGCGCTTACTGACGATCATCTCCAGAAGTTCATCCGAGTACACACCGAGCTTTTTGAGCGTCGCGCCGATGCCTTCTCCGATAGTCATTTTTCCGGTGGTTCTGTCCTTCTCGTTCTCGTGCCACACCTTCCGGTAAAGGGTCGGGTCGACGCCGGCATCGGCTGCCGCGTCCTCGCCGAAATACGTGTGTTCTGTAAACAGCGTGACCAGGGTCTCGAACATGTCGAAGATAACAGCTTTAATCATTTCAGTACCTCACTAGTTTTGATGTATGACACGGTTCCGCGCCACCGGCTGTATTTCGTTTTGACTTTGTTGTTCATTCGAACTGCGCCTGTGCTTTTTCCGCGGTAAGCTTTCTTTTCTCAAGCGTCTTTTCCAGAAGCGCTTGTGCCGTTTTCG
>JAGCXQ010000020.1 GCA_017961235.1 Clostridiales bacterium | reverse complement strand
TATCTCGATCGCTTTCTTCGTATTGCCAAGATTTGCAGTGTACTTGATCACATATTCATCACCGACAAACTTGGATGTATCGCTTATTTCTCCTGTCTCGGGAAATACGATATCAGAGACTTTCTGCTCTTGAAGGTCCCAGTTAGAGAGAATTTCCGTGATCAACTTATGATTTATCATAATGTGTTCCTCCTGTAAGATATTGATTTTGTAAGGCTTTTTGACCTTGAACTTACGAAGGTACTCTGATGGTGTATATCCGGTCTCTCGAACGAAGGATCTGTAGAATCCCGAATACGTATCAAAACCGTACTCGAAAGCGACATCACTTTTCCTGCGTCCTTTCCCTATCTCGTATATCGCATTAAGAAGCTTTCTTCTCAGGATATACTGCATAACAGGAAAGCCCACGGCATCCTGAAATATCCTGTAGAAATGGAACAGCGAATATCCCGCTTCCTGAGAGAGCATCTCAGCATCGATCTCATCCTTAAGATTCGCTTCGATCTTATCCAATGTTTTCTGGATACAGTCCTTATACACTTTGGTACCTCCTTTCTCAATTTCTTGCAGCTGCAACAAGTTTATGATAGCTCATATGCTAATCGAAAACATTTCCTGTTTTGCTGTGTTTGCGAGGGGACAGAACTCGTGAAGTCACAAATTGTGACTTCACCAAACGCGTGACCATTCGTCCCCCTCTAAATACGCTATATATCGGATATAGAAATAATACACAAATCCTGAATGTCCCTGATTGGATGTTCAGGATTTTCTTTTTGTGTACAAATGTAAAGCCGGTGCGACATGATCTTCTTGAAAAGCACGTTCTGATTGGTGTACATGTAAATCCCCGTATGACATAATGGCATCACGGATCAGAAAGATCCGGCTTCACTGTTTCGGCCGGCAGAATAATCTATAAAGTCGAGGAGATTACACCATGAGTCTAGGAAAGAATATTCAATATTTGCGTAAGATCAATAAGCTGAAGCAGGACCAGCTTGCAGAGAAGATGGGTGTCAGCAGACAGACCATTTCACGCTGGGAGTCGGACGAAGTGACACCGGAACTTCCCAAGCTGGTGGAGATGTGTTCTCTGTTTTCCTGTAATTTGGACGAACTGGTCAGAGGAGATCTGACTTCTAAAGGGGAGATCTATTCCGATGTCACGATCCGGAAAGTACCGGCTTTCCGGATGGCGAAGTATGCCGTTATCTCGCAGAATCCGGAAGATGACGTGCTGACGCATATGAGAAACTGGGCGGAAAAAAGCGGCCTTCTTGCTTCTGATCCGAATGCGAAGCTGATCGGATGGGATTTCCCGTTTGTTTCCCAGGAGCAGAGCATGCGTTTCGGAATGCACGGATATGCAGCTGCATATGTTCTTCCTGATGGCTTCCAGACGAATTGCGAAGGCGTGGAATATTGTGATAACAAGGAAGCCAGCTATGCGGTGATCACGGTAAAAGATCCGATGGTGCAGCCGTTCGAGCGCATCCCGGTCGGGTATAAGCACATCATGGAATACCTGGAAGCAAACAGTATTAAGGGCAGACAGGACGATAACGTGCTTGGCTGCTTCGAATACGAGTATGAGAAAGACGGCACAGGGTACATGGATATTTACATCTGTGTGGATGTATAAAACCGGACGTGAGAGTGTCCGACTGTCTTATCAAAGACGGATGCCTCTGATCAATCTTTAACCTTTCTTTAACTTCATTTGACGATGCCTTTACTTTTCAAGGGTAAGATGGAGTCATAAAACAGGGAACGGCATGGAGGCAGGTCAGTGAAAAAGCATACAGTCAAAATTCTTCTCAAGATCGTATTTGTTATATTTGCAGCATGTCTGGCTATATCGGCAATTGCTTTTAATCTTGAAAAACTGCAGATTTCTGTTATCTTTTTCGGAATTGCCAGTGTATTTGCCGCCATCATGGTCTGCCTGAATAAAAGACTGATTGAGAAAAACGATACATCAGTCAAGTAAAGAAGCAGCTCTCAAAACTCATAATATACCCCCTCTAAAGAGAAGACCCGGGCAGTAGTGTCCGGGTCTTCTTTTCGATCTTTACTGGAAACGGATTTCACAGACGGCTGAGGAGAAATCTAATCAGCTGTTGTAGTTTTCGGTGATCTCCTTACAAGCGTTTAAGAAATCAGAGGTAAGTCTTCTTAAGCGGTAAGACATGTGGCGGAGGACCATTTCGATCTTTTCCGGGTTGGACTTGTATGTGTCCATGATATCGTTCTGATCGATCATCTCGACTTTTGTGTTATCTGTCTCAGCTACTGCAGAAGCAGTTCTGGGATCTTCAGTGAACAGGCCCATCTCACCAAAGAACGAGATGGCGTCCAGAGTAGAGAGCTTCTCTTCATTCGGTTTTTTATAGTTGTCGTAAATGCCGACTTCACCGGAGAGCAGTACATACATGCAGTTGCTTGCATCGCCTTTGTTGCAGATGATCCCGCCTTTTCTGAATTCCTTGGTATAGTCGGCGCCATTAGCCGCGAAATAGTCGAACTTCACATCGAAAGACTTGGTTGTCTCGATCACTTTATTCTTGTTCGTCTGATATACATCGATGTGCTTCTTGATCTTGGAGAAAAGAGATTTCTTCGTATTCTCGTTTTCTGAACCGCGAAGCTCACGGAGAAGAGCTTTTGATTCAGCATAGTCGCTTGTCATGACCTGGATCCTGTTTCCGAGGTGTCTCATCAGCTCAAGGATCATGTCGGGATTCTCATTGAAGAATTCGTTCATCTCGTTTCCGGGGATCTCAACTACCCGGGTATTGCCCTTGGCAACTACAGTAGCGCTTCTGGGATACGCTTCAAGGATCGCCATCTCACCGAAAAACTCTCCGGCTTCCAGATCGGCGATCTTGATCTGGTTATTCTTTCCGAAACCACCATAAACACTGGCGCCACCTTCCAAAAGGAAGAAGAAACTCTTACCGCTGTCTCCCTCTTTGATGATAACTTCGCCTTTTTTATACTCGTGCTGAACCATACTCATATTGCTGTCTCCCTCCCCGTATAGCAAATGAACTTATGCATAGGATCTGTACTGTCTGATTGATTATCGACGTCAGATATTTTATTGTTTAATTATAGCAGAAAACTATGTAGAAGTATTTGTTATGAACACGAACAAGCGAAAAAAACAGATTCAGGCTGTGATCCTTAGTTTAGGAGTGATTCTTGGGATGATTTCAGGCTGCTCGGAAAAGAAAAAAGATACTGAATCGCAGGTATCATCCGAGGTGGAGTCAGTAAGCCGGACCTCAGAAACATATACGGAGATCACATCGTCAGAAACGGATCCGCTGGTCCTATCTTCAGAGTCTTCCTCAGAGCAGACTATTTCCTCGGAAAAAGCACTGGAAGAGAAAGCATATGAGATCCTTCAGCGTATGACGCTCGAGGAGAAAGCCGGCCAGATGATGATCGCTTCTTTTAGCGGAACTGAATTGACCGACGATATTAGAACATGCCTTTCCGACAATCACTTCGGAGGGGTGATGCTTGGCACGGGGAACTTCTCAGATGCAGAGCAGACGCTTCGTCTGGTCAGTGATCTTCAGACCTCGAATCAGAGAGGAAGCAGTATCCCGCTTCTGATCTCTACAGATCAGGAGGGAGGGCTGATCACAAGAGTCCACTACGGCACATGTGGTGTCGGGAATATGGCGCTTGCAGCGACCGGAGATCCGGAAAATGCGAAGGAGATGGCTTCGATCTATGCCGAAGAGCTGAGGACTCTTGGGATCAATACAGACTTTGCACCGGTGCTCGATGTGAATAATGATCCGAATAATCCCGTGATCGGAGTACGTTCTTTTTCCGATGACCCGGAGGTGGTCGCAAGCTTCGGAATAGCCTACATCGAGGGGCTTTCTGATGGAAACGTGATATCGACACTGAAGCACTTCCCGGGACATGGTGATACAAGTACGGACAGCCATACTGGTTTCCCTCGGATCGACAAGACGTACGAGGAACTGAAAAACTTCGAGCTTATCCCTTATGACGCCGCCATCGGAAACGGGGCAGAGATGATCATGACAGCGCATATCCAGTACCCCCTGATCGAGAAAGAGACATATATGACTTCTTCCGGAAAAGAGGTGTATCTTCCGGCGACATTGAGCAGGACGATCCTGACGGACATACTTCGTGAGGACATGGGTTTTCACGGCGTGATCGTTACTGACTCTCTGGAGATGGCCGCCATCTCTGAGAACTTCCGGTTCGAAGATGTTCTTTGCATGACGATCAACGCCGGAGCAGACATGTTACTTCTTCCGGGAGTATGGAACGACAGCACTTTCAAGAAGACCGACGGTGCTGTGGCGATGGTCGTGGAGATGGTAAAGGACGGACGCATCAAGGAAGAAGAGATCAATGACTCTGTTCTTAGGATCCTGATACTGAAAGAAAAGCACGGCATACTGGAGGAAAGTGATTTTGCCGTATCTGACGAAAAGATCTCCGCTGCAAAAGAGATCGTAGGGTGTGCGGAACACAGAGAAAAGTCACACGAGACCGCCCGTCAGGCACTGACACTTCTGAAAAATGAAAACAGCGCGTATCCGCTTTCTTCCAGATCCGGAAAGGAGACACTGATCCTGTTTTCCGGAAGTGCAGAGAGCCGGATCGGCTATGGGAAACTGGCGAAGGAGAAACTTCCGGAGGAAAACATCACACTGATGGTCAGTACGAAAGAGAACGAGAAGGAGTGCCTCGATGCGGCCTCGCGGGTGGAGAATGTGATCCTCGTCTCCCGTGTCTATAGCAGATCCTGTCTGGATCCGAAAAAAGATGCCGGTTTTTCTACAGGCGTTTTTGACAGGATCATAAAGGCGAGACACGATGAAGGAAAGACAGTGATCGTGATCTCCTGCCAGCTCCCATATGATGGGGAAAGATTCCCGGAAGCGGATGCGGTGATCCTTTCTTACTGTTCTTCCGACTTGAAAGACGTACCCCCTGAAGCCGGGGCGGGAAGTGCGTATCCGCCGAATCTCGAAGAGGCCATTCTTTCCTGCTTCAGAGGAGACACACTTTACGGAAGGGCTCCATGCGATCTGAACCCTTAGACGAACACTATTTCGCGAGGAAATTTGATAATTGACATTTATGTGTTGACACATATCGGAATGTATATTAATATCTCGAAAGCATATTAGATTTATGGTATTATTTGTTTAATATGTATTTAATGCTTCTTACGGTGTTTGAGGGAATAAATGGAGAAGAATAAACCTGATAAAACGAAGAAAAAGATAGACATGCAGTGGGTCACCCACTCCATCGTTGTTGTTATTGCGGACATTCTGGTAGTAGTGTTTTCCTTTTTTGCCGCGCTGTGGCTCCGCTTTGATATGAGATTCCGGAGCATTCCGGAGGATTACTTTAAGACATATCTTCGTATCATACCGATCTGGTGTGCCATTACGATAGCAGTATTCCTTGTGTTTAAGCTGTATCACAGCATCTGGACGTATGTCAGTATCGATGAGACCTTCACGATGGTGAAAGCCTATGCCGTGATCACACTTTGCTATGTGGCAACCAAGTATATCCTGAAGATCGATGAGCCGAGATCCTTCTATTTCTTCGGTGTTTTCATCGCTTTCGTTCTGCATGTGGTCGTCCGGTTCTCGTATAGACTGGTCCGTTACCTGCGTAACCAGTACAGCAAGAGCTTCGAATATAAGACAGGTAAACTGGAAAATGTAATGATCATCGGCGGTGGTTCTGCAGGAAGCATCCTGATCCGTGAGCTGAAGAGCGATACGCACCAGAACCAGAGACCGGTATGTATCATCGATGATAACCCGGGAAAGATCGGAAGAGAACTCTATGGTATTCCGATCGTCGGCGGCCGTGATGCGATTGTTGAGAAGGCGGCTGAGTATAACATCGGTTCCATCATTTTCGCAATGCCGACAGCTTCTCCGAGAGACAGAAAGAACATCCTGAGCATCTGTAAGGAAACCGGTGCGAAGGTTCGTGTCCTTCCGGGTGTTTATCAGCTCGCCAATGGTGAAGTCAGTGTAAACCGTCTGAAGGATGTTGAGCTTACTGACCTTCTGGGCAGAGACCCGATCGAGATCAATAACGACGAAGTATTCGCGATGCTCCAGGGCAAGACGATCCTGGTTACCGGCGGCGGCGGATCCATCGGTTCCGAGCTTTGCCGTCAGATCGCAGCCCATCAGCCGAAGCAGCTGATCATCTTCGATATCTATGAGAACGGTGCTTACGACATCCAGCAGGAACTGGTACGTAAGTATCACAACAAGCTGAATCTCGTTACCCTGATCGGTTCGGTACGTAACACACACCGTATCGAGAGCGTAATGCAGAAGTATAAGCCGAACATCGTATTCCACGCAGCTGCGCATAAGCATGTACCGCTCATGGAAGACAGCCCGAACGAAGCCATCAAGAACAACGTCATGGGTACATATAAGACAGCTGTAGCTGCTGCCAAGGCCGGCGTTGAGACCTTTGTACTCATCTCTACCGATAAGGCCGTTAACCCGACGAACCTGATGGGTGCTTCCAAGCGTATCTGTGAGATGGTCATCCAGATGATGAACCGCCAGGAGACAAATACGAAGTTCGTCGCAGTCCGTTTCGGTAACGTTCTCGGCTCGAACGGTTCCGTTATCCCGCTCTTCAGAAAGCAGATCGAAGAAGGCGGTCCGGTCACGGTTACACATAAGGACATCATCCGTTACTTCATGACGATTCCGGAGGCGGTATCTCTGGTACTTCAGGCTTCCCAGTATGCCAAGGGCGGTGAGATCTTCGTCCTCGACATGGGTGATCCGGTCAAGATCGACGATATGGCCAGAAACCTCATCAAGCTTTCCGGTCTGACTCCGGATGTCGATATCAAGATCGTATATACCGGTCTTCGTCCGGGTGAGAAACTCTACGAAGAGAAGCTCATGAACGAAGAAGGTATGCAGACGACAGATAATAAGCTTATCTTTATCGGACAGCCGATCGAGATGGACGATGAGTGGCTCAGAAAGAAAATCGAGGAGCTCGACCTGGATAGCCAGGAAGACGATGAGAACATCAAGAAATACGTCCAGGAGATCGTTCCGACGTATAAGCCGGGTTCCCTGTAATTCTGATCGGAAAGCCCGAAAAGCACGCGAAAAACTTGAAAGACCTGCTCGCAAGAGCAGGTCTTTTGTATTATCATGAGTAGGGAGGATCGATTATGAGCTGTATTGTTTTTCTGGGAGACCTACATGGAAATATCGTCGCAACCAAGGCGATGGAGGAGCATATCCGTAAGATCGCTCCGGATATGGTGTGGTTTCTGGGGGATGCGGTCGGAAAAGGACCTTCCAACGATAAGACCTGTGACTGGGTAAAAGAACACTGCGATCACTTCCTGAAAGGCAACTGGGACGACTGGGTATGTTTCGGCTATTTCCATAGAGAGGATCCGGAGGATACTTATGCAGCGATGAACCGGTATTTCTATGAACAGCTGGGTGAAGATCGCATCAACTGGCTCTACTCTCTTCCTCTGGAAGATGAGATCCTTATCAGCGGTATCCGGATCCGTCTGATCCATGGACGCCCGATCGATCAGCTCTATCAGGGCTATGATCCGGATGAGAGGATCTCGCAGGGTTTTTATTCATCCGATAAGAAAACGAAATATGACAGCATCATCTGTGCAGACAGCCACCGCCCATATGTGAGATCTCTCCATGACGGGTACGCGGTAAATACCGGCAGTGTGGGAAATAGTATCGGTGTACCGCGCGCACATGCGCTCCTGGTGGAAGGAGACCTGGGAAGCGAGGAAAAATCACCGATCTCCTTTACAATTCTGTCTGTTCCGTACGATAATGAGAGAGAGGCGCAGATCGCACTTGCGGCAGAAGGACTTCCCATGGCGGAAGCATATGCGAAAGAAATAAGGACCGGCATATATTCAAGATAAAAAAGGAGGTTTCTCCATGAAGATCAGCGATATATTGACGAAGATAAATGAATGTGCACTGGATGATGTTTTCTCCGAACTGTATGGGGAAGGAGAAGACATCCTGAAGAAGCAGAAAGAGCGCTATATCCATGCGCTTGAGAAGTTTTCCGAAACTTTTCCTGAAGAACCGGATCGTGATGTTTCCATCTTCTCGGCACCCGGCAGGACAGAGATCTGCGGGAATCACACGGATCATCAGAAAGGCTGCGTACTGGCAGCGTCGGTCGATCTGGATACGGTCGCGGTCGTATCTTCCGGAGAAAAGCATCTGATCCGTATACACTCGGAAGGGTATCCGATGGTCAGTATCGATACCGACGATCTTCTGCCTCGTGAGGAGGAGAAAAACACGACAGCATCTCTGGTCCGCGGTGTGGTGGCACAGTTTGGCGCTCGTGGAGTGAAGGTGAGCGGTTTTGATGCTTATATCACATCGAATGTTCTGTCCGGAAGCGGACTGTCTTCCTCTGCAGCATTTGAAGTTCTCCTTGGGAAAATCATCGACACCCGTGATAATGAAGGAGAGACGGGACCTGTCGAGATCGCAAAGATCGGACGGTTTGCCGAAAACTGGTATTTCGGAAAAGCCTGCGGTCTGATGGATCAGACGGCATCTTCTGTGGGCGGTCTGGTAGAGATCGATTTCGGATATTCGAAGGATCCAAAGATAGATAATCATCAATTTGATTTTGATAGGGCCGGATATGCACTGATCATTACAGATACCGGCGGAAGCCACGCAGATCTTTCGGACGAGTATTCCGCCATTCCGAGAGAGATGAAAAGTGTCGCTCGTTTCTTCGGAAAAGACCGTCTTTCCGAGGTGGATGAGAAGGAGTTTTATGCCAGGATCAGCAAGCTTCGTAGAGATCCGGAGATCTGTGAACGTGCGATCCTTCGAAGCGCGCATTTCTTCTCGGACAATGCCCGCGTGAGAAAGGAAGCGCAGGCGCTGGATGCCGGAGATGTCCCGGCTTTCCTTGCTCTGGTCAATGAATCCGGAGAGTCCTCCGCCGGTTTTCTTCAGAACTTGTATTGCAATAATACTCCGCAATCGCAGGCGATTCCTCTCGCGCTTATGATGAGCAGAAGGATCCTCGGAAACGATGGCGCATGCCGTGTCCACGGAGGTGGCTTTGCCGGGACGATACAGGCATTCGTTCCGAAGGAAAAAGTAATAGAATATACCACTTCGCTGGAGGGCCTTTTTGGCACCGGAGCATGCCATATCTTACGGATCCGGCCGAAGGGCGCGGTGCAGATCATCTGATGCTACACCGTTTTACCGCTTGGTGACATCCTCATACCGGAAATGCTTCATACAGTTGGTGGAACCGGAGGCGAGATCCGAGTACATTTTGGCATTGATGGAGCTGAAGGTTGCCCTATCCGCCTGCATATGCATCTCATCCTCATCACCGTAATCGTTCTTCTTTTCAAGGATCTTTGCCACGACCAGAATGACGACAGCCAGGGCAAGAATGCAGAGGACCAGCGTGATGATAACGGCGAATACCCGCAGATCCCGGAGAGAATCCTCGAGCACATTCTTACGCCATTTCTCTCTTATTTCGTCACCAACGTCCGAGTACAAGATAGTGAACAGGAATGGAATCATTTGACACCTCCCTGTCGTCTCTTTGCGAAAATGAGCGTCGTTACGGAACCGGTGCGCTTCAGCTTCCGGAACAGACGCAGAAGTTTCCTGATTGCAATAGTCAGAATAATGCCGGCCACGACAGCAATGATTCCCGCTACGATCTGAGGTCCGCCCCCTATTATGATATAATCCGCTTTCTCTATATCCGTGATTCTATTGATATGTGGAAATGCGACCTTCGTAAGCAATGTAAAGAGCAGCGTCCATAGTACGGCTGTAGCTGCCGCAATCGTTCCAAAGACCTTAACCTTACTCCAGGGGGCGGTACCGGTGCAGCGGCCTGACTGACCGTTTACAAGGAATGTATAAGGTGCATCCTTTGTGCTGATCGTGACGAACCAGGCGGGAAGGAGAATATATCCCGTGCGCTCCAGTTCCAGCTTCGGATGCGAAGATACAGCTCTTGCCGTGCTGTTTTTCGAAAGCATACGCATCTGGGAATTGAAGATCGTCTTTGCTTTCAGTTCGGCGGTGCCCTGTGCTTTTCTCGGAGTAACATCCTGAATATTCGAGTAAAAACCCATGAGATACGATGTGTCAAAGTCAACGGCGGCTTTTACATTATATGGTTCGAGCAGTGCCGTGGAACGGTCATCGAGGGCAGTACAGCACTCGACCAGGAGATTCTCGAACTCGGCGCTTCCGTCGAACACATAGGACTTCTCCGTAACTCCGATGACGTGCTGCTGCGTGTCGGAGATCACGCCGTCATAGGTAAAATACGGGATATAGATGCCGCGTACAAGCTCCGGATCGATCTTCTTAAATCCTCTCGGCATGAATGCGCCGGAAAGGATGTTTTTCTTTACGGTCTCGATGGCTTCTTCTTTCGTGATGGAGAAAGGCACGATCTTATCCGGCCGGTTCTCCTTCGAGATCCTGGAGAATACGACGGATGTCGATCCGCAGTAGATACATCTTGTGGAGATCTCCGTACCGGACACAAGGACCTCGCCGCCACACTGGCTGCACTTGTACACATTACGGTCATACATCTCGCCGGTCAGTTCTTCAAACTCGGAGAGGGTATCCGCGATATCGGTAGGTTTCTCATCCGCGTCATCGTTCTCGTAGTAAAAACTATCGGCGTCCGGCAGTGTCTTCGGGTCGATGATATTTCCGCACGAAGTGCAGACCAGAGAATCAAATCCCGGATCATATTCCATCGGAGCTCCACAGCCCGGACAACTCTTTGCCATTTCCTTTCCCCCTAATAGTTATCTCTAGGAAATACTATAGCACTTTTTATGTATCTTTCGGAAAAGCACTTACAGACGCGGCCGCTGATCTACATCCATACATTTGAATCTTTTCATGCATGAATGATCCTCGCTCTCGGAGCCGTAGCTGTTGGACATCCGGAGGATATTGGCGACGAAGAGCAATGCCAGACCGGCACAAGCGATAATAGCAGCAGCATAACCAACAACGATGAGTATCATTTGACATCCCCCTGTCTCTTTTTCGAGAAAATAAATGTAACTACGGATCTGGACAGATTCAGATTTCTTACGACTTTCTTGAATTTGGCGACACCATAACCGAAGAGACCGCCAGCGGCGGATAATAATCCGATACTTGCCATAGCCTCACTATTGTCTCCGTATCTGTTCATCACTCGAGAAGAACGTCCAAGGAAAAAATCGTGTACAGCCGGAAGAAGACCGGACTGAATAAAGATAAAAGTCGTAAGAGCGGCCATTGCCAGGAAGAATCCGCCGACCATAATTGCGGCCAGTGCACGGTTCCACGGAACAGTGCCGACGACTTTTCCAGTCTGCCCGTTAACGAGGAACGTATATGGAGTACCGTTCTTTTCAAACGAGATAAACCAGACCGGAAGCAGTGCATAAGATGAAAATGCTAATTCAGAAGTAGGGACGGATGTTACCCGGTTGGAACTTTTCATGTTCCGGATCTGATCCAGCATTGCTTTGTCAAAGATCGCACGGGCCCGTATCTGTGCCTGTCCTTTGGCATGTTTCAGATCAAGATCCTGAATATTCGAGTAAAAACCCATGAGGTACGAGGACTCGAACGGGACCTTCTCGTTCAGGTGGAAAGGATCCAGCTGGGCGGAAGTCTGATCGGCGAGTGCCCGGCAGGCTTCGACCGGCAGATCGACAAATTCACATTCACCGTCATAGATCTTTGCATTATCACCGACCTGGAAACGCTGTGTATCTTTATACCAGCCCTGGTAGAGGAAATAAGGAACATAGATGCCTCGGACGACAGTGGGCTCGGCTTTCTTAAAGTATTTCGGGACGAAGAGACCTGCAATAAGCTTCCTCTTCACGTTGGTCAGAGCTTCCTCCTTCGTGATCTTGAAGGGCACGATATAATCCGGACGCTGCTCTTTGGCAATGCGGTTAAAAACTACCGCCGTGGAACCGCAGTAGATGCACTTCGTGGAGGCTTCGGTTCCGGATACGATAACTTCGCCGCCGCACTGGCTGCAGGTGTAGATGTGGCAGTCATATGTCTCGCCACTTAATTCTTCTTCTTCGAGGGTATCTTCAAGATCGACAGGCTCATCGGAATCGTAATTGAGATAGAAATCCTGTGCATCCGGAAGGGACTGAGGATCGACGATATTACCGCAGGATCCGCAGACCAGGGCATCAAATCCCGGATCGTACTCAAGCGGGGCACCACACCCCGGACAGTTTTTAGCCATATTTATTCTCCCATTTCCCGGACCTACCAGACTAAGGGATAGACCCGACCTGATTATATTTTACATGGAAATAGGTCGGTAAAACAGAGCACAAGCGGCAAAATAACAAGAATATTTTAGCGGCAGGTGAAGATAAACTCCGTTTCCCAGCAGAGAAGATGCGGATGATGACGCATATATACCTTATACTCCGGGACGATCTCCCTAATGAGAAGAGGAAGTGAAAACAGGTCTTCGCTTCTGTGATAACAGGACACGATGAGGTCCGGCTTATCCCGCAGGAGGATCTCCCGGCCGCCCTCGATGGCTTTTCTTTCATTTCCTTCCACATCCATCTTGATCAGGTCGGCTTTCTGGTCCTGTAACAGCGTTACAAGTGAGATAGCTGTAAGCTCTTCGCCCTTTTCGGAAGAACCGGTCTCGTGGACTCCCCGACCTCTGTTTCGAGGGACAAAAGCCGTCCCATCGCGGTCAGAAACGAGGGCACGGATGCAGGAAACCGATGCTTTTCCGAAGGATCCTTGAGAAGGATGGGAAACATCGGAGGGGAAATTCGATCGGGCGGTCTCCGTCAGCTTACGGAAGTTTCTTCTGTCCGGTTCGACGGCAAGAATACTCCGGATCTGCGGGTATAATTCTGAATAAAAAAGCACCGTATCTCCATTATATGCACCGAGGTCTATATATCTGGAGCCTTCCGGCGGCGAAAGAAGATCTTTTAATTCCTCGGAAGGCCTCTCGCATGGGCGTAATAAAACATAGTTGCCTGTCAATTTATAGGAGATCACACGGTCAAAAGTATCTCTTGAAAGATCATCTTCGAGATAGCTGCGGACAGAAGAGAATTCCTCACGGTGCGCCGCATAAAAAGCGGCATCAAAGAGATGATCTCCGTACACCGGGACATCCGGGGCATAGGTCTCACATTCTTTGGCAATGCGGTCGATATTTCCGAGAACATCGGGAAGAGAAGTGCCGAAACAGATAAGAACGATCATGTCCGGGAAGCATGCTTTCAGCGCTTCATAGGTCTCGACAGGGAAGCCCCGAAATGAGCGGTCACGTACAAAGCCACTGCTGGCAAATACACCGGAGACGGGAATATGACGGAGGTTCAGCTGGTCCAGGATCTTGTCGGCACCGTTTCCCGTGCCATATAAGACGACAGGTCTTCCGGCGGATGCCAGATACCCCCATAGATCTTCTTTTCTTTCTTCCGGCTGATTCATTTGCTGCTGTCGATGATGTACTGCTTATATTCCTGAGTAATGATATTCCAGTCCAGATCGAAGCGTGCCATATGCTTCTGGAAGGCAGCACGCGCCGCCTTCGGGTTCTTCTTCTTTATCGCATCGAAGATCGCTCTGTGATCGGATACGATCGTCAGATCTTTGACGGAGTGAAGGCTCAGGCTTCTGACGCGGTCGAAGTGGATGCTCATCAGGCTGACCATGTAGTAGCACTGCATGGCATTACAGATGCGGTAGATCGTTCTATGGAATTCGTTATCGAGCGCAAGGATCTTATCTACGTCTTTGGAAAGATAGAACTCCTGAAGTGCCAGGTTGTCTTCCAGTTCTTTGAGATCGGATTCCTTAGCCAGTTCACATGCGTCCTCGACCAGTGCGGTCTCGACGGTGATACGGAGGAACCTCGACTCACGGATCAAGTCGGAGTCGATCATGGAAACAAGACATCCCTTCTGCGGAAGGATATTCAGGATCTTCGATTTCGAGAGTTCCAGAAAAGCCTCGTGCACAGGCGTTCTCGAGAGACCGAGTTCATTGGCGATCTCCTGCTCTCCGATCATACTGCCCGGCTCGATATTCAGGCTGATAATATTATCGGATATGGTGCGAAAAGCATATTCGCGGTTTGTTTCGCCTGGAAGCTTTGCCGGAACATTCATGATCACAGTCTCCTTACTAATGTTTCTCTTACTGCACCCGGTCCCTGGATCATTTCAGAGAGATACTTTTCGATCTTTTTGGAAAGGCCGCATGCAACAAGATCAGATCCGAATACGGATGTATTGGAGAGAAGTTCATCCAGATTTCCGGAGACACTTTCCGGATCGCCGAACTTCACAGAGGAGAGCTGCGCCTGAAGGGAAGGCAGAAGCGGATCCGAGCTGAGCTCGATCGGCTCTCCCTTATCATCTACGCCGAGAAGATATCTCAGCCATCCGGCGATCGCCAGAGGAATATATGTCAGGTCGGAAGGATCCAGCGAAGGATCGGAAATGTAGGACTTGATCGTCTCGCCGAAACGGATCGGGACTTTCAGGCTCGTATCGGTAGCAATACGCTGCGGGGCATCCGGAATAAATGGATTCGGAAGACGCTCTTCGATTACTTCCGCGAGGAAAGAACGCGGATTCAGAATGACCGGATCAGTAACTACGGGAAGGCCCTCGGTGTAACCGATCTTTGTGATCAGGGAGACCAGCTGCGGGTCCTTCATCTCCTCGGAGATACGCGTATAACCCAGCACGCAGCCGAAGACTGCCAGCGCAGTGTGAAGCGGATTCAGGCAGGTGGTGACCTTCATTCGCTCGGCCTTATTTACCGTGTCGCGGTCAGTCATGAACACGCCTGCTTTTTCCAGCGGCGGACGGCCGTTCGGGAAGGCATCCTCGATCACGAGATACTGGGGAACTTCCGCATTTACAAACGGTGCGATGAAGGTGCCCTTTGATGTGGTAAAAGGACTCATATCCGTTATTCCCATATCCAGGATCATCTTCTCGACGGAGGCATCCGGACGCGGAGTGATCTTATCGATCATGCTCCATGGGAAGGAGATACGGGAACTGTCATTGATATATTCTACAAAAGCACTGCTGACGAAGCCCTTGCTTTCCCAGGCTTCCGCGATCTCGATGATGCTGCTCTTGAGCTTCTTGCCGTTCTGGCTGCAGTTGTCCATCGAGGCCAGCGCCAAAGGAGCGCCGCCCTTCTGGAAGCGTTCCCACAGAAGAGCACAGACGATACTCATCGCGTGATGCGCATCGGAGGGACCCTTTTCCATGTCGCTTACTACTACCGGGAGAAGATCTCCGTGAAGATTTCGGAGAGCATATCCTTTCTCCGTGATCGTAAAGCTGATCAGCTGGAGGGAGGAAGAAGCAGCGATCTCATAGAGGCGGGTCAGTTCTTCCTGATCCGACGGATCTGCTTTTCTGGACTCTGTTACACTTCCGATGATCTCATATCCCGTACTTCCGTCCGGACGAAGATCGACCATCAGTGTCAGGTCATCGTATGGACGGTAGATCCGGTCGATGATCTCATAGTCAAAAGTATCCGCGGCGATGATGCCGGTATCGCAAAGACCCTGGTTCAGAAGATCCTGCGAGAGGCGTGCGATAAAACCGCGGAAGATATTGCCGGCGCCGAAATGCAGCCATGTCGGTGCTTTTGCCGTATTGGACTTAACGGTATCGATATCAAAACGGGGAAGAACGATATTCCTTTTCTCCCATTCTTCCGTATTCTTTAGATCAGCTCTTGTCATCGAAAGAGATTGCATATTGTGTCTCCTAAACTTTGTATTACTGCGGGATCATCCGCGGCTCTTCTTCACAGCTTCCCAGAGTCCTTCGAGGTAGGAAGCACCCAGTGCACGGTCATAAAGGCCATATCCCGGACGGCAGGTCTCATCCCAGATCTTACGTCCGTGATCCGGACGGATATATCCGTCAAATCCGTTTTTCTGGAGCTCGGAGATAATAGCGAACATATCCAGATCACCCTCGGAAGAAAGATGCGCACTCTCGTGGAAATCTTTCTCTGTGGTGTGCTTGATATTACGGAGATGTACGAACGGGATCCTGCCCATCGAAGCAAACTCAGCGGCCATCGACGGTACATCGTTCTCGGGATTTGCGCCGAGGGAACCGGTGCAGAGTGTAAGACCGTTTCTCTTACTGTTATTCAGGGACAGGTACTTCCGGATCGACTCTGCGGAGCAGACGACTTTCTTCAGACCGAAAAGCGGCCACGGCGGATCATCCGGGTGCACACCGAAATCGATATCATATTCCTCGGCATACGGCATGACCGCGTCAAGGAAGTAAGCGATATTCTTGAAGTATTCATCGGCCGAGATGCTGTTATAGAACTCGATATCCTTCGCCATCTGCGGGAATCTTTCCGGTTCCCATCCCGGAAGCGTCATATCGCGGGAGCCATCCATCATGGAATGGATGATCTTCTCCAGGTCCAGAGACTGTGCGTAGTCATGGTTATATGCCATGGCGAAGCTTCCGTCCGGAAGAGGGAGCTCGAGGTTACTTCTGAACCAGTCCATGACCGGCATGAAGTTATAGCAGATGCACTTTACACCGGCTTCGGAAAGGTACTTCATCGTAGTGATGTAATTCGAGATATATTCGTCTCTCGTGGAAAGGCCCTTCTTAATATCCTCGTGGATATTGACGCTCTCGATGACCTCCATCTCAAGTCCGGCGGAATTGATCTCGTCACGAAGCGCCGTGATGTCTTCCTTCGGCCAGACCTGACCGGCGGGAATATGCGGGAGCATCGTTGCAACTCCGGATACACCGGGGATCTGACGGATCTGCTGAAGCGTTACTGTGTCGTCGCCTTGCGGCCACCAGCGGAAAACCATTTTCATAATGAAATGCCTCTTTTCTTTAATGGATTAATTGTCTCTTGTGCGGCGGAGAGTCGATCTTCTGAACATATTCAAAAGCCACGGAATAAGAACGATCCAGCCCCAGTGCCACAGTGTCGAAACGAAGCAGGCAGTGATCAGTTCCGAGAGAGAACACTCTCCTAAATAGTAGGTCTTATAGTTGTTGATAAATTCGATGGCTCCAAGGCAGATACATGCGATGACCAGAAATATCGAGGCCTTGATAAGAACATTTCTTGGGATCAGGTGGGCGCCCTCATCCTTCTTATATTCCCGGGCGACACCCTTAAAGGCCAGGAAGAAAAACACGATAATACCGACTACGGCAGCGATCAGCACACACGTGCAGACCAGGGCGGTAGTCTTATCGTACGGTGAATTCTCAACAGCAGCTCCGGCAGCGTCTAATGCAGCTAAAAATCTCATACTTTTACCTCATTCCTCATCTTCTTCATATTCTTCATCGTTATCGTCTTCATCCGGATCTTCATCCGAATCTTCATCCGAATCTTCGTCATCTTCGTCATACTCTTCGGATTCATCTTCTTCGCCGTCTTCGGACTCATCCTCATCGTCGTCCTCGTACTCGTCTTCTTCCTCTTCTTCCGGCTGCTCGGTCTTATACTTATCCGGATTTTCGCGCTTATCTTTCAGAAGACGGGCATAGTTGAAATCCGGTTCACAGAGCTTCCAGCAGAGAAAGCCGCAGGCGAAAGGAACGACGAGAACAAACGGAGGGAAAAGAATGACCAGGGCGACCGATGCCAGGAAGAGAAGCCACATGGTGACATTGTGTCCCAGATACATCATGGAGAAAGTGAACGAGTGAAAGATAGTTCCCTTTACCGTGTTCTTGAATCTGGCCAGGTACGGGAACGTAAACATAGTTACGAAAAATGTCGGGATCAGAAGAAATACGGCCACCGGCAGGCACCAGCCCGGCGGGGGTGTCTTATTCAGACCGAAAAGAGAATAATACAGGAAGAATCCGGCGCCGCCGAGATAGCAGATCAGAAAGACAGTCAGGATGATCCCCTGAAGGAGATTCTCACGATAGGAACGGAAAAAATCCGCGGCCGGTGTTTCGGAATGATCTTTATAACGTTTGTTGATCGCGTAGTAGAGCGCTGTGCAGGATACGCCGAATGTCACGACCAGGAGAGATCCGAGCACAAAGCAGGAGCTGAGCAGAACGATGACCCCCAGTTTTGAGAAAACGGAGGTGGACTTCCCGGAGGGATTTGAATTGTTTGCTTGTTGATCCATAAATATCTTAGGCTCCTGTTCCACAATATATTAGATGGAGAGAATCGAAAAAACAAGTGGAAAAAGTCTAGTATTTTAGCATGTTATTCCATAGAAATGCGTAATGGAGTGTTATACTTTATAAATAAGATGATATATCGGCAGAAGATCGGAAGGATCTTTGACGTGCCGATCCTCGAGAGGAAATAAGGGAATATGTTGAAATTAGCGGAAATCTTCAGAGATGGCATGATACTTCAGAGAGACTGTGCATGTGCCGTCTTCGGGAAGGACGATCAGGTATCGGAAGTATCTCTGATCCTGGAAGGAAAAGAATATACAGCCACAGTAAATGACGGACAGTTCCTGATCCGTTTAGATCCGCATGATGCTGCTACAGGACTTTCCATGAGTATAAAGGGGAGTACAGATATCGAGATCAGGGATATCTGCTTCGGAGATGTATTCTATCTGGGCGGACAGTCTAACATGGAGCTTCCGGTATCCCGTACGCTGGATGTCTCGGAAGAGGAAGTGAAGAATTCGAACTATCCTTATATCCGCCAATACCGTGTCACTCCGCAGTACAATATGGCGGAAGACGAAGTTGCCGAGCTTGCTGATAATCCCTGGGTACCGGCGGTCCCCGGAAAGATCGGAGAACTGAGTGCCGCAGGATTCTACTGTGCCAGAAGGCTCTATGATAAAAAGAAGATACCGATCGGCCTGGTCCTCGGCGCACAGGGTGGATCGACGATCGAATCCTGGATGGATGTTTCCCTTCTTTCGGAATTCGGAGATTATGAAAGTCAGATGAAGCCCTTTATGGAAAAGAATGCTCTGACAAATTACCTGAAAGCGCGTGAGGATGGGATCGCTTCCTGGAGACAGGCGCTGGAACGGGAAGATGAGGAAAAATATATATCCTCAATTCCTAAGGAAGCTTCGGACTTTACCGTACCGGGAATGCTTCTGAAAAGAGAAGGAACGGATCACACCGGTATCGTATGGTTTTATAAGGAATTTGAATTAAAGGAGGAACCCGAGGAGGATGCCTTCCTGTATCTCGGAAATCTGATCGATGCGGATCAGACCTTTATCAACGGGAAAGCAGTCGGCAGAATAGAATACCGTTATCCGCCGAGAAAGTATCCATTTGACGGATCGATCCTCCGAAAGGGAATGAACCTGATCTCCGTACGGCTTCTCATCGAGACCGGAGAGGGCGGCTTTGTAGCCGAGCATCCGTACTATATCCGCTCGGGAAAAGAAAAAGTCGAGCTTACCGGCACCTGGAAGATGGTGAAGGGAGTCAGCTCGGAGACGCCGGTCCCGTCCTTTAAGATGGGACAGGAAGTACCGACATCACTATTTAAGACATCTGTCCGTCCGCTCAAGGACTTCACATTCTCCGGAATATGGTGGTATCAGGGAGAGTCGAACGCAGAGGAACCGGAGCGGTACGGGGAGAAATTCCTTGCCATGATGAATTACTGGAGGGATCTGTATCAGCAGAAACTTCCCGTCATTGTCGTAGAGATGTGTGATTATATGGATCCGATCACATGTGAAGAGACGGAGGGCTGGGCGAGCATTCAGGCCCAGCAGGTGGCAGCGGCAAAAGAGGTGAAGGACTGTGCCGTCGTCTCGGCAAAAGATCTCGGAGCGCCTCTCGAACTTCACCCGCAGCGTAAAAGTGAGCTCGGCGCAAGAATGGCAGAAGTAGCGGAAAAAATGTTCTACTGAGCCGCAAGATCCAACCACAAATTGAACACAAAGTGTGACAAAAGCCTCTGTTTTTGCAGAGGCTTTTTGATATTTCCGCCTGGAAATCGCAAAATATGGTTGAAAATGTGCAAAAAATAGGCATTTTTTGCAAAAAATATATTGCATCCCCCCCAAATCGAGAGTATAATTGTGACATAAATGTGAATGAACTGTGAATAACCATTTATATGCATCAGGAGGTATGGGGTATGATCAGATTGCATAAATCGAAAAAGGGTTTCACACTGGTTGAAATGGTACTCGTTATTGCCATTATCGTCATTCTGGCAGTAGTTGTTTTCTTTAGCGTAGCTTCTTATATCGGCAAAGCTCAGTCTGCAACTTCTTCTATCAAGGAGCATAATGACGCGATCAACACAGTAACCGCAGAGATTGATTCCGTTCTTTCTTAATACGGACTGAAATTAAGCATTTTTCTGAAGATAATGTTCTCCCACATTATCTGAAACCGTCTTTTTCATTTTTTCGAAAAAAGAACTGCCGACGTGGATGGGGCTTCCACGATGACAGTTCTTTTTTTGTGTCATTTTATATACCGGAAATACGATCCGGAGCAGGATATATCTGACCTGACTTTACTCCTCCGGAATGAAGATCCTTCTGGCGTTGTTGTAGCAGATATCCTGAACGATAGATCCTAAGATCTCCATGTTCTTTGCAAATTCTCCGCGCTCGACAAGTCCGCCCAGATAATCACAGAGGATCCTTCTGAAATACTCGTGACGAGTATAAGACAGGAACGAACGCGAGTCGGTAAGCATACCGATGAATCCCGGAAGGAAGCTCTGCGCAGCAAGCGAACGAAGATGATTTCTGATCCCCTGCTCGTTATCATTGAACCACCATGCAGCGCCGTGCTGGATCCACATCGCATCGTTACCGTTCTGGAAACATCCGATCAGGGTATCGATGATCGGATCGTCATGCGGATTGAGACTGTAGATGATCATTCTCGGAAGGATCTCGTGATCCTCCAGATGGCTCATGAACTCTGCCATAGGAGCGACAAAATTACTGGTGCCGCTGATCGTGTCAAAGCCGGTGTTGGCACCGAGTGCACGGAACTGGCGGGCGTTGTTATCACGACGGCAGCCGAAGTGGATCTGCATCGTCCAGCCTCTGGCGTGATACTCGGAAGCTAAGAACAGAAGAAGTGCACTCTTATACATAGCGATCTCATGATCGGTAAGCGGCGTGTCCGGATCTTCCAGTTTCTTGTGGAAGACCTGCTCCGCGTCAAAATCAGAAGCCGGAACAAATACGAAGTTCTCCATCGCGTGGTCCGCCAGACGGCAGCCGTGCGCGGCGAAGTGCTCGATTCGTGAAGTAAGAAGGATCTTCAGATCGATCCAGCTGCTCACCATACGGCTCGGGCCGGAAAGTGCACGGAGATAATCGGTGAATCCGATCTTCTCGATATCCATGATACGGTCAGGACGGAAGGTCGGAAGAACGAGAGTCTTGATCGAGAAATCTTCTGCGATGGCACGATGTGCGGAAAGGTCATCGATCGGATCGTCGGTCGTGCAGAGAAGCTCGACATTCGAGCGGTCAAGAAGCTGGCGTGCGCTGAGCATGCCGCTCATGAGCTTGGCATTTGCCATCTCCCATACCTGATCCGCATTGGCCAGGGTAAGGGGTTCTTTAATATCGAAGTAACGGTAGAGCTCGAGACTGGACCAGTGGTACATCGGATTTCCGACGGCACGCTCGATCACGCTTGCCCATGCCAGGAACTTCTCGTAGTCATCTGCATCGCCGGTGATATAGTGCTCTTCGATACCGGCGGAGCGCATCAGTCTCCACTTATAATGATCGCCGGAAAGCCAGATCTGTGTGATGTTCGGATAGGATACATCATCAGCGATATCCTGTGCATCCAGATGACAGTGATAATCGATGATCGGACAATTCTTCGCATAGTCATAATACAGCCTCTCTGCAGTTGCAGATTTCAGCATAAACTGGTTATTGATCAAGTTAGCCATACTGACCTCCCGTTATTCTATATTTAAGCCATTTTCTACTTATTCCTCATCCAAATACTATGATAACAGAGATATTATAAATAAAGCAAAGACAAAACCTCTTTTTTTCGAAAAAGATGGTAGAATATTAGTCATTATGAAAAATTCTCCGAGGGAGGCACATCATGGAAGATAAGATCATCTTGCAAAAGATGGAAGAGACAGGACTGGTTCCGGTCGTTGTCATCGATAATATTGAAGACGCGGTTCCTACGGCAAAAGCACTTTTACAGGGCGGCATCGGTATGATGGAGATCACTTTCCGTACTGCATGTGCGAAAGATGCGATCGCGAAGGTAAAGGCAGAAGTGCCGGATATGGTAGTCGGTGCAGGAACGATCCTGGATGTAAAACAGGCACAGGATGCTGTTGCTGCCGGTGCAGAGTTTATCGTTTCCCCCGGATTCTCGGAAGAAGTTGTCCGCTGGTGTATCGAGAATAAGACCGGTGTCGTTCCCGGATGTGTCACTCCGACAGAGATCATGGCGGCCCGTGCACTCGGACTGTCGGTCGTAAAATTCTTCCCGGCAAATCTCTTCGGCGGGATCAAGGCGATCAAAACGCTTTCCGGTGTATTCCGCGATATGCGTTTCCTGCCGACAGGCGGTGTCAACTTAGAGAATATCTCCGAGTTTGCTTCGGAGAAGTGCATCGTCGCGATCGGCGGAAGTTTCGTATGCACATCGAAAGATATCCGTGAGCATAACTTTCTGACGATCACGAATTTAAGTAAAGAATCCGTGGAGAAGATCCACGCGGCGAGAGTATAAGGAGGATATATTTCCATGGCAAAAGTACTGACAATGGGCGAGATCATGCTGAGACTGAAGACGAAGGGCAATGAGCGTTTCTTCCAGAGCCCGGAATTCGAGGCGACCTTCGGCGGCGGTGAAGCAAATGTGGCGGTTTCGCTTGCAAACTTCAATATGCCGGTAGATTTTCTGACGATCCTTCCGGAAGGCCCGATCGGTGATGCATGCATCTGCGAAGTCCGCTCCTTCGGTGTCGGAACAGACCGTATCCTCCGAGCTCCGGGAAGAATGGGCATCTACTATCTGGAGACCGGCGCCAACCAGCGTCCGAGCAAAGTCGTCTATGACCGTGCGGGATCAACGATGGCAGAAGCAAAGATCGGCGATATTGACTGGGATAGTGCTTTTGCCGATGTGGACTGGTTCCATATCACGGGTATCACTCCGGCGATCAGCAAGAGTGCATCCGAGCTGTCGATCGAAGCGGTAAAAGAAGCAAAGAAGCGCGGCATCACCGTTTCCGTGGACCTGAATTTCCGTAAGAACCTGTGGAAGTATGGTGTGCCTTCTAAGGACGTAATGACAGAGATCACAAAATATACCGACGTGGTCATCGGCAACGAGGAAGACTGCCAGAAATCCCTCGGCATCGAGATCGATGTGGATGTTGAAGAGGGTGCGCTCGACACCAGTAAATACGAGAAACTGACGAGCCGTCTTCTCGAGGAATATCCGAATGTTTCCAAGGTTGCGATCACACTCCGTGAGAGCCACAGCGCAGACCATAACGGATGGGCAGCATGCATCAATAACGGATCGGTATTCTATGTAAGCAGAAAATATGAGATCAGAGATATCGTGGACCGTGTCGGCGGCGGTGACTCTTTTGCAGCGGGCCTGATCTACGGCCTTCGTACCTTCGAGAAAGACACCGAGGCGCTGGAATACGCGGTTGCCGCAAGCTGCCTGAAGCACTCGATCCCGGGTGACTTTAACCGTGTCACGGTGAAAGAAGTCGAGACACTGATGCGCGGCGACGGATCCGGAAGAGTGCAGAGATAAGATCCTGACAGGATGAAAATATGAACCGTTTAGCGGTCGGTTCCTGTGGAAGTACCGGTGTGCTCCACAAGGCCGATCGCTTTTTTACCGACCTCCAGGATATTACCGCCGGAGACTTCGGTTCCTGCCTGCTCCGATGTGATTAGGCCGGGACCGATCTCGAGATAGAAGATCTTATAGTTATCGTTATCGAGAGTATAGCCGTGCTGGCCCTTCTTCATCGCGCCAAAGGTAAAACCGGGGATCGGCGTAAAGCCCAGGGAGAAGCCGGCATCGATCGCGCCGCTGTCATGCATCTCCTCTTCGGTGAGTCTTCTTTTCACGCCTTCCATCTTCGAAAAATCCTCCAGGAAACTGTCGAGCTTGGCGCGGTCTTCGCTCGGAATAGAAGGTGATATGTGCAGGAAACATGCACCGTTCACCGTCTGGAACCAGGCGACCTCCGGGCCGATGCCTGCCTTCTTCAGAAGATCATTCGGAAGGATATTCGTGTGGATATTGAAGCAGGCGTGATCACTGAAAAGAAGAATATCGAAATGGGAGATCCCTTTCTCCGGATCGCCACCCGCGTTTCTCTCCGCTTCGAAGATACCCTCGAGGATCGTTCCCAGAAGTTTATCGTCGTATTCGATCGATTTTTTCACATCTTCGGAGTCGATGCCGGAGTGATGTTTCTGGTGGTCGGTATCCTGCAGGTGCAGCATATAAAAATCCGCTTTTCCCTTCGCGATCAGGTCACGTGCGGTAAATGCGATAAAAGTATCGATACCGAAGTAGTTGAATGACTTGCACTTCTTCATATAACGGAAGAACTTCGGGCACAGGCGGAACGTCGAACTGTAGTGGACGAACTTGATGCCGCGGAAGAACATGCTCTCGGTACCTGGGACCTCGGCAAGGTGGTAGCGGATCTTCTCGCCCGGGGTACAGGGGTACATCATCGCGCAGGAGACGAGTCCTTTTTCATAGGCCCTTTCAGGAAGAGTCTTCACCTTGATGAGCTTCTTATGTGCGCGCCATTTCTCCGAGTTTTTCACCGGATCGAAAATGACATTATCGAAGAGACCATGTTCCGAAGGAAGAACACCGGTAGAGATACTCGTGTGGACGGGGTAGGTATTCGAGATGAACAGCGACTCGACCCCGCGGTGCAAAAGCCCGTAAGAAGCGAGTTTCCTGAAATTCGGAAGCGTCAGGAGATAGTTGACATCCGTATCTGAAATAGCGTCCAGGGAGATCATGATGATCGGCCGTCCGCTGAGATTCTTGCGCATAGGTAAATTCCTCCGAAACGATCGTTTTCGTTCACATATACGATATAATAAGATTTGAATTTAGTAAATAAACGAAAGAGGGATCAATATGGGTAAGAGAGTTATCCTGATCGTGCTGGACAGCTGCGGGATCGGCGGTGCGAAAGACGCGGCGGCCTTCGGAGACGAAGGGTCGCATACACTGGCCGCCTGCTCGAAGGACAGTGCTTTTTCCATAGCAAATATGAGACGTATCGGTATGGGGTGCATCAAGGATGCACTTCCTTATGACGGGCCCGACGGAAAAGGCGTGGGCGCCTGGGCAAGACTGGAAGAAGCCTCGATGGGGAAAGATACGACCATCGGGCACTGGGAGATCGCAGGACTGATCTCCCCGGAACCGCTTCCTACCTATCCGGACGGTTTCCCGGAGGAAGTGATCGCGGAATTCGAGAAGCAGACCGGTCGAAAAGCACTGTGCAACAAGCCTTATTCCGGCACCGAAGTCATCCGGGATTTCGGGCAGGAGCACGTAAAGACCGGGGACCTGATCGTCTATACTTCCGCAGACAGCGTCTTCCAGATCGCGGCACATGAAGATGTCGTCCCGGTAAAAGAACTATACCGCTACTGCGAGATCGCAAGAAAGATACTGACCGGGAAGCACGGTGTCGGAAGAGTCATCGCGAGACCATTTGTCGGAGAATATCCGAACTTCGAGAGGACCTCGAACCGTCATGACTTCTCGCTGGTCCCGCCGAGAGCGACGCTTCTTGATGACCTGACAGAAGCAAAGATCCCGGTATATGGTGTCGGAAAGATCTACGATATCTTCGCCGGAAAAGGAGTCGGCATGTCGGTGCGGACATCCGGAAACGAAGACGGGATCGAGCAGACACTGGGCGCGATGGACATGCAGAAGGAAGGTCTGATCTTCGTGAACCTCGTGGATTTCGATATGCTCTACGGACACAGAAATGACGTGCACGGATATGCGCAGGCGCTGACGTATTTTGACGACCGCCTGCCGGAGATCCTGTCGCGCATGCAGAAGGACGATATCCTCATGATCACGGCCGATCACGGATGCGATCCTTCGACACCTTCGACTGACCATTCCCGGGAGAATGTACCGTTCCTCGCCTATGGCGAGAGAGTCCGTCCGGGAACAGATCTCGGCACGAGATCGAGCTTTGCCGATATCGCGAAAACGATCGGTGATTTCTTCGGGATCAATACGTCGAATCTGGACGGAGAATCCTTCTGGAAAGAGATGCGAATGAAATAAAGAGGCAAGGACTCCCGGAAAAATTAAAACCGAAAATGAGAGAGGAAAGAATATGAAAGAATACACGGAAGAAGAAAAGAAGATCATCGCAAAAGTGGACCATACGTTACTTCGTACGACCGCTACGCTTCCTGAGATAAAAGCACTTTGTGAGGCGGCTCTTTCCGCCGGTACGGCAAGTGTATGCATCCCGCCGTGCTATGTAAATGATGCGGCACAGTTCCTGAAAGGACGACTGCCGGTGTGCACGGTCATCGGTTTCCCGAATGGATACAGCACCGCGGCTACGAAAGTATTCGAGGCGAAGGAAGCGATCCGTCAGGGCGCCTCGGAGATCGACATGGTCATTAATCTCTGCGATGTGAAAAACGGAAATTTCGACCGGGTCTATCTGGAACTTCTCGCGATGAGAGAAGCATGCGAAGGCGTGATCCTCAAGGTCATCATCGAGACCTGCCAGCTCACGGAAGAAGAGAAGATCAAGATGTGCGAACTCGTAAGTAAAGCAAAGGCAGACTTCATCAAGACTTCGACCGGTTTTTCCACAGGTGGAGCAACGGTCGAGGACGTCGCACTTCTACGTAAATATTCCGCTCCGGAAGTGAAGGTAAAAGCAGCCGGAGGGATCAAGGATTTTTCTGATGCGAAGGCCATGATCGAGGCCGGTGCAGACAGACTCGGAACGAGCAGATTAGTAAAGTAAACCGGGTGAAAAACGCGAGTAGATAAAAGCGTCCGGAAATGGAGACGGCGCGATGGAAAGGCGGGACAGAAATGGACATGAAGATCGATGAGAAAAAACTTCTTAATGAAGCAAAAGAAGCGCGTGAAAATGCGTATGCTCCATTCTCCGGATTTACCGTCGGAGCAGCGCTCCTTACCAAAAGCGGAAAGATCTACAGGGGCTGCAATATCGAGTCGTCCGTCATGTCTCCGAGCCTTTGCGCCGAGCGTGTCGCGCTGGCAAAAGCAATCAGCGAAGGAGAGAAGGATTTCGTGGCGATCGCTATCGCCGGAGCCCCGGAAGGCGAGGCATCCAAAGAACCATGTTACCCCTGCGGCGTCTGCCGCCAGGCACTCTCCGAACATGTTGCGCTTTCTTCTTTCCAAATCATCACAGAAGAAAACGGGAAGCCTTCGACCTGCACCCTTTCCGACCTTCTTCCCAAAGCATTCATATTCGAAAAATAACTCGCAAGAAAGTTTCGAAGTGCCTCCGCAGGCGAAGCCGAGGACCAGCACGAGAAACTTTACTTGCGGGTTTATTCGAAGTGCCTCCGCAGGCGAAGCTGAGGACCAGCACGAGAAACTTTACTTAGTGCTTTTCTTTATACAAAAAACCAGGTGATAATTGCCGTAACCACATAGCTTCCTGCGGAGTACCACAGCCATGGGGCGAAGGTCTTTTTTTCTTTTAGAAGATGGATGACAGCAAGTACGGATCCGGCAAAGACGACGGTGGTTCCCCAGAGGCCGAGTGTTCGGGAGAGCGTGTATCCGAAGCGCGACATATACAGGATGATCTTCGACGCGGAGATCGTCGCGAATACCATGCTTTCCACCATGAGGATCACACTCAGGATGCGGAGGAGTTTCCGGTCATGCGAACCGAAAAGACGGACGGTCGCAAGAAGTGCGAAGTTGATCAGAACGACATTGATGAGTTCGTGAAAGCCGCTGACCGCATATTCTGATGCGGTGAATGCTTCCGGAAGTACGCCTGCAAAAGCACTGAACATGTAGCTTGCCTGCGAGATGAAGAAAGCTATATAGAGCATGCTGAAGAGAGAAAGCACGATGGTCAGGATGGTATCCGGCATGAAGCGGAGACGGGGAGAGAAAGAGACGAGTTTATCATGGATCTTTCTTTCCAGAGTATCCTCTTTTCTGGCACTTCCCTGGAATAATCCGAAGAGAAAAGCACCGATAGGCAGGCTGAAGATGAATCTTCCGATAGAATCAGCTACGGACACATTGTCGAAAAAATGCTCGATCGAAGACACCGCATCACTGAAGTGATTATCCACAGAAACGAGATTACTAAGTGCAGCGAAGAAGAATCCTGTAATGATGATCAGGACCATGAAAATACCAAAGGTATTGAGCGGTTTCTTTTCCGACTTTTTGCCCGCTACAGTACTTCCATCCGGAAGGATCACTTCGACGATCTCATCTTTCGGATGGATACACTCTCCGATCGTCAGGATACGACGGAAAAAGTTAACAAACGGAATGACGAAAAAGCCATTTATCATGTCTGCGGGAAGAAGGACGGAAGACCGTCTGAAAAGAAGATGCCCGGTCCCCGAGAGTACCATATAGATTACAACGGCGTGAATGAAAAAGAGACTTAAAGCCTGCAGCTCTCCGGAGAAAGTGCTGAGCGAAAGAAGGATCAGGATCACTTCCCAGAAGCGTGTCTCACAGAGCTCGGATCTCGTCGGGTCATTCTTCCCAAGAAGCTGCTGCTGTCTCATGGACATCTCCAGCCAGATGATCGCACCGACGGAAAGAAGTGTCAGATAGATCGTGATAAATAGTTCACTGAATCCGTATGTTCCGGTAAAAAGATATACATATGCGTAAGAAAAAACGTAACTTGAACCAAGACAGAGCTTTTTCAGGATCTCTGCCCGCTTGATGTCCGTATTCATTTTTTACTCCTTCAGGTGAAAACGATTATGTGGATAACTGGCCGTGCACCGGCCGGTATGACCGGTGCACAGCGTGAGTTTTTATTCTTTATCTTCCTGATATTCCAGGATATCTCCGGGCTGGCAGTCCAGCGCTTTGCAGATATCGTTCAGGGTCGAGAAGCGAACGGCCTTTGCCTTCTGGTTCTTCAGAATAGAGAGGTTGGCGGGGGTGATGCCGATCTTTGTGGCAAGGTCACCTGCGGAGATCTTCCGCTTCGCCATCATGACATCGAGATTAACAATGATTGCCATAATTCCCACCTCCTTATACTGTCAGATCCAGCTCAGTACGCATGTCGATGGCCTTGTCCATCACGAGGCGTACACACTGGACGATAAGTCCTACAAACAGTCCGATCAGCGAGATGAGGAACAGTGCATAGGAAGCGCATGCCCCGATGATGCAGACCAGGCAGATGAGGAAGCAGCAGACCGAGATCGCCGTCATATAGCGGGTATTCACTTTATCGAAGATGATATTTTTCTTCAGGTTGATAATGAGATTTACGACGCTGTAGATGATGATGTACGAGATACCTGTGGAAAGATAAAAACAGGTAAGGAACACTACGAAGCGGACACTGTCGCTCTCGAGGAAAGAGAGGAAAGGCAGGTATCCTTCATTGAAGAGGCCACCGTTCCAGCAGTATTTGCAGAAAGAGTATCCGAAGATATCTCCGAGAAGACAGCAGAAGAAAAAGACGCCGCAGGCGGCAAGTGTCATATTCAGCCACACAGAGTATGAGGGCTTGGAAGAATCTTTATTATTCATAATTTTGTACCTCCGTAAGACTAGGAATGCGGATCTTTTCTCATCTTTCCCGGGATGAAGAATCAGAAGAAAGATCCTCTGTTGTCATCATAATAGCACGGTCGTTATCGATATGCAAGCATTTTTTATCGAAAAACGATAAAATATTAACGAAAGTCATATCGATGAGGTAAAACTGTGCAATATTACAAGCCACATGTCATTGAAAGAAAACAAAAACGACTTATAATAGGTATCATGCAAATATAATAGGGCAGATATGGGCGCTAATAGTCCTTTGAGCTCTGAAGGAGAACCGGTTTGATCAAGTTTACGAAAAAAGCAGTAAGCTTCACGAGAAATAAAGCACGCTGGGCATGCGTTATCCTGGTAATGCTGGTGGTGCTGTGCATCGTCATTTTCTGGTCCTCTATTTTCGCGTCAAAGAAGACAGTCTCCTGTTTAGGACAGGGCGCTCAGCCGACCGGTAAGCTGAATGGCGGCGCGCCGCTGGTCCAGACATTTTCTCCGACCCAGATACATGTCGATTATATCGAGATCCGTATGGCAACGAATCTGGAATCGGGAAATGTCCTGGCTCCTCAGGGAAGCCTCCACTTCAAGCTTACGAAGATGGACGGAAAGATCATCTATGAGGAGAAGGTCCCGATCCGCAACATCAAGGATAATGAGTATCTGCGTTTCCGCGTCCGGAAGGATCTGGATATCCAGAAAGAATATATGCTGGTCCTGGAGACCATCGATACGATCGGTGAGGAAGTACCATCCGTATGGATCTCTACCAATGTCCCGGACGAACTGAATGATGTTATTTTCCCGGGTATTCCGGCAGGCGCCCATATGCAGTGCAATACGCAGATCCGGTATTCCCGCATGGATTATCCGGCGATGATCATCAGTATCCTTCTGGTGTTCCTTTGTGGTCTGATCGCTGTCCTGCACTTCGATCTTTCCGAGAAGAACAGAGAGTATCTGACGATCTCCGTCATGTACTTCATGCCGATCCTGATGTTTACGATCGTGGAGCTTCTGAATGGTAATTCCGTTCTGAAAAAATCACCGCCTGCGTATATCGTCAACTACATCTATTACCTCGTGATCTATGTCGTGCTGCTGGTTATCTTTAACCGGTTCCGCCTCACGACGATCATCGTCAACTCCATCCTTTTCGGTGTGGCGATCTTCAATTATTTCAAGCTCCTGTGGCGTGGCGAACCTGTCCAGCTGTGGGATGTCGTTACTCTGAAAACGGCGATGAATGTTTCGGATAATTACCACATCGAACTATCGCCGATCCTGATCATCGCGACGCTTCTGTTCGTGCTGTCGATCCTTCTTATCTCCAAGTGCAGATATGCGATCGTCATGAAGAGAAACCGTGCCTACATCGGCGGTGTCTGCATACTCCTGATCATCTTCCTGGCGCTGACCCTGATCGATACCAGAAGATATCAGAATGCGAACTTCAGCCTGATGGAGAAAATGGGCGTAGTAAATAACACGGGAAACCCGGCGCAGAACTTCAGTAAGAACGGTATGATCGTGGCGCTGACCATGAATGCGCAGCACCTGTCGGTCGAAAAACCGGACAACTACAGTGTCGAGCAGGTCCAGAGAGTGGAAGAAAAGATCGAGAACCAGTATGCCCACTATATCCTGCCGAATGATGTCGTGAAAACATATGAAGACGGCAAGAAGATCCGCGAGGCCTGTGGCGAGCGTGTCCTGAAAGAAGACGAGAAGCCGACGATCATCTGCATCATGAACGAGTCCTACTCGGATATGTCCACGGTCGGATCCTTTGAGACGAACCTGCCGATGCATCCGTATATGGATTCGCTTTACCAGAAGCAGAACGTGATCCACGGTGATCTTTGCGTATCTGTGTATGGCGGCGGTACCGCAAACTCCGAGTTCGAGTTCCTGACCGGTAACCCGATGGCATTCTTCCCGACAGGAAGTATCCCATACCAGCAGTATATCGGCTCGACGACCGGATCTCTCCCGAGATTCTTAAAGAGCCAGGGCTACCAGACGATCGCTGTGCATCCGTACCTGGCCAGCGGCTGGAACCGTCCGAGTGTATATACCAGCATGGCCTTCGACCGCTTCGTCTCGATCGATGACTTTAATGAGAACTGCGAGTATATCCGTTCTTATATTTCGGACAGAAGCTCGTATAAAAAACTGATCGAACTGTATGAGGAAAGAGACCCGAAACATCCGCTGTTCCTCTTTAACGTCACGATGCAGAATCACGGCTCCTATACCAGCACGGATCCGAACTTTAATCAGGATGTCCGTCTGGTCGATTATCCGGATAAATTCCCGGAGACGGAGCAGTATCTTACCCTTGCTCGCCAGAGTGATATGGCGCTGGAAGATCTGATCGATTACTTCAGCAATGTGGATGATCCGGTCCTCATCTGCTTTTTCGGCGATCATCTGCCGAGCATGATCAACGGATTCTATGAGACGCTTCTCGGAAAAGAGATCGTCGATCTTACCGGTGAGGAGATGCAGGATCTGTATAAGACGGATTTCTTCATCTGGGCGAACTACGATATTCCTGAATACGAAGTTCCGCAGATCAGCCTGAACTATCTTTCGACACTTCTGCTGCAGCAGACAGGCATGGATCTTCCTGCGTATAATCTTCTGATCGCAGATGCATACGATCACTACCCGGTACTGACATCGATGGGTGTCTATGACAAGCTGGGTAACAGATACGATACCGTGATGGATGTACCGGACGCTTCCGGGCTCCTTAATGAGTACAACATCCTCACATATAACAATCTCTTTGAGTCGAAGAAACGGCGGTCTGAGCTATATGACGTAGTCTATTTCATCCCGCAGAAAAAGGAAACGGAAATCGAGGAATAATCATTGGAATACACATCTTTCGAACAAATGGACCTGTCCGAGGAGGTCATGCGCGCCCTGGACAAAATGGGCATGAAAACGCCGACATCCGTACAGAAACAAGCAATACCGCTTCTTATGGATAACCGCTGTGTTATCGCAAAAGCACCGACCGGCACAGGTAAGACCTTCGCTTTCGGCATCCCGATCCTGGAGTACCTGAATATGGATGCGGACTTTGTCCAGGCCCTGATCCTCTGCCCGACCAGAGAGCTGGCACTTCAGATCTGCACGGAGCTGCGGGCTTTGGGTGCTTTTATCAAAGGATTAAAGATCTGCGGCATCATCGGCGGACAGAAGATGGATAAGCAGGTCCAGATGCTGAAGAAAAAACCGCAGATCGTAGTCGCGACGCCGGGCCGTCTTCTCGATCATGTGCAGCACAGAAATATCGATATCTCCGACATCTATACACTCGTTCTCGACGAAGCGGATAAGATGCTGGATATGGGATTCATCAAGGACATCCGAAAGATCATGAGGATCACGCCGCAGGACAAGCAGATCGCGATGTTCTCTGCGACGATGTCCCGTGAAGTCATGAATATTACCTGGGAATATATGGACGGCGCCGACGAGATCGAGGTCGCTCCGAAGGCGGAAGACATGCCGAAGATCAGCCAGTACATCCTGCATCTCGAAGAAAGAGAGAAGATGGATGCATTCGGGAAGATCATGGAAAGGTATAACTGCAACCGCGTGATGGCTTTCTGCAATACCAAGACCCGCGTGCGTGTCGTGACCGAGGGCATCAAGCGGCTCGGATTCAAGGCGGAGTGTCTCCACGGAGATATCGGACAGGGCGCAAGAAACCGCATCATGGATGATTTCCGGAGAGGCAAATTCAACATCCTCGTCGCAACGGATGTCGCGGCGCGAGGTATCGATGTATCCGATATCGATACGGTCTTCAATTTCGAAGTACCGAATGAAAACGAGTATTACCTTCACAGGATCGGTAGAACGGGACGTGCCGGAAGAGCAGGCCAGGCCTTCACTTTCGTAAACTATTCCCAGAGCCTGAGAATGGATGACATACTGCACTACACCAAGGTACAGACACAGGAGCTAGATCTGAATGAAACTGAAAGAGATGCAGAAGAAAGCTAAAATTGCCGTGCTTTGCGGCATTTTTATTCTCGTCGCACTTATTCTGGGCGGCGTCGTTTACGCATGGCATAACACCTTCGGAAAGAAAAAGACCGAGACGACATCGGCCCCGGAAACTTCTGGAACCGAGACTGTCATAGATGAGACCGAAGAGGGATCTTCCTCGGAATCCGAGGATGAGACAACTTCCGATACCCTCCCTTCAGAGAGTGAAAGCACGGAAGAGACGACTGCTCCGGATGCTCCCATCGAGATCAAGAAGATCGGCACGATCAAGGGCGACGGCTACGAAGGCACGAAGGGAACCGGAAAATATAACTACGGCGAGGCTCTTCAGAAATCGCTTCTTTTCTATGAACTCCAGCGCTCGGGAAAACTCCCGGAGAACACCAGATCCAACTGGCGCGGAGACTCCTGCCTGAACGACGGATCTGACGCGGGGATCGATCTGACCGGAGGATGGTTCGATGCAGGAGATAACGTCAAGTTCAATCTCCCGATGGCCTATACGGCATCCATGCTCGGATGGTCTGTCTATGAAGATAAAGACGCCTATGTGGAGAGCAAGCAGCTCGACTATGCGCTCGGAAATATCCGCTGGGCAAATGAATATTTCATCAAGTGCCATCCGTCTGAGGAGAAGTACTTCTACCAGGTCGGTGACGGTAATGCCGATCATGGATGGTGGGGCGCTTGCGAATGCGTCGAGTATCAGATGAACCGCCCTTCCTACTTCGTGGATGCACAGCATCCGGGATCAGCGGTGACCGGTGAGACGGCTGCATCTCTTGCGATCTGCAGTATCCTCTTTAAGGACATCGATCCATCCTTCAGCGAATCCTGCCTGAATCATGCAAAATCACTTTATGCCTTCGCAGACAAGTATAAGAGCGATGCGGGATATACCGCGGCGAACGGCTTCTATAACTCCTGGAGCGGTTTTTATGATGAGCTCTCCTGGGCGGCTGTATGGCTCTACCGCGCCACCGGGGATGCTTCTTACCTGAGCAAGGCAAAGGATTATTACCCGAAGGCAAATCAGGACTTTAACTGGTCTCTCTGCTGGGACGATGTGCATATCGGTGCTGCGGTCCTCCTTTCGCAGGAGACCGGCGAGAAGACCTATACGCAGGCGGTCGAGAAGCATCTCGATTTCTGGACGGTCGGAACATCTTCCGGAGAGAGGATCACCTATACGCCAAAAGGACTGGCATGGCTCGATAGCTGGGGGTCTCTCAGATATGCGACGACTACCGCTTTTGTCGCATCGGTATATAGCGAGAGTGACGCATGTCCTTCTGCGAAAAAGGATACCTACTGGAACTTCGCAGTCGATCAGGCGGGATATGCACTGGGCGATACCGGCCGTTCTTTTATGATCGGCTTTGGCGAGAATTATCCGGTGCATCCGCACCATCGTACAGCGCAGGGCTCCTACTGCGACAATATGAATGAACCTGGGACCTCCAGACACGTGCTCTGTGGCGCGCTGGTCGGCGGCCCGGATGCAAGTGACGGCTATGAAGATACAGTCACGAACTACAACACCAACGAAGTCGCCTGCGACTATAACGCAGGATTTACAGGCCTTCTCGCAAAGCTCTACACACGCTACCACGGCCAGACGCTGACGGGATTCGGTGCCGGCGAAAGTGTCGGCGAAGAATACCGTGTGGAAACATCCGTCAATGCCGGAGGTAGTGATTTTCTCGAGATAAAAGCACTGACTTTTAACATGACCGGATGGCCGGCAAGAGCCCCGAAGGGCCTTGAACTGCGCTATTACTTCACTGTCCCGTCCGGAAAGAGTGCATCGGATCTGTCGGTCTCCTCTTCCTTCGGGCAGGATGTATCATCCCTTACGATCCTTGCCGGAGACGGAAATACCGCCTGCGTGCAGGTCCTCTTTAAGGATCATTCCTGCTATCCTGGCGGACAGGAAGAGTATAAGAAAGAAGTACAGTTCAGGATCACGGGACTTCCGCAGGATGCTTCGTCCTCCGCTTCGGCAGCACTCTTTGAAGATGGCTCTCTCGTCTTCGGACAGGTTCCGGACGGATCCGGAAATGTGGTGACACCTGCTCCGACATCCCCGACGCAGGGACCTTCCGATACGACACCTGCACCGACGTCTCCGGCTCCTTCCGGAAACGGAAAAGTGACGGTAGCCATCGAGTACAGCATGAGCGGAACAGGGAATGCGATCTCCGGAAATATGACCATCGAGAACACAGGGTCGGATCCGATCGATCTTGCTTCGCTTTCCGTCGAGTACTACTTCACCAACGAGAAATCCGGTGCGCTTGCCTTTGACTGCTACCACGCAGCCGTGAGCCGCAAAGGTGGAAACTACGAGGCTGTTAACAGTGTTAAAGGAGAATTCTCCAAGATCGAACCGAAGAAAACGGGAGCCGATACAAGCTGCACGATCAGTGCTTTTGGATCGGGAAAACTGGAGAAGGGCGACAAGCTGATCGTACAGTTCTCGATCCACCACGGCGACTGGTCCGACTTCAATCTCTCTGATGATTACTCGAGATCGGGTGCGGATAAGATCGTCATCCGTTCCGGCGGAAAGAGCATCTACGGAACCGAGCCGGGCTGACCTTTATTCTTTACATGCCATGCGCCAGACGTGTACAATAAACGGGAACAAGGGGTAGGCAATGCCGTTTCCCGGCAGGATGTGAGGGCGTATGGGTTTTCTATTGATATTTCTAGGTATGATACTGGGTCTTCTCGTATTCGGGTGGATCTGGGTGCTTTTCGAATATTTATATTACAAGGCCAAAGGCTTTATTCTTATTACTGTAGCCGGTTTATTTATCCGATGGGACAGAGATTACTACGATAAAGAGCGGCCCGGGAAGATGAAGTTCTCGAGGACCCGCCTGAATCAGATCTATCCGACGGCCTTCCTGTATAAAAAAGGAGTGGACGCGAGCAAGGAGAAAAGCACTTTCCATACGGTTCTTGCTATCGTTCTTGCCGTCATCTTTGGTGTGCTGAGCTTACTGCTTGGAGTTATAAGGACCGATTCGCTCAGTTCGGAAGTAAGTGCGCTTCTCGGTGGTATGTGTGCCGGCGGTTTCGGTCTTTTCTTTAGCATATCTTATTACAAGCTCAAGAGAGTACAAACGCCGACAGGTCTTGATGCACAGACATGGCAGCTGATGATGTCCATCCATCAGGCGAAGACGGAAGAAGATCTTGCGGTTCTGCCCTTTGATCATGTACTGTACGGATCGGCTGCGCTGGGTTCCAAGCTCAAATATCTGTGCACTTTCTACCGGGTCGCGGAGATGAGAAACGATCTTGCCGCTATGTCCGAGTGTATCGATGAGATGACCCGGCTCAAGGCAGTGGGCCTCACGGATATGGGACATTTCTATCTGGATAATGTCTTATTCTCATACTATTCCTTCCGTCATAAGGTGCCGGAACTGGCGAACCAGTTCTATCAGCACTCGAAGAGAAATATCGATGCGGATACGGACTCGAACGGAAGAAGAAAACTCGCGTACTATGCGTACTACATCTTAAACGACAAAGAGGCGGCGAGACGGTTCGTCGAGGAAGGACTGGCGGGACTTACGGTCGATGATCCCAGACAGTATGAGATCTTTCTGAAGTTCGAAGAAAAGATGCTTCTGTATCTGAAGTCTCAGCTGGAGCAATAACACGTACGAGGGGCAGTGCTTTTGGAATTGAAAAGGCCTCCTTATAAGAGTATAATATTTAGGCGTGATTTCAATGCCTCCCGCGTCGCGTGTCTTTACGGGGCCGGAGGATGAAAAATATTATGTAAGGCAGGCGATAGTTTTATGGCATTCATTGATGAAATTAAAGCAAAAGCAAAGAGCAACAAAAAGACCGTCATTCTTCCTGAGTCTATGGACAGAAGAACATTTGAGGCGGCAGCAGAGATCCTCGCAGAGGACATCGCAAACCTGATCATCATCGGTACAGATGAGGAAGTTAAGGCGAACAGCGAAGGACTCGATATTTCCAAGGCAACGATCATCAACCCGCATACTTATGAAAAGACACAGGAGTACATCAACGGCTTCTATGAACTCCGTAAGGCAAAGGGTATGACACCGGAAGAAGCTGAGAAGACTCTCCTCGGTGATTATATGTACTATGCCTGCATGATGGTAAAGATGGGCGACGGTGACGGTATCGTTTCCGGTGCCTGCCACTCCACGGCAAACACACTCCGTCCGTCCCTTCAGATCATCAAGACAGCTCCGGGCACCAAGCTCGTTTCCGCTTTCTTCGTAATGGTCGTTCCGGACTGCGAGTATGGTGAAGATGGTGTATTCGTATTCGGTGACTGCGGTCTCGTTCAGAACCCGAATCCGGAAGAACTCGCTGCAATCGCAGGTTCCTCCGCTGCATCCTTCAAGCAGCTCGTCGGCAAAGAGCCGGTAGTCGCTCTTCTTTCCCACTCTTCCATGGGATCTGCAAAGCACGATGACGTTACCAAGGTCGTTGAAGCAACAAAGATCGCAAAAGAAGAATATCCTCAGTTCGCGATCGACGGTGAGCTCCAGGCTGACGCAGCGATGGTTCCGTCCATCGGCGCAAGCAAAGCTCCGGACAGCAAGGTAGCAGGTAAGGCTAACGTTCTTATCTTCCCGGACCTCGATGCCGGTAACATCGGTTACAAGCTCGTTCAGAGACTGGGTAAGGCAGAGGCTTACGGCCCGATGTGCCAGGGTATCGCAAAGCCGGTCAACGATCTGTCCCGCGGATGCTCCGCAAAGGATATCGTCGGTGTAATCGCGATCACAGCAGTACAGGCTCAGAATTCCTAAGTAAAATCGGGTGGGACGGAAAAAACCGTTCCACCCTGTTTTGATATAACGAAACAAAAGGAGAAAATGAATGAAGATTTTAGTTATCAACTGCGGAAGTTCTTCCTGCAAGTTCCAGCTCTTTGAAACATCTACAGGCGACGTTCTCGCAAAAGGTAATGCCGAGCGTATCGGTATCGACGGTAAGCTCACATATAAGGCTCCGGGCAAAGAGGACTATGTCTGCACAGATCCGATGCCGGACCATAAGGTAGCTGTTAAGATGATCCTCGACGCACTCGTTGATAAGGATCACGGCGTACTCTCCGACATCTCCGAGATCAAGGCAGTCGGCCACCGTGTACTCCACGGCGGTAAGTACTACAGCAAGTCCGTTATCGTAAACGACGACGTTAAGCGTGTTATCCGTGAGTGCTTCCCTCTGGGACCTCTGCACAACCCGGCAAACCTTACAGGTATCGAGGCTTGCGAGTCCGTACTCCCTGAGGGCACACCGCAAGTAGCTGTATTTGATACCGCTTTCCATATGACCATGCCGCCGAAGGCTTACACCTATGCGCTCCCTTATGAGCTCACAGAGAAGTATTCCATCCGCCGCTATGGTTTCCATGGTACATCCCACCGTTATGTTTCCCGCCGTGCTGCGGAATTCCTCGGTAAGGATTATAACGACATTAAGATCATCACCTGCCACCTCGGCAACGGTTCTTCCTTTGCTGCAGTAGATCACGGCAAGTGCGTCGATACTTCCATGGGTCTTACCCCTCTTGCAGGTATCTGCATGGGTACCCGCTGCGGTGATATCGACCCGGCGATCGTTCCGTTCCTGATGACGAACGAGAACCTGAGCCCGGATGACATCGATGTCCTCATGAATAAGAAATCCGGTGTTGAGGGTCTGTCCGGTGTTTCTTCCGACTTCAGAGATCTGGAAAAGGCTTCCCGTGAGGGCAATGAGCGTGCGACACTGGCACTCGAGATGTTCGAGTACCAGGCAAGAAAGATCATCGGTTCTTACGCTGCTGCTATGGGCGGTGTGGATGTGATCGCATTTACAGCCGGTATCGGTGAGAACACCGACTATATCCGTGCTGCTGCCTGTGAGGGCCTGGAATTCATGGGCGTTAAGATCGATCCTTCTAAGAACAACGGAGTACGCTCCGAAGCAGTTATCTCTGCGGATGATTCCAAGGTAACAGTTGCTATCATCCCGACCAACGAGGAACTGGCAATTGCTCAGGAAACAGAGGAACTGGTGAAATAATAAACGGAGTATTCCGTTCGGAATGAGAAAAGTTTAATTTGGGGGTTTCTTCCGCACGGCGGGTTTTTGGTGAATGCAAAAACTGTCTGACGCTTTGCGGAAGCCCCCTTTTTAACACCCTTTGATCTGGAGGAGCGAGGGATGAGAATTATTTTAGTACGGCACGGCGAGCCGAATTATGAGAAGAACTGTCTGACAGAACTTGGAAGAAAAGAAGCCAGGCAGGCGGCGGAAAGACTGATGGAAGATAAGATCCGCGAGATCTATTCTTCGCCGTACGGACGTGCCTTTGAAACGGCAAAAGCTTTTTCAGACCTCTCCGGCATCCGTGAGATCCAGACCCTGGACTTCATGAAGGAGATCCGCTTCGGCTATGGTGAGGCGCTCTATGACGGCGGAAATCCGTGGGATGAAGTAGATGCGATGGCAGAAAGAGGAGAACTGATCAACGATCCTTCCTGGCATGACTGGCCGTTCTTCCAGGGCAACCTCGCGACTTCTGATGTGGACCGCGTCATGGAAGAGACCGACACCTGGATGGCATCTCTCGGATATAGAAGAGACGGCCTTTACTACCGCTGTGAAAGAGAGACCGATGAAGAATATACGGTAGTGCTTTTCGCGCATGGCGGATCTCTTACGGCGATGCTCTCCCGTCTTCTGAATATTCCGTTCCCTTATCTCTGTGCACTTGTCCGCATGCGTCATACGGCGATCACGATCATCCGCATGAACAGCACGCCGGGAAGCGCAACAACGCCTGTTGTGGAGCTTCTGTGCGAGACCAGACATATGGGACTTCCGGAAAAAATGTAAAGAAAAGTTATAGCCGTTTTCAGATTGTTCACAGAAACTGAATGTTTGCTTTACCCCATTCTGACGACGGCTTTCTATAATAAAATCATAAACTGATTCACCTGAGACAAATCATTTCAGAGGTTATTTCATGCGGCACACGATCACGATTTTGAAATGGGAGATGAGTAAGATCATCAACAACTGGCAGAAGACACTTAAGGTCTTCCTTCTGCCGGCGCTCCTGCTCCTTGCCGCTATTAATCTTTTCCCGATGCTGATGAACTATCTATCGACCGGATCTCTTCAGAGCCGTCCTGTTACGATAGTAAATGCACCGGATTCTTTTGTGGATTATTTCGAGTCCAATCCCAAGTCCTCGTTCTACTCCGTCACCTGGCTGAGCATGGACGAAGCGATGGCAATGGATGAAGAGTATCGGGAAGAGCAGATGAAAAAGGGCGGGATCTTCGTCTTTTTCGCAGCTTCTGAAAGAACTGAGGTCGTCGATTTTGACGAATGCGTAGCGGATTACTATTCCCGTCTTGCGCAAGGCGAGAGTACGAGAAGAATGCATATGATCCTGGAGATCGACTATAAAGGAGATTATAACAGCTACCTTCAGGCCGAACAGTTCAAGGAAGATATAGCAAAAGGATACTCCCCGTATCTTCTCGAGCATCTCGGCCAGCCGTATCTGGACTCCGGTGGAGGAGAGCGATGGGATACCGATCTTTTTAATCCGTTCACATTCGTGACGAGTAACCGCTCGGTCGCCAATCTCGGCGCATCCAGAACGATTCCGAGCATGATGATACTTCTTATGTATTACTGCATCTATTCCCTGACGGCGGAGACACTTGCTTCCGCAAGACAGAGCGGTTTTCTTACGAAGGTATATCTCAGCCCGATCTCGAAGGAATCCCTTCTTATCGGAAAAGCACTCATGGTCATCTTCGTCGGCATTATCAGCGCCGTGGTGACATTCTTCCTGCTATTTGTGTCCTCGTGGCTGAACCGGAGCAACAGTGCCTATTCACTTCTCCCGTTCGGACTCTTCCTGACACCTTCGCAGCTGCTGGCATTCTTTATTCTTCTTGTCACCGCTGCGATCATGATAGCGATGCTCTGCTTCGGGATCACCTTCATGGTCCGCCGTATGCAGGATGTCATCATGAACCTGCAGGTACCGCTGGTACTTCTGATCTTCGAATTCTTCGGCAATATGTTCCGTCCGTCGGATGCTATTCTCGCCGAGTACTTCATACCTATCCATAATGTGATCATGACGATCCGGGAGATCTTCAACGGGACATATTCCTGGTGGACCGTCTTACTGGTCATCTTTATTAACCTGATTTTCGCAGCTGAGCTGTTTATCGTATGCCTGAAGAGTAAAGACGGCATGCTGCATATAGCAGAAGAAGGAGGCGCCAATGATTTCGGTAAATCACGTAAGCAAAAGATATAATAAGCGCGATCTGGTCGTCAAAGACGTCAGTTTTTCGGTGGGAAAGGGGACGATCTTCGGACTCCTCGGACCGAACGGTGCCGGTAAAACGACACTGATGCAGATGATCTCCACGCTTCTTATGCCGACGACCGGTATCATATCGATCTGCGGTCTGGACACACAGGCCTCCGCGCAGGAGATCCGGAAAAGGATCGGATTCCTGACGACGGAGATCAAGCTGGATCCGCTCTCGACACCGAACCAGCTCTACAGCTTCTTCAGTGAACTCTACGATATTCCGAAGGAAGAGGTCGAGGCGAGAAAGCAGGCAAGCTTCGCGAGATTCGGCATCGGTCCTTTCGCTGATAAGAGGATCGTTGAATTATCTACCGGCATGAAGCAGAAAGTGTCCATCGTCATTTCACTGATCCATGAACCGGAGGTGATCATCTTCGATGAGCCGACCAACGGACTGGATATCCTTACTTCCAGACAGGTCATGGACTATCTGCTGGAACTTCGTCAGAAGGGCTGCTGTGTCCTTCTTTCGACACATATCTTCTCGGTCGCGGAGCAGCTCTGCGATGAGATCGCGATCCTCGTGGACGGTAAGATCGTAGAACAGGGGTCGGCACAGGCCCTGACAGAGAAGACAGCAAGCAGGAATTTTGAAGAAGCATTTTTCAAACTTTATTCAGAGTACCATCGGGAGGGGTAAAGATGCGTCGTTCGCTGAAGGCATTGATCCGAAAAACATTCGGTAAGAACCATACGATGAAGTCACAGGCATCCGTGATCACATTCCTGGCCTGTGTAGCATTCGTATTTGTTGTTCTGTGCTATTTCTTCAGCTTTATCGATATGTATATCCACAGAAATGACGGACCGGATCCATCCCTTGCATCCAACATCGTCGTAGTCAACGCTCCGGATTCCTGGAAGGAATATGCGGAGGAGAGGGATTACTACTTCTGGCTGGGTATCGAGGATAAAGAGACGGATGCGGTCTTTGATGTCTTCACCTTCTCAAAATGGATGAAAGAATATGATGCGTTTATGGTCCTGGTCTTCCCGAAGGATTTTGATGAGAAAGTCCTGGTGAAAAAGGTGGAGGAACGTCCGGAGATACTGACGTTCATATCGACAGATCATCTCGAATATGAAGAAGCCAGAGAAAACTTCCTGGACAATGAACTCGGCAGCGGATACTACAATTATCTGTCCAACCGGCTCGGTGTTAACCTTCCTTCCGGTGAGCAGCCGCTCATCTATACGGAAGCAATAGAGAGTGAGAAACAGTCCGGCATGGTCCGTGACCGTATCTCGAGAATGGTCGCACCGCTTCTTTTCTTCGTATCGATCATGTACACATGTATGCTCATCGCGATGAATGCGATCGCCGGTGAGAAGGAGAGAGGCACATTTGCATCGATCCTCATGACCCCGATGTCCCGCTGGACGATCGTGCTGGGTAATTTCCTGGGCGTGGCACTTCATGCCCTGATCCCGAGCGTGATATGCATGATCGTTTTCTTCCCGACTTCCATCGGCGGTTTCCTCGGAGTGCTGGCGCTCTCCCTGTCTATGATCGCGCTGATGGCAGCCATCACGATCATGATCTCCTGTATGAGCCAGTCCATCATCTCCGCGCAGACGGCATTCCTTCCGATCTTCATGATCGTGCTGGTGGCCTGTGTGACCTGTATGCAGCCGAGCACTGCCAATGCGATCAATAAGTTTTTCCCGATCTACGGACATTTCTTCGGTATCGGCGACTGCCTGATGAATACGGCGGAATTCCTGCCGGTCATGGTCTGTGTACTCACCTCGTTCCTTCTTGCGGGGATCTGCCTTCTGGTATCGAAGAAGCTTCTTACTACCGAGATGTTCACGGTATCCGTCGAGTCGAAATCCGATAAAGAGATCCGAAAAGCCATGGAGCGCGCGAAGAAGCAGGAGAAAGACTATGTTTCCCGCGCCAGAGCAAATGTCTTCGGGTATCGTCCGGTGAAGAGAAAATCACTCGGCGGTTTCCTGATCGGTCATGCGGCTCTGCCGCTGGCGCTGCTCTCGGTATTCCAGCTGATCTCCATGATCCCGGCGGTCATCTCCTACATGAAGACCGAAGAATCCGTCCGGTTCCTGCGTATGTTCCGCGAACTCTCCAGCCTTTCTGCGGTGGAAGATGCGGTGTCGGAATCCGCTTCGCTCTTTTCTGAATTCATGGCGAACCACTGGTTCATCTTCTTCATGGGTCTCGGCTACTGGTGCATCATCGGTATCTATATGCTGATCGTAAAACTCCTGGAGAGAAACCGTCTTGCCACGATGGGTTTTGCTTCGGCAAAAGAACTCGCCGGGAAAGATACTGCGGCGAATACATGGACCCCGAACCCGTCCTTCCTTAGAGGCAAGGGCAAGGCACTGTGGAGAAACTACCTGAGGGGAATGCTCCTCGGATTTATCCTGATCTCCTCGGTATATGTCCTCCTGTTTGTGACCGGTCAGGTCTCCTTCAAGGGATATGCACTGACTTCGGATAACGTAGGACTTTTCTTCCTTTATCTTCTGATGTGGATCCCGCAGGGCGCGACGGAAGAGATCATGATGCGAGGCTACATGATGCCGCGTGTCGCCGGAAGATTCGGTATCCCGGCCGGTATTATCTTCTCCTCGCTGTGCTTCTCCCTCTTGCATGCAGGAAACGCCGGATTCTCTGTTCTGGCCTTGATCAACCTCGCACTGATCGCTGCACTCTTTGCCTGCATCGCGCTCCGTCAGGGACATATCTATACCGTCTGCGCCATGCATACGGTGTGGAACTTCTGCCAGGGCAACCTGTACGGTCTTGAAGTCAGCGGCAACCCGCAATCGGCGACGATCTTCTCGTCCGCGCCAACCAAGATGTCCAAGGATATTCTGACCGGCGGTAAATTCGGACCGGAGGGCGGCCTCTGCGTAACGATCGTGATCGTGATCGCGTTTATAGTGCTTTTCGCGACGGGAAGAAAGAGAAAGGGAAATGCTTCGGCGGTATCTTCGGAAGCTTCAGCAGAAGCATGATCTGCTCCCGATATGTATCTTCGCGCAAATGTGTGAAATTAGTCACCCACAGCTCCCATAAAAAAGGTAAAATAGTATCAAGAGAAATCTGTGGAAGAGGTTGAGTTATGGGACGAATTTTACTGGTAGAAGATGATTCAAGCATTGTTACTACACTATCTGCCTTCTTAAAATCCGAAGGATTTGAAGTGATCTGGGCACCGGGTCAGACGACGGCAATGACGAAGATCGAGAATGAATCTTTCGATCTTGCACTTATCGATATTTCCCTGACGGATGGAAACGGATATGCCGTCTGTGCAGCGATCAAAGCGCAGAAGACAGATATCCCGGTCATTTTCGTAACGGCTTCCGGAGATGAATACAGCGTCGTAACGGGCCTCGACATGGGCGCGGATGACTACATCAGCAAGCCCTTCCGTCCGAGAGAGATGCTGTCCCGCATCAAGAGCGTCATGAGAAGGACCCATAAATCCTCTGATGTAGTGGAACTCGGAAATGTAAAGATCGATACCGCCAGAGGTAACGTCAGCAAAGATGGGGAGGAGATCATCCTGTCCGCGCTCGAGTATAGACTTCTTCTTCTATTTGCAAATAACCAGGGCATCGTCCTGACGCGCGCCAAGCTCCTGCAGGATCTGTGGGATGTCGGCGGCGAGTATGTAAACGACAACACTCTGACAGTGTATATCAAGAGACTCCGTGAGAAGATCGAGGACGATCCGGCACAGCCGATGCTGATCCGCACGATCCGCGGTTTCGGATACAAAGCCGGGGAGTAAGCATGATCCGCAATAACGCAGAACTCCGACGTGAATATCTTATCTACATCGTGATCACGGTGATCCTTGCCGGTGGAGCATCTTTCCTGGGAAGGAACAGCGTGATCGCTGTCGTTATTACTTCCGTTACCCTGATCCTGGTCCGCCTGGTCGCTGATATCCGGCGCTACCGAAGGATCGCTGATCTTTCGGACAGTATCGATAAGATCCTGCACGGCGCGGAGAATGTGAAGTTTGAAGAATATCAGGAAGGCGAAGTGGCCATCTTAAGTTCCGAGATCCATAAGCTGGTCATCCGGCTTCGTGAACAGGCATCGCAGCTTCTGGCCGATAAGAGATTCCTCTCCGACTCCATCGCGGATATCGCCCATCAGCTGAGGACGCCGCTGACGTCTATGAATATCGTCGTGGATATGTTCTCGGATGCGGAGCTCTCCGATGAGAAGAGATTCGATCTTCTGGCGGAGATGATGCAGAGCTTAAACCGTATCGAGTGGCTCATCAACACACTTCTGAAGATGAGTAAGATCGATGCGGATACGGTCTTCTTCGAGCAGAAAGAATATAACGTCAGACAGATGCTCGCAAAGGCGGCAGGCCCGCTGGCAGTGCCGCTGGACATCAATGGCGTTACGCTTAAGATGTATGTCCCGGAGGATGCGGTCATCCGCGGAGATATGATGTGGACATCCGAGGCGATCGGAAATATCCTCAAGAACTGCATGGAGCACACTCCCGAGGGCGGCGTGATCGAAGTCCGGGTCAAGCATACTCCGATCTATACGGAGCTTGTGATCTTCGATACCGGATCGGGCTTTGATCCGGAGGATATACCGCACGTGTTCGAGCGTTTCTACAGAGGAAAAGTGGCCTTGAATACCAGTATCGGTATCGGACTTGCACTGACGAAGATGATCGTCGAGAGACAAAGCGGTACGATCCGTGCGAGTAACCGTGAGGCACCGGCAACAGGCGCAGTCTTCACGGTGCGTTTCTACAACTCGAAAAGATAACGGATCCGAAAATAGAGCGGGGTGAAGGGGAAAATGGAACTACTTAGAGCGGAACATCTTACCAAGACATACGGCAAGGACGAGAATGTCGTTGCTGCTCTGAACGATGTATCCCTGACCATCAATAAGGGTGAATTTGTCGCGATCATCGGTGCTTCCGGCTCCGGTAAATCCACACTTCTTCATATGCTGGGCGGCGTAGATAGGCCGACATCCGGCACTGTCCTCATCGATGGGAAAGATATCTTTAAACAGAACGACGAGCAGCTGGCGATCTTCCGCAGAAGAGAGATCGGTCTGGTATATCAGTTTTTCAATCTGATCCCGGTTCTCTCCGTGGTGGAGAATATCACGATGCCGGTGCTCCTTGATCACAGAAAAGTGAACCGGGACCGCTTACGGGAGCTCCTTTCTCTTCTCGGACTGAAAGAGAAGAGGGATGCATTTCCGAGCCAGCTCAGCGGCGGCCAGCAGCAGCGTGTCGCGATCGGACGTGCCCTGATCAATGCGCCGACGATCCTTCTCGCAGATGAGCCGACCGGTAACCTCGATTCCAAGAACAGCCAGGAAGTCGTCGAGCTTCTCCGGTATTCGAACCAGAAATATAATCAGACGACTGTACTTATCACCCATGATGAAAACGTGGCACTGCAGGCAAAGCGTATCATCACGATCCAGGACGGGCGGATCCAGCACGATGAGGTGATACGTAAATGAGCCGGTCCTCCAATATCGTCAGCAAATATGCCAAGCGTACGGTATTCAAGAACAAAGGAAGATCGATACTGACTCTCATCGGGATCATTGTCGCGACGATGATGTTTACCATCGTGACATCGGCGCATCAGAGCGCGATCGATATCCTGAAGAGCTTCGCAAGTGACGCCTATGGTACATGGCATGTCGAAGCATACTCGATGACCTCCATGGATTTCCAGAGCATCTCCAAGGATGAGCGGATCAAGAATGTGGAATATATCCAGGAACTCGGATTTAACGCAGGCTTCGGATATGATGAAGAACTGATGAAAGCGGAACCGAGGCTTCTGCAGTATATCGACAAGTATGATTTTTTTCTGGCTGCGATGAGTCCCGGATTTGAGGATATGTGCCACATCTCTCTGGTAAGAGGAAGAATGCCGCAGAACAGTAACGAAGCGATCATCTCGCTGGAGATGTTCTCGGATGACAGGAATAATCTGGAGATCGGAACTATTATCGACCTTTCGTACTATGCCCGCTATTCACAGGGACATAAGGTCATGAATCTCCGGGGACTTCAGAGAGATAAGAACGGTCTTGTCAATGAACAGTTCTACTCGATCGGCGAGCAGGAATATACGATCGTCGGTTATTTTGTAGTACCGGAATATGCGACATGGAAATCGGTCGCGAGAAATACGATCCTTACACGCTCAGAGAGCGTCATGGCAGGTTCTGCCGTAAATGCATATTTTGAGTTCAATGATCCGGCCGATTATATCGCCTTTACTTCCGACAATTTTGATTATGAGGATGACTGCCTTTACAACAAGGATTTTATCCGCTTGGAGAACTCCGCAGACGATACCAGGATCGAGAGGATCATTGCGATCGTGTCTGCCGGAACGATCGCCATGATCGCACTTCTGGCCATCATGCTTATCTATAATTCGTTTGCATCCTCATCGTCCGAGAGACTTCGTGCGATCGGCCTTCTGAAGTCCGTCGGCGCGACCAGAAGACAGGTAAGGGATCTCATGTTTAAGGAGGCATTTTACTACTCTGTTCTCGGGATCCCGATCGGTCTTATCCTGGGAAATATAAGCAGTTATTATCTGTTTATTGCGCTGAGTGATCTGGGCAGAAATGCCGCCAATTACTTTATTCTCAAGAATATCGATCTGCAGTACCGTATCGGATACCAGAATACGGCCGGACCTCTTGTCCTTTCACTTCTGACGGTGTTTGCCGCTGTCCTGATCCCTGTGATAAAAGTATCAAAAGTCCTTCCTATGGAAGCAGTAAGATCCCAGGATAGTGCTTTTCAAAAGAAGGAAAAGAAAAACTACCGCGCACTCACCATGCGTCTTCTGGGCTTCACCGGTGCGCTCTCACTGAAGAACTATCAGCGGTACAGAAAGAGATATATGGCGACAGTCATATCGATCATGGCCAGTGTATTTATGATCCTCTTTGCCAATATGATGGTGCGCTCTGTGACCAAGAATTATCACGTCGAGGAGAACGAGGCAAGTAATGTGATCTCCTACACGCTCCCGACCGGAGATCGCGGTTTTACCGAAGAAGACCAGTCTTTGTTCTATCTGCTGAATAAAGCGGATACGGTGAAGACCGGTAAAATGATGTATGTGACTTTCGAGCAGATGCAGTTTTCTTCCTCATTTCTGGCATCTCAGCAGATACGTGAATATCTGATCAACTCATCGTATGGTGAAGAATATATTAATATGCCGATCGTTTTTATCGACGATGGAACATACCGGGAACTTCTGACGAAAAATGACATCGATCCGGATCCGTTCTTCGAATACGGATCGGAGCTATGCATCGTGAATAATAATCTCACGATGTACACGGAAACCGGAAGAGTGATCTATGAAGGGAAAGGCTTTTCGCAGCTTCCTGACGAGATGAGGATGGACATCAATTCTGAAAACCGGCCGAGTTTTATTCACTCGCTGAAACCGGTCGCGGAGGTCGATCTGTCGGATGATCTTCAGACCAGTGAACCTGTTATGGAGATCTATGTGCCGCTCTCGAGATTAGATTATTATCACCTGGGATCTTCGTCCGGTTACGAGGTATTCCTCTTTACCGCAGGAAATCCGGTGACGGCGGTTGCCCGGATGAAGGATATACTCGAAAACAATCTGTATCTGACGGATACGCTGATCGATAACGGTATCGATTACCGTGCACGGAGCGCGGTCAATTCACTGGTGCGCATCATCATGTACGGATATGTCGCCATGCTCAGTTTCATGTGCTTCCTGAACGTCATCATGACCGTACTCAGTAATATCGTGTTCCGAAGGAAAGAATATATTCTTCTCAATGCTGTCGGTATGTCGCGAAAAACACTATTCCGGATGGTCATTTCGGAGAGCCTCATCTATTTCTTCGAGAGTATCTTCCTGCTGGTCCTGATCCTGCTTGTCTCGATGCAGATAACAGTGCACTTTATTGCGCCCTCGATCCCGCACTATATCAATGTGCCGTACTTCATTATCGTCGTCCTGGCGCATCTTCTGGTTGTGGTGCTGACGACGGCGATCGGTTTGTCGAGGGTCATGCGTGATGAGATCATCGAGGGGATCCGGAAAGACTTTTATTAAATATAAATGAAAGAGTGAAACGTATCTCCGCGAGACTCAGACAGTTTTTGCTTCGCAAAAAATTCGTCTCTACGGAGATCTTTTCACTCTTTTTCTTTCTGATGAAATCTTCTTTCCGGTTCCGCTCTTATTTGTTTTTGAGCCATTCTTCGGCGGAGAAGGGGCGGCCGTGGGCGCTTAGGTACTGCTTGCAGGAAAGTCCGATGAGTGTCTCCCAGGTTCTTGCAAGCTGTGCTTCGTTATCGACAAAGACCGGGGCGAGCACGCGCTTATTGAACTGAGCGGCATCACCGATCAGCGCGACATCTCCGATCTTAAGGGAGATCGAATCCTCACAGTGACCGGGGGTCATAAGAAGCTGGACATCTTTTCCCAGATATTCTTCGGCGATCTTCTTCGTGAGCGGCTGCGCATTCTGACAGGACTCGAAAGGCATAAATGCCGGAAGCTTCGGAACGACACTTCCTGCGGGACCGGCTCTCTTCACATAGGGGTGATCCTTTCCGGGACGTTTGCAGACACCCCTCTGAAGCGTAAGGATCGCATCCTTCATGCAATAGACCGGACAGTTAAAGAGCATGGAAAAGTATTCCGCATTTCCTGCGGTATCTCCGTGCACATGAGTAAGAAATACCGCATCAATGGCAAAGAGAAAATCCTTCTGCATGTTCTTCTCGATCTCGTCGCGCTCGGAAAGAGGACCGGCATCGATCATGACAGCCTTATCTTTATACGTGACGACATAACACGAATAGATCTTCGTGCCGATGTCGAAAAACTGGTAATCTCCATTGTGACTCAGAAGCATGGCGGACTCACTCGTTATAATCATCCGGAAGGATCTGCGGCTTCCCGTAGTATTCTTCCAGCGTATCGATCTTCTTCTCGTACATCTCGGTCGCCACATCGACACCGACGAAGCGGAAGTGCCAGCCTTCTACGCCATAGCCCGTGATGTGGCCTTTCTCTGCCGGATAACGCCAGATAAAACCATATTCATGACCATGCTCGAGGACCCACTGGCCGGCCTTCGTATAGACAAAATTATCGCGGATCTCCGGGTCGCTCTTGATATTGATATCGAGAGCCAGTCCGAGAGGGTGCTCGGATCTTCCCGGATAGGCATTTTTACATACGGCCTTATCCAGACCGCGCCTCGGGATCGCATTGTTAAAGCTTGCCGTCTGCGTGGCCCAGGATCTGTAGCCGGAGATCAGATAAAGGTCCTGACCGATATCCGCGAGGCACGCATCGTGCATCTTTTCCCAAGCCTCTGCGGCTTCCGGACGGAGCTGCTGGCTGGCGGAGTATTTTGCCCAGACCAGTTCCGGTACATAGGTCTCCGGGCTGGCATAATACTTGTTCACAAGTACGGCGACATCATTCGGATTGGAAACGATCTCCGCGCGGACGGAGCGGGGATCGACGTAGCCGCTGTACCACTTCGGCCCGCCCTCGAGGACCGGCTCGACATACTCCGGTACAGGTGTCGGCGAAGGAGTTGGTGTCGGGGTCGCGGTCGGCTCCGGGGAAGGAGTCGGAGTAGGTGCCTCCGTTTCCTTCGAAGTTTCGGATGTCCCTTCCGATGCCTGCGAGGCCGAAGAGGGAGCCGTCCAGTCCGTATATGACGGACCTATCTGCTTCTTATCCTTGCATCCGGAAACAAGCATCGAAGATGAGAGGATCGAGATGACCAGAAGACCTGGAAATATATTTCGCTTCATGAGAAGATTCCTTCCTTACATAATTTCACATGATTAAGTATATCCCAGCAAAAGCAACGGTAGTGTTTCACTTATATTAATTTCTGAATAAGGCGGGTGCTTTTCGTGAAGAAAGATTTCGGTTTTTCTATTGACGCTTGGTGCGCTTGGTTTTATAATCCCATCGTAACTTCAGGGCGGGGTGTAATTCCCCACCGGCGGTGATGTATCACGAGAAGATACGAGCCCGCGAGCGAAGAGCCGAACCGGTGAGAATCCGGTGCCGACGGTATAGTCCGGATGGAAGGAGTGGTATAAATGTCAGAAGTCACATCAAATCTCAAATCCCAGAACGAATCCAGAAAGAAGATGATCCGCAGGATCGCGCTTACAGGTATGATGACGGCGCTCGCGGAAGTGCTCATGCTGCTTGAGATCGCGCTTCCTCTGATGCCGGGCTTCCTTAAGTACGATTTCTCCGATATCCCGGCGCTGTTTGCCGGATTTGCATGCGGCCCGGTCGCGGGTGTAGTCGTCGAACTGCTGAAGAACCTGATCCACATGCCGTTTACGAATACACAGAATATCGGTGAAATCGCGAACTTCATCTCCGGAAGCATCTTCGTTCTTACAACGACGATGATCTACCTGCGCATGAGAAACAAAAAGGGCGTTATCCTTTCTCTTGGCCTCGGCACAGTTGCGCTGGTGATCGCGACCTCTTTCGTGAATTACTTCTTCACGATCCCGCTGTATGAGAAGGTAATGGGTTTCCCGCTTGAAGCAATCATCGGTATGTGTGATAAAGCAAATACACTGGTTACGATCAACTCGAAGCTGGATGTTATTCTTATGACCTTCGTACCGTTCAATATCTTCAAGGGCATCACGATCTCGATGGTGGCATTCCTGTGCTACATGCCGCTGAGAGGATTCTTCGAAGAGAAGGCGGAAAAAGAAGTGGAAACTGAGGTTTCATCGGAGGAGTGATCCCTCGGGATATCAAGTAAACGCACGAAGAAAGAGGGTTCGCTTCATTGAAGTGAACCCTCTTGTTTTCTGCTTCAAAAGAACTTGTCCGGCATCCCGGATCAGATTCCGAGGATCTCCTTATAATTCTCGCACACATCCTTATAGTTCTCGGGAGTTCCGATGTCGATGCAGGTTCCCGGCGCGCGATAGACATAGACGTCTTTTCTGGTGTAGAGCCAGGACGGGAAGTGACCCGGAGCATCCGGTGTATTTCCCTCGTCGAGATACTGGCGGATCATCGGGATCGTTTCCTTAAGATACATGTATGTCGCATAGACGGCATCGGTGGACTTTGGCTCCTTCGGCTTTTCGGCGAGAGCTTCGACCTTGCCGTCTTCGTTGATCGTAGCAACAGCGAGTTTTCTTAATTGGTTGACATCTTCAACGGTGACGGAGATAAGTGTATCGTGCTGCTTCTCTTTAAAGAAAGCATACATGTCACTGAGCTTATATGTGAAGAGATTATCGCCGGCGATGATCATCATGTCCTCGTCGATAGAGAGCTGGTCGATGACGAACTGGATGTCGCCGATCGCACCGAGTTTATTTGTATCGTCGGTCGTACCGTCATCGATCACGATGATCGGAGAAGAGAGCTTACCTTCTGCGATATCCTTCTCGGAACGGGCTTTTGACCATTCGTCGAAGTGGCTGGCGAAACGATGGTTCGTTACTACGGCGATCCGTGTTACATCCGGGATGGTCTCGATCTCATCGGTGATGTAATCGATCATAGCCTTCGGTCCGACCGGAAGAAGCGGCTTCGGAGTATTAATCGTCAGCGGATAGAGGCGCGTGGCATATCCGGCAGCAAGAATCAATGCAATCATGTTAATCCCTTTCCCCCATTGTTGCGGGACTTCGAAGCGCGGGACACACTCCGCTCTTTTCTTCGAAGATGATGTATTTCATCCATCTTAACAGAAATCATCATAAAAATCTATTGATATTCTCTAAACCGCCGCCCGGTAAAGGGAACAGTGCTTTTGCAGTATGAAATAAATCATATCAGGCGGGATATGTGATAAAGAAAAAGGTAGAAAAGCGCCCGGAAAAAAGATATAATATCCTTGATATGAAAATCATCAGGAATCCGATGATCGATGCCCCCCGTAAGAGCAGGATCATTGGGGTTTTTGTGTGCATAGACAAGGAATAACTTAACCTTAAAGGAGAACACGAATATGGAGCTTTGTGCAGTTGTCATGGCAGCCGGTGAAGGAAAGCGTATGCACTCGAATCATTCGAAGGTCGTTCAGCTCGCTGCAGGTAAACCCCTGATCCGCTGGGTCGCGGAAGCACTTTCCGGAGTAGGCGCGAACGAGCAGGTATATATCGTAGGACACAGACAGGAAGAAGTCAGAGAAGTACTCGGCGAAGACGTGGCATTTGTTTTCCAGGAGCAGCAGCTCGGTACCGGACACGCGGTCATGCAGGCAGCTCCTTTCCTCGAGGGAAGAAACGGATGTACGATCGTACTTCCGGGCGATGCTCCGCTCATTACTTCCGATACGATTTCAAAAGCACTGGAGATGTTCGAGCAGGGTGATTACGGCGCGGTCATCATCACCGGTCTGGCACCGGATCCGAAGGGATACGGACGCGTGATCCGTAACGCGGAGGGGAATGTCGTAAAGATCGTCGAGCACCGTGACTGCACGGAAGAGGAACTGAAGGTCAATGAGATCAACTCCTCGATCTACTGCTTTAAGACACCGCTGCTTCTTTCCGCACTCGGACGTATCGATGCGAAGAATGCACAGAAGGAATACTACCTGACAGATACCATCGAGATCCTGATCCGTGACGGCCATAAGGTCGGCGCGTATGTGGCGGACTTCGATGAGACCCGTGGCGTAAATGACCGCATCCAGCTGCAGGAAGTCGGCAAGATGCTCAATAGAAGAACCTGCGAGAAGCTGATGCGTGACGGCGTGCAGATCGTCGATACAGAGACGACCTGGATCGCAGATACCGTCAAGATCGGTATGGATACACTCATTCTCCCGGGCTCGATCCTGCTCGGTAACACCGTCATCGGCGACGAGTGTGTCATCGGTGAGAATTCCCGTCTGGAGAATGTGATCGTCGGTGACGGAACCGTGATCGACAACTCGATCGCATCGGACTGTGAAGTAGGTAAGAACTGCCGTAT
>JAGCXQ010000019.1 GCA_017961235.1 Clostridiales bacterium | reverse complement strand
CACTTCAATCGGCGCCGCCCTCTCCATCATCGATCAGACCGGTCCTCTCTCCGATGACGGAACCTGGGGCGAACATATGCAGTATACCTCCGCGGCGATTGGAGAACTGGGAAAGATAAACGGTCCCAGATGCTGTAAAAGAGACGCCCTGATTGCTTTCAAGCATGGCGTTGAGTACATAAATGCGCACTTCCCTGTACATCTGGAATACGAGGAGCAGGCATGTGATTTTTCCGGCCAGAACCAGCAATGCATCCATGACAGATGCCCGTTCTACAAAAAACCGGAGGCCTGACAACGCCTGAACCCATATAAACTGAAAGTGAGAATTATGATGTACACAATTCGCAAAGCAAAGCTAGAAGATGCAAAGAGACTGGTCGAGATCTACTCGTACTACGTCCTTAACACCGCTGTTTCATTTGAATACGTAGTCCCGACGGAAGAAGAGTTTTCGGACCGCATGCGCAAGGTCATGGAGAAGTATCCGTACCTGGTCGCCGAAAAAGACGGCCATATCGTTGGCTATGCCTACTCCAGCCCGTACAGTTGCCGTGAAGCCTACGCCTGGTCGGTCGCCAACTCCATCTATCTGGACAAGGATTATCGAAGACAGGGGATCGGATCTCTTCTCTATCGTGAACTGGAAAAGCAGCTGAAGGAACAGGGCATGATCAATCTTCTTGCCGGAGTTGCTTTTTGCGAAGATGAAGACGAATACCTCACCCATGACAGTTTTAATTTTCACGTGTGCATGGGCTATGAGAAGGTCGCTCACATGAAAGACATCGGCAAGAAATTCGACCGCTGGTATGATCTTCTGTGGCTACAGAAGAAAATCTGAAAAGTCAACAAAGTGGTCAATGTAAGTACCCTTTACATTGACCACTTCTTGGATTATTCGTATAGTTCATGCAAATGACGAGGTATTTACATCGCATTGACGTTCTGGATATACATCTCTTTCGGGATCATCGGCACTTCCAAAGAAGCGATGGTCTCCGGTGAAAGTGTCAGTGCTTTTGCATACTCTTCGCCGGCAGCTTCAAAGCGGGCAAGGAGCGGTTCCGCAACTGGAGCTGCGGCCGGAATATTCAGCATCGGTGTTTCCGGTACGCATACGATATCGTGGCCCGGGAAGCAGTGCTTGCACATCTCTTTTAAGCCGTCGAAGTTTCCTTCCCAGTCCGGGAACCCGCAGCCGCAGATAACCAGAGTATGGAGCCTGGAAAAATCAGCCAGAGCTTCGTGACGGACGGTGCCGTCCTTCTCTTCCACCATGTTCATCTTCACAAGTGGGATCGTACGGTCCAGAACCGCTTTCAGATGAGACGGCATCGCGTAGCAGTAAAGCGGGAAGCTCCAGATCACCACGTCTGCTTTGACATAGAGATCCAGGATCGCATTCTGATCGTCCTGGATCACACAGTGACCATCGAGTTTCTGCCAGCAGCCAAAGCATCCCTGACACGGAGCAATATTCTTTTCGATGACATTGATCACATCCACTTCGTGATCCTGATTTTTGTTTAATCCCTTAAGAAATGCTTCCGTCAGACGAAAAGTATCGCTCTTCTTTTTCGGGCTGCCATTTAATACCAAAACTCTCATAATCCTGTACTCCTTGTTTCGTGTATTTATCACTGACACCTTAAAAGCACCAGCTCCCTATAACCATTAAAAAGCATATTTCCGGTTTTGATAACCCCCATTAAATTATCTTGTTTTTCTAGACGGAAACCCATCATGCTATAATAGGTTTCACAAGATGATCACGTCGCACAGGTATGACTGTGATGTGGTTGAAAGGATATATAAATGATAGACGAATTATTCACAAATTATCACGAACTGGAATCTAGCAGACTCCTTCTCCGCCGGATCACGATGCAGGATCTGAATGATGTGTTCGAGATCTACTCGAATAAAGAGGTCATGCTCTATTTTGCGGACCGTTTCCCTTTCGAGAAAATCACTGAAGCGGAAACCATGATCAATGAGTATGAGGAAGCGCTCACCAAGCATTGGAGCATGCGATGGGGCATCGTCCTGAAAGAAAATGGAAAACTCATCGGGACATGTGGTTTTCACGCGATATCTGAATACGATAAACGCATCGAGGTCGGCTACGATCTCAACCGCAATTACTGGCAGAAAGGGATCATGACAGAATCGCTTTCACTGATCATTAATCACGCATTCGGATGCTCGGATGTGAACCGGATCGAGGCGATGGTCGAACCGCCGAACACCGGTTCCCGAGTTCTTCTTGAAAAGCTTGGATTCCAGTACGAAGGCACCCTCCGGAAGCACGAGATGTGCCGCGGCGATTTCGTAGACATCCAGATGTTCAGTCTATTGCGGGAAGACCGGAAATTGGGAGGCACATATGGCATCGAGTAAAGAATACCTGGATTTTATTTTGGAACAACTTTCGGAATTGGAGGGCATTTCATACCGCGCTATGATGGGCGAATACATCCTCTACTATGGCGGTAAGATCGTCGGCGGCATTTACGATGACCGTTTCCTTGTGAAGGTGACGAAGTCTTCGCAGGAGATGATGCCGGATGCGGAACTGGAGCTTCCTTATGAGGGCGCAAAAGAAATGCTTCTTGTAGATGACGTGGAGAATAAGGAGTTCCTGCGGGAACTTCTGGAAGCCATGTATCCGGAGCTCCCCGCGCCGAAGAAAAAGAAATGAGCCGTGGGGCATGATCGGTATGGAGAAACACATTCATGCGTGGGAACCTTGGTTCTTCATCTTCTTCGGACTCTTTCATATGCATCGGATCTGGGCTCTTCTTGATCGGTCGTCCTATGCTTCTTTCTGGATGGGCATCATGGATGACAAGGGCTGGCCGTATTTTCTGATCATGGGAATCCTTGCCGGTCTTTGTGTCCTCGGGATCGTCACATTTATCCGGGAGCGAAAGGCCAACTATCTCTGGCGCTGGATCTATATTTTCGGCGGGGGCTATGTCCTCTTCGATCTGTTTGCCATTGCCACCGGACTTTCCTTCTGGCAAAAACTTCTTGACTTCATGTTCGACACTTCTTCTTCCTACTGGAATTACATTTGGTCGTTCTTTATCCTGCTCGGCACGGTTGTATTCATTCTCGGGGTCCGGCTTCTTCTTGACCGTCGGAATATGAAGGCAGAGGAACGCACCTTGTAACAACTTACGTGTGAAATCTCGTTTTTTGAAAATCCAAACGTAATCAAGTTTCGCTCATGCCGCTCACCCGAAGATCAGTTTCTTCACGATCTCGATGGTTTTCTTCCGCATATAGGTCTGATCCAGATTCGGATCGATGGGATGCATGTAGGTATGGCAAAAGCACTCGATGTAGTTGACCGCCATGCGGACATTCTCGGAACTTTTCTCCGGATTGGCCCCTTTCAGAAGGAATACCTTTTCCATCTTCTCATACATATTCTGCCAGAAACCGTCAGACACTTCAGCGATATCTGCATCTGTGTGATAGAGTGCTTCCAGCTCTTCGTGCACGGCCCAGTTTCTCTGGTGATATTCCAGCAGGTAGTCTAATGTTTTCTCGGCAAAAGAATCGAACTCGATTTCTTTTTCTCCTTTTTCCGCCTCATGGTAGAATCGGGTAACATCTTCCATCAGGTGATCCGCCGCCATCTGAAGCGCCTGAACCAGGATATCTTTCTTGTCCCGGAAATAGTGGTAGACGATACCCGTAGAGAGACCTGCCGCTTTGGCAATGTCGTCTGCCGTGATGTTGTGGTAGCCCTTCTGAAGGATCAGGTCTCCGCCGACGCTTAGGATCTTGAGGCGCGTCTCGATGGAGCGTTTCTGCTTCGGCACCGCCATAGGTTTTGCCTCAGGAGCTGCCTTCTTGGCTGTCTTTCTGACCGCTGCGCTGTTCTTCTTCGATACGGCATCGCTCTTCTTTGCCACGTTCTTTGGCGTATTCTTCTTTTCCGGCTTTTCCTTCGCCATGAGACGACCTCTCCTTATCTATCATATAAATACCCATATTCATTAAAACACATATTTGATTTGTTGCAAGCAAATGTTGAGACTTTTCTCAATTTTCACAATAAAACATAGCCCCATTTTATTCACTTTGTACAAAGTTGAGAGATTCCTCAATTTTTGTATTGACCTGTTTTCATGCCGGACGTAGAATGAGGATAGTTAGCAAAGGCTTACTATATAACCTATATAAATATCTGAAGGAGACGAATAAAATGGGAAACACAATCGTCGAATTTAAAAATGTCACGAAACAATATGGTCAGGGTGAAGCGATCCAGCTGGCCAATAATGATGTCAGCTTCACTATCGAAGAAGGCGAGTTCGTCGTTATACTCGGCCAGTCCGGTGCGGGCAAATCCACGGTCCTCAATATGCTGGGCGGTATGGATACACCTACATCCGGCACCATCACCGTCGCCGGGCAGGAAGTCTCGAAGATGAACGATAGGGAGCTGTCGGAATATCGTGCCGGCACTATCGGTTTTATCTTCCAGTATTATAACCTCCTCCCTTCCCTGACCGCCATCGAAAATGTGTCACTTGTGAAGAACATCGTCAAGTCCGGTCCTGATCCTATGGAGATGCTCCGCGCGGTGGGACTTTCCGATCACGCGAAGAAGTTTCCGTCACAGATGTCCGGCGGTGAACAGCAGCGCGTCTCGATTGCAAGAGCGCTGGCCAAAGATCCGAAGATCATCCTCGGAGACGAACCGACAGGTGCTCTTGATTCCGAGACCGGCGTGATCGTTCTGGAACTTCTTTCCGATCTTTCCAGAAAACAGGGAAAGACCGTGATTCTGGTTACACATAATGCCGATATCGCCAAATGTGCGGATAAAGTCATCCGCATGAAAAACGGTAAGATCCGGGAGATCCGCATCAATGAATCTCCGGTTCCGGTCCGGGAGGTGGAATGGTAATGCTTGTACGTAAAATGACAAGAGAGATCCGAAAGAATCTCGGCCAGTTTCTTTCTCTCTTTGTCCTCTCCTTTCTGGCCGTGTCGCTTTTTGCCTGCATGAAGGCAAGTAATATCAGCGCCTATAACAAGCTTTCGGATCTGCGGGAAGAAACCAATTGCGCAGACGGGTGGATCTTCAGCGAAAACTTTTCTTCAGAAGATCTTTCTTCGGTAAATGCACTTACCGACATCACTTCTGCGCAGAGACGGCTTCACTTCACCGCGACAGCAGAAGGCTTCGATCAGGCCCAGCTGGAAGTTTATGGTCTGCAAGAAGATCTGGTTTCAAAGCCCTATTATGTTACCGGAAAAGAGCTTGACCTGACATCGAAAGACGGTATCTGGATCTCCGAGTCATTTGCCAAAGAATGGGATCTGAAAGCAGGCGATACCTTTTCTTTTTCCGCGTATGGACAGGTCCTGACCAGGAAGATCGAAGGTACTATCGTATCTCCGGAGTATCAGTATCTCAAGGCAGATAAGGATCTGGATATCGTAGCCAAAAACATCGCCATCATCTACATGCCGGTGGAAGGACTGAAAGAGTATTTTTCTGCCATCCCGGGTGGGATTCCCTTTAACGAGCTGATCTTCACCACAAGCCGGGAGAATGTGAAATCCCTGGAGTCTTCTTTGGACAAGGCACTGAACGGGAATTATGCCGTGATCTGTGATCGGGACGATATGCCCGGCATTCGTGTCATGAAGGATGAACTGGCCCAGCATGATCAGTTCGCGATTACATTTCCTGTGGTATTTCTGGCGATTGCCGTCCTGGTCATTATGACCACCATGAACCGTATGATCGCCAACCAGCGCACCCAGATCGGAACACTTCGGGCGCTGGGCATGAAGAAAAGCAAGATCATCCTGCACTACTTAAGCTACAGTTTTATCGTATCCCTTCTGGGTTCAGTGGCGGGACTCTTTGTCGGTACTTACCTTTTCGGTGAAGGAATCGCCATGATCTTCCGTGCCTGGTATCTGATCCCCGGCTGGACAGTGGAAATGGATGCTTCGTTCCTTCTAGTAGCCGGTCTGATCGTTTTGGGCTGTACTCTGGCCACCTATCTCAGCTGCAGAAAGGTCATGAATGTCCATCCGGCCGCAAGTCTTCGTCCGGCTGCTCCGAAGTCCGGAAAGAATACGGCACTGGAAAAGCTTCCCTTCTGGTCCAAACTTGGATTTTCCACCCAGTACAATCTGAGAGATATCACCAGAAGCAAGCTTCGTTCCTTTATGGGTGTCTTCGGCACTGCTGCCGGCATGATGATCATGGTGGCGGCCATGGCTTCGATCACCACCATTTCGGATGCTTCTTCCTGGACTTTTGACAAGATCCAGAATTTCAAGAACGAGATCGACTTCTCGGACGATATCACTTTGGATCAGGCCGAGAAATATAAAGAGGAATACGGCGGCGAACTGATCCAGACCTCGGCAATCGAGATTGCAAAAGAACCGCATGCGGATTCTTCCAGGAAAAAGACCACTTCTCTGATGGTCACCGAGGGTGAAAACTACTACCGTCTCACCGATACGGATCAGAAACTGACGGAACTTACCCCCGGCACCTGCGCCGTCACCATGAAGCTGGCCCGTTCCCTGGACATTCATGAAGGAGATACCATCTACTGGCATCTCTACGAGAAAAACACCTGGTATGAGGCGAAGGTCGGACTGATCAACCGTCATCCCAATTTTTCCGGTGTCACGATGCTTAGGGCAGACTATGAAGCTTCCGGTGCCGAGTATCGGCCGAGCCTCCTCTACAGCTCTTCGTCCGACATCGGAGAAACGGACCGAAAAGGCATTCTGGCTGTCCACGATGACAAGGATCTGAAGGAAAGCTTTGACATCATGATGGAAATGATCTACGCCATGCTCTTCGTATTTGTCGTCTTTGCAACAGTGCTTCCGATCGTGGTGCTCTACAACTGCGGAAACCTCTCCTTCCATGAGAGGGTCAAGGAGTTCGCCACGCTGAAAGTACTGGGCTTTACGACCAAGAAGATCAGAAAGCTCCTCTCCCTTCAGAATCTCTGGCTTTCCATTGTCGGACTCTTCCTCGGCGCACCTTTTGGAAAGATCATGCTCCAGTATATGTTCGATAGTAACGGAGACAGCATGGACTATCCTGTGTCCGCCGGATTCCTGACATATCTCGTTTCCGGTCTGTTCGTCATGATCGTATCGGTACTTGTGAGCTATATGTTCAATAAGCGGATCAAAAAGCTCGATATGGTCGAGACACTGAAAGGAATCGAATAAAGCTGTTTAGAAATCTACACATATCGAAAAGCACTTTAATCGCTAAAAAAACGGAAAAGACAAGGGCGGCAACGAGGTACTGTTGCCGCCCTTTAAAGGATTATACCTAAAGATTGCCTCGTGCTGTTCTCGCTAAACAGCAGCCTTACCGGCAACTTCCTGTCCGGGGCATTTCAAGGAGAAGTGCGAAAGGGGAGTTGGTCTTCTGCAAGAAAAATATCAGGAACCCCCGGACCGGTATAAGTATGACATAGAACACAAAACCAGTTAGCTCACGCTAACTGGTAATGATATTATCAGATGTTTTTCTACATGTCAACACTCTTTTTCACAAATCTTCAAACACTTAAATTTGAGTATTGACATCAATCTTTTTGCTTGGTATATTCTTAATGTCGATTAGTTAGCTCATGCTAACTGCAAAGACAAATCACTTAAAAATCGAGCTGACTCTTTGAACACTCGAAATCACTTAAAAAGGAGAGGTATTCATGCTGGAACGGTATCTGGTCGATCAGTGCTCACCCACCCTGGCCGGAATAAAAACAGGAAGCCTGTTTTCCATACATGGCGAAGATCCTGAACGTATCAAGCACGAAGTGCAGAAGATCAACCGGATCTTCTACGGCAAAGGACTTCTGCTTCTTCCTCTGAAGACCACCCGTGGTTATTCTCTCCTCTATCTTTTCCGGCCGTGTTATCTGAAAAGAGACCTGTGTGACAGGAAGTGCTCTTCTCTTCTTCAAGAGTTCGGATACACGTCCTCTCATCCCTCGAGGTGTCTCGTCCGCCTGATCCAGCGCGTACAGAAAGAACCGTCTTTCCCGCACGAGATCGGACTTTTCCTGGGATACCCGCCGGAAGATGTGCGCGGATTCATCGAAAACCCGCACTGCAAAAGCCGCTGCAGATCCTGCGTAGGCGGATGCTGGAAGGTCTATCACGAACCGGAAAAAGCACAAGTGCTTTTCAGAAAGTATGAGCAATGCACGAAAAGCTACAGAAAAAGACTCATGTCCGGAGCTTCACTGGAGCAGCTCGCTGTCGCATCGTAAGCGTCACCAATAAGAACGACAGTCCCCCGGGAGCATGCCGGGTCTGTAAATAAGTAACAACTGGAAAGGAATAATTATATGAGCAAGATCGCAATTATCTACTGGAGCGGTACAGGAAACACCGAAGCAATGGCAAACGCTGTCGAAAGCGGCGCAAAAGATGCCGGCGCAGAAACCACACTCTTCTCCGCTTCTGAATTTAACTCCTCCAAAGCAGCGGAATTTGATGCATTTGCATTCGGATGCCCGGCCATGGGTGCGGAGGTATTAGAAGAGTCGGAATTTGACCCGATGTTCACTGAAGTAGAAGGCGCAGGCGTACTCTCCGGAAAGAAAGTCGGCCTGTTCGGATCCTACGGATGGGGCGACGGCGAATGGATGAGAAACTGGGAAGAGCGCGTCAGGAATGCCGGCGCGGAGCTCGTTTCCGAGGGCGTGATCAGTAACGAGTCACCGGACGGCGAAGCTACAGAATCCTGCAAGAAGCTCGGATCCGCGCTCTCTGCATAATATCAGCCAGCAATCCTTCAAAATATCTATCTACCCGAAGTGCCTGAAACCGTAAAACGCTTCAGGCACTTTTGGTTATATCTGTATTTTTCTTGACTTCACAGGAAGAGAATGACAGAATGAAAACATACATTCAATTACATAAAAAGGAGTACACATCATATGAATGGACTATATGAATCCGGTGAAGATTATCTCGAGACGATCCTTATCCTGAAAAAACGTAATGGAAATGTGCGCTCCATCGACATAGCCCGTGAAATGGACTTAAGTAAGCCCAGCGTCAGCCGTGCGGTCGGGATCCTGAAGAATAAAGGCTTTATCGTAGTTGATGAGGACGGAGCGATCCACCTGACCGAGGAAGGCGCCAAGCTCGCTAAGAAGATTTACGAGCGCCACCGTGTGCTGACGGAAGCGCTGATGTATCTCGGAGTTGATGAAAAAACCGCTGCTGAAGACGCCTGCCGCATCGAGCATGATATCAGCGAAAAGACTTTCACCAAGATCAAGAAGCACTTGCGGGATACGAAGAAACTTTAATGAGAAAAAAGCCCTTGAAGCGAATCCGCTTCGAGGGCTTTTACATATTCATTCCATTCTATTTCATGATTCCGAGTAGTCCGTATCCATCGCAACCTGAAGTTCATATCCCGGGAATGCTTTCGAAACATCCGCTACAACATCTTTATATACTGCCGTGCGATCCTTCGCTTCGAAGCTGACGACTATATCAAATCGCATGGTTTTCTTTTCTTTTATGAGATAGAAACCATGGATCTGCTTGACATGCTCATGGGAAAGCACGATTCTACTGACTTCAGATCTGGCACGGATCACTTCTTCGTCTTTCGTATTCGTCGAATAAACGCCGATAGCGGTCAGAATGACATTATGTTTATCCAGGACTTCGATCTGGATCTCACGGATCATCTGGTCGAGCTGGTCTGCAGAATAGGTGTCCGGTACCTCGATATGGATCGATCCATTCCATCTGTCCGGACCATAGTTGTTCAGTACCAGATCGTAGGCACCCTGCACACCCGGGAAAGCAACAACAGTTTTCTTGATCTCCTTGACCAGTTCGAGGTCATTTCTTTCGCCGAGAAGCTGCGAGATCGTATCGCGGAGCATCTCGATGCCAGCCTTGATGATCACGATGGAGATAACCGCACCGAGCCAGGCTTCAATCGAGACATCAAATTGCATGAAGATCACGGCGGCCACCAGCGTCGAAGCGGAGATCACGGAGTCAAGCGTGGCATCCTCACCGGAGTTTACCAGAGAATCCGAGTGGACCTTCTCCCCTACCGCCTTTACATATCTGCCGAGAACGATCTTTACGACGACCGCCACGCCGATAATAACCAGAGAAATGATCGAATAATCAGGCGTTTCCGGATGGATGATCTGCTTTACGGATTCCACAAAGGATGTCACACCTGCGTACAGGACGATAACGGAGATGATCATCGCGCTAAGGTATTCGATCCTGCCGTATCCGAACGGGTGCTTCTTGTCGGGTTCTTTTCCCGCCAGTTTCGTTCCGATGATGGTGATCAGGGAACTTCCCGCATCCGAGATATTATTCACGGCATCGAGAACGATGGCGATCGAGTTGGTCAGAAGGCCGATCACCGCCTTAAAAGACGCCAGAAAAACATTGGCAATGATTCCGATCACACTCGTCCGGATGATCTTCTTTTCACGGGACAATTCCTGCTTACCCATATTGATATCTCCGTTTCATATCTTATGTAAAAAGTATACCAAAACGCCGGCACCAGTCACAGTCCAGGGGACAAGTGCTTTTGCCGGCGGATCAGTCGTTAAATATATCGATTACAGCGCAGCTTTTACTGCTTCCTTAACTTCGTCCATTTCTTTGGTAGGCTCGAATCTTGCGATTACCTTGCCCTCGCGGTCAATAAGGAACTTCGTGAAATTCCAGCGGATATATGCCTTGTCACCGAATGCCTTGTTGTTCATGTTCGAAAACTTCTCGAGCATTTTGACCTTCAAGCCTTTGCCGAATCCCTCGAAAGGCTTCTCTGTTGCGAGGTATGCAAAGAGCGGATCAGCGGCCTCGCCGTTTACATCGATCTTGGCAAACTGCGGGAACTCGGTACCGAACTTCAGTGTGCAGAACTCGTGGATCTCATCGTCGCTCTCCGGAGCCTGGTTTGCGAACTGGTTGCACGGGAAATCGAGGATCTCAAATCCCTGATCCTTCAGTTCCTTATACATCGCCTCGAGGGGCTCGTAGTGCGGGGTAAAACCGCAGCCGGTTGCTGTATTCACGATCAGGAGGACCTTGCCCTGATACTCCGAAAGGCTGACTTCATTTCCTTTCATGTCCTTAACCTTAAAATCATAAACTGTAGCCATAGTGATTCTCCTTTTCTGATGCGATTCATGCTACGCGGCTGCTCTTAGAGATCAAACTTTACGTAAGCCGGTTTTTTCGTCTTTTGTTTGATGCAATTATATTTTATGCAATATATTATCATTTGTCAACACCTTTTTCTGTTTTTCCAAAAGATTTCCATATGGTGCCGCTTATCTGGAAATATATTGGAAATCTTCTCGAAAAGCACTCCTCACATATAGAAAAGAGCCCCTTCGTGACTTTGGGATCACGACGGGGCTCCAATCTTTGTACTATTCTTTTTTCGAAGGAACTTACAAATTATGTTTTGCTTTTCTTCAGCGTCTTCTTCTCTGCCGGCGGCGCCGGATGGCATGAACAACCCATGGCACAGTGACTGCAGTTTCCACCGCAGGAGGACTTGCCTTTCTTCTTATCCTGCCGCATGCTCCAGATGATCCCAGCTACCATAGCAAGAAGAGCAAGTGAGATCAGGATCGTACCGAGATTGTCCGAAAGCCAGCTGATCATTTTGACATCGCCTTCTCTTTCAGGTCTTTGGAAGTGAGCTTATCTGCTTCCTTATACTTCTTGAAGAAGAGCATGTAGATCATGCAGCCGAGTGCTGCGATCGCGAAGATCAGGCCAATAACGTTCACATCTCCTGTGAAGAGGAGGCCGAACTGGTTGATCATCAGGGCGATCACATAGGCGAATCCGCACTGATAGCCGATCGCGAACCATGTCCACTTCGCGTTGTTCATCTCACGCTTGATCGCACCGATCGCTGCGAAGCACGGAGCGCAGAGGAGATTGAATACGAGGAAGGAGAATCCGGCTACGCTGGTAAAAGCAACAGCGAGTGCCTGCCATGTCGAGAGTTCTCCGCCGCCGTAGAGGATGCCCATGGTACCGACGATGTTCTCTTTTGCGACAAGTCCTGTGATAGATGCCACTGCGGCCTGCCAGTTGCCCCAGCCGAGAGGAGCGAAGATCCATGCGATTGCGGATCCGAGTTTTGCAAGGAGTGAGAACTCGAGTTCTTCTTCACCGAGCATCTGGAAACTGCCATCCACGAAACCGAAGCGGCTGGTGAACCAGACGACGATCGTAGAAAGGAGGATGATGGTTCCGGCCTTCTTGATGAAGGACCAGCCGCGCTCCCACATGGAACGGAGAACATTACCGATGGTCGGCCAGTGGTATGCCGGGAGCTCCATTACGAACGGAGCAGGATTGCCGGCGAACATCTTTGTCTTCTTCAGCATGATACCGGAGAAGATGATCGCTGCCATACCGATGAAGTATGCACCGGTAGATACCCAGGCAGATCCGCCGAACAGAGCGCCGGAGATCATCGCAATAAACGGAAGCTTCGCACCGCAAGGGATAAATGTTGTGGTCATGATCGTCATTCGGCGGTCACGTTCATTCTCAATGGTACGTGAGGCCATGATGCCCGGAACACCACATCCGACACCGACGAGCATCGGGATGAAAGATTTACCGGAAAGACCGAATTTTCTGAAGATACGGTCGAGAACGAATGCGATACGAGCCATATAGCCGCATGCTTCCAGGAACGCCAGCAGCAGGAAAAGCACTAGCATCTGCGGCACAAATCCGAGAACTGCACCGACACCTGCTACGATACCGTCGAGTACGAGACCCTTCAGCCACTCTGCAGCACCGGCCTTATCCAGGCCCTTTTCCACGAGTGTTGGGATACTCGGTACCCATCTGCCGTAGTCTGCCGGATCCGGTTCTTCACCGATCTCTTCGAGTGTTTTTACTGCTTCGTTATATTCTTCAATAGTGGCTGTTTCTTCGGAGATCTCAAGAGTTTCCTCATCCTCAACTTCGAATGTATACTCACCTTCCGGAGCAGCACCGTGTTCTTCCACATATGCATCGTAACCATCTACGATCGCGGAAGCATCTCCCCATCTCTCAGCGATTTCTTCGTAACCGCCGTCCATTCCGAAGAGGTGGAAGCCATCGCCGAAGATCTTGTCATTCGTAAAATCAGTAGCGAGCGCTCCGACACCGACCATGGCGATATAGTAAACAAGCCACATGATAAGTGCAAAGATCGGAAGACCCAGCCATCTGTTGGTAACGACTTTATCGATCTTATCCGAAGTGGTCAGTTTGCCCGCCTTTTTCTTCTTATAGCAGGACTTGATCACCTCGGCGATGTAGATGTAGCGTTCATTTGTGATGATGCTCTCGGCATCGTCGTCCAGTTCTTTTTCCGCGGCCTGAATGTCACTCTCGATGTGGGAGAGCTTTTCTTCAGGAATAATCAGCTGTTCCATGACTTTGTCATCGCGCTCGAAGATCTTGATGGCATACCATCTCTGCTGCTCTTCGGGCATGTCATGTACGACAGCTTCCTCAATATGTGCGAGCGCATGCTCGACAGGTCCGGAGAAGCTGTGCTGCGGGATCGTCTTCCCATTCTTCGCCGCATCGATCGCAGCTTCCGCCGCTTCCATGACGCCGTCGCCCTTCAGCGCGGAGATATCGATTACTTTACAGCCGAGCTGTCTCTCCAGCTCGGGAATATTGATCTGATCTCCGTTTTTCTTAACGATATCCATCATGTTGATGGCCATAACGACCGGGATACCAAGCTCAGTGAGCTGTGTGGTCAGGTACAGGTTTCTCTCGAGGTTGGTACCATCGACGATATTTAAGATCGCATCCGGACGCTCGCCGATCAGGTAATTTCTGGCAACGACCTCCTCGAGCGTGTACGGCGACAGGGAGTAGATACCCGGCAGGTCCGTAATGACCACGTCGTCGTGTTTCTTCAATTTACCTTCTTTTTTCTCAACAGTAACTCCCGGCCAGTTACCGACAAACTGATTGGCGCCGGTCAGCGCATTGAAAAGAGTTGTCTTACCACTGTTCGGGTTACCTGCTAATGCAATTCGCAGACTCATTTCTCATCTTCCTTCCTGTAGTACTCTACTTCGATCATTTCCGCATCCGCTTTACGGAGCGAAAGTTCATAGTTTCTTACCGTGATTTCGATCGGATCACCGAGCGGTGCGACCTTACGGACATAAATGATCGTTCTTCGTGTAATACCCATGTCCATGATCCTGCGCTTGACAGCACCTTCACCGTGGAGCTTCACCACGGTCACTGTCTCTCCGACTTTTGCATCTCTAAGTGTTCTCACTCTATCTTCCCCCTCTTCTTAGACCATGATTTTTTTTGCCAGTTCTTCACTGACGGCGATCCGGCTCTCCTTGACCTTCACGATCAGGTTTCCGCCGAGCATACTTACGACGCTTACTTCCCCGCCGACATTAAAACCAAGATCTGCCAGATGTTGTTTGACTTCAGGATTTCCGCCGATCCGCTTAATGATCTGCGTCTCTCCCGGTTCTGATAATACAAGAGGCATCATGTTCCCTCCCTTGTTTGTTAGCCTTTGCTAACATGTGTTCAATAAAATTGGTTAGACTTAACTAACCATCACACATTATAGTTAGCACCTACTAACTTGTCAAGGCAGATCAAGGATGTTTGTCATATTTCTCAAAAGGGAAAAGTTACAGCGGCTTCTCTTTATATAAAAGGACCACTGCACGAGTGAAAAGTGCCATTATAAATTCTTCGTATACCGGAGTCTTTACCGTCTCAGATATTCCGATGAAAGCGGGAAATCAAAGTAAGTATCCGGGTAGGGTTCATCCTTCAGTGTGAAATGCCACCATTCGCAGTCGATCGGGGCAAAGCCGTTTCTAAGCATGACATTTCTCAGGATCATGCGGTTTTCGTACTGCTCATCAGAGATCCCGCGGAAGTCAGGATGCGACTTCTCGCTGAAAAGATCAAAAGGACTACCCATGTCGAGTTCTTTTCCCGTCTTCATATCCAGAAGTGTCAGATCGACGGTGCTTCCTCTGCTGTGGCTGGACTTCTTCGCGACATATCCCTTTAGGAAAAGCTCCTGTTTCTCGAGGTCCGGATAGAAATACGGCTTCATGCGGATATCCTGGTCCTCGATCCCCCAGAGGACGAAGTGCTTGACGGCGAAGGCCGGACGGTAGGTGTCGAAGATCTTGAGGCGGTATCCCTGCACCAGCATCTCGTTACTGACCGTTTTTAGCGCTCGGGCCGCTTCTTTCGTAAGGATAGCACATGGCTCCTCATACCCGTCGATGCGGTCTCCCACGAAGTTATAGGTGGAAAAATAACGGATCTCCTGCACGATTGAGGGGATCACGTCGGAAAGAAGCACGAAGCCGGAAGGGTCTTTCGTGATGTCGGTGATATTTGCACTCATATAAGTATGATTTCCTTTCAAACAATTCTTCGACCCGTTCTCCGGCATCGCAGGTTTCAAAAGTCAGGCCTTTCGGATGCGGATATTGGTCAGTGCGCACTGGTCGGCAGTTAGGGTAACATACACATCTTTTACCCCGCCAGTGATTACAGTGGTATTTCTAAGTTTCACACCGAGATTCTCCGTCTCCGTGATGATCGCATCGCCATCGATCTTAAAGGTCACGGAGCAGTCGATACCTTCTTTATTGATCCGCTTCCAGTCATCCCAGCTCGTAAACTCAGAAGTCTTATCGACTTCAAGTTCATTTTTGGCACCGGAATTCTCATCGTCCCATGTTTCACCATCGATACGGATCAATGCGTACTCGACAGTATCCTCTGCATCGATTTTTCCGCTCGCCGAATGGAAAATAACGAAATACGGGCAGTGCCAGATAAGCCGTGCTGTCGGCAGGCTCATCGAGTGGAAATCGATCCGCAGGCCGTCCGTGATCGGGATAGACTGAGTGGAAGCTCTTCTGTATCCGTCGACCTGGACATTCGGGATGTCGCCTGCAGGGACATCGATATAGGTGACCTTCTCTGCGATACGCGGGATATAGTCATCCGCCACCGGCGTCTCGGACGCATTGATGTGGACATTACTGATAAAGCAGTTCTCACCGGTAAGTCCGACATAGCAGTATCTTGCGCAGTCCGGAAGCGCGACGACGACCTCCATCGTCTTCGTGCTGTCGAAGATACGGATCAAGGCATGATCTTCAAATCTCACAGCTTCGATACGGTACGCATCGCCTCCGGACGCCTTTTTCTTCTTGGAATGGTGCTCCTCATGGCCACCGTTATCATGGATACTGGTGTGGATCTTTCTGGCCCCGGCACAGATATATTTTCCGTCAAAGCGGATCTCACCGTACTCGAAGTAATTCAGATCCTTCGCCGTATGCTCATCCATATGCACACGGCCGTCAAGCGAGTCAAACAGGATGATGGTAGGAATGCTGTAACTCTCGCCGGACGAAGAAGCCTCGAGCGGCTTGGACAGCATCGAGATACTGGTCATACAGGGCGAAAGCAGAATACCCTCGGAGATCTCTCCTCTGTACTCCGAGCAGCTCAGCTCGCTGTTTCCCGAGAGTTCCTGGACGGTAGTTCTCTCCTTCATGACATACTCGGTATCGAGGTCGATGATGTGCTGCATTATTTTTGCGACCTGCGGGTCGAACTGGGTTCCCGAATTCTTAACGATCTCTTCACGCACGAGCTGCTGCGGGATCGCGTCACGGTAGCTTCTGGTCGAGGTCATCGCATCGTAGGCATCTGCGACAGCGATGATGCGCGCGATCTCCGGGATATCCTCACCCTTCAGTTTATCCGGATATCCTCTTCCGTCATATCTCTCGTGGTGGTGATGTGCGCCGATACTTAAGTACGGATACTCACTGATACTCGAAAGGATCTGGTTGCCATAGACCGGATGCTGCTTGATCGCATCATATTCCTCTTCGGTAAGTTTACCTTTTTTATTAATGATCTCATCCGGGATACCGATCTTTCCTACATCGTGCAGAAGTCCGGCGTAGTAGATCTTCTCGCATTCCTCATCGCTCTTGCCGAGCTCTCTTGCGATCTTCTCGGAGTACTCCGCTACACGCATGGAGTGACCGTGGGAATAAGCGTCCTTCGCATCGATGGCGTTGACCAGTGCTTTTGCCGTCTGCTCGAAAAGCCTCTGCGAGAACCTCTGCTGTTTCGTAAGATACGTGATCTCGATCAACTGGTAGTTTTCGATCTTCTTATTTCTCCGGTAGATCACGACGATCGCGGCAATCGTCACGAAGTTTCCGAAAAAGCCCGGAAGGATCGCCATGATCTTCTGTACGATCATGCCGTAATAGAGCATCGGGAAATGAAGGAGCAGAAGGATCAGCGAAAGGATAAATCCCTTTTTCTTGAACCACACGACGATGAAGATCAGGCACATATTCGAGATATTAAAGAAAACTCCGGCAAATGCAGATACCGGAACCGAGTGGTCCATGATGGCAATTACATCATGGGATCGGGAGGCAATAAAAGTAAACACCGCCGATGCAATATGGATCGCCAGGAGCAGCACAAAAAGAACGATCGATTTTTGTTTTTCAGAAGCCTGTGCTTTTCGAGCATCTTCAGAAACGTTATTCTGCTTTTGCATCAACGAATCACACCCCTCCCGGAAAAGACTTTTCACATAAGAACATTATACGCTCTTTCAGGGAGTCAAAGTTTAAATCTTTTGTAAAAAAGTTTGGATTATTGGGATAAAATTCCTGAAATTATGTCTCAGACCGCTCGGAAAGCACTTTTTCCTCCGGTTCATCGTCGATATGGTGCAGATTCCACCACCAGCGGAAGACGGCCATGCCGATGATGATCACGTATCCGCAGATGCTAAGCGGCGCCGGGATCTCCGAGAAGAAGATAAGCCCCAGGAGTGCGGAGAAGACGACCTGCGTGTTATCAAAGACGCCGATCTTTCTGGCCGGCGCGAACTTATACGCGGAGGTGATCGAGAACTGCGCGATCGCCGCGAAGATACCTGCGGAGATCAGGCACAGGAGCTGCCAGGGCTTCATCATCTTGAAGTCGAAGATCATGAACGGCAGCGAAAGCAGGCAGGAAAAGAGCGAGAAGCACAAAACAATGATCGAGGTCCTCTCTTTTCTCTTTCCGAGAAGGCGTACGAAAGAATAGGCGATACCGGCACCGGCGCCGCCCCAGATTCCGGCTAGTGCAGGGATCATCGAGACATCCGGGGATGGACGTGCGATCAGGATGACTCCGGAAAAAGCCACCACCGTGGTCATGATGTCGATCTTCGTCGGCTTTTCCTTCAGGATCGGGATCGAAGCCAGGATCGCGAAGAACGGCGAGAGTTTATTTAGCATATTGGCATCGGCCAGAGGAAGGTGGTCGATCGCATAGAAATTGCAGAGGAGGCCTGTTGTTCCGAAGAGGCATCGGAGGAAGACGTACTTCCCGTTCCCCTTCTTCATCTTAAATTTCTCTTCCGAGCGAAGGAGTGCTACAGCCGCGATCACCGCAGCAAAGGCATTTCGGAAGAATGCTTTTTCCATAGTGGGAACATCACCGGAGAGCTTGACGAAAAAGGTCATGAGCGCAAAGCCCAGCGCAGCCAGCAAAATACAGGCGATTCCTTTTGCATCTGAACTCTTCAGTTTCATATCTTAAGATATCCCTTTCTTCGCTTCTCCGTGACGTATCCGGAGACTCCCCCCGAACACATTTCACAGTGTTACACACGACTATTCTACCGCATCCTCCCTCTTTTTCCATATCGAAGTGATGAGAATATCTTCACGACTTTTCTCTTTTTTATAGACATTTGCATATATAATGATATAATCACATTTGATATGTGTTTTTTAGCATACAAACTATGGAGGAAGAGTAATATGAGAAAAAGAATTATCGCTTTTGTTTCTGTCATCATGTGCGCTATGATGTTTGCAGGATGCAAGAACACACTGGAGAAGAAGGTCAGCAAGAAAGAGCTGAAAGAGATGAACGATCAGGCATACGAGCAGTATGTTAAGAACGATGATTCCATCAAGGATATCAAGATCGAGATCAAGGGTAACGAAGTAATTTACAAGTACTACTTTAACATGGAGCTCAGCGAAGATCAGATTGCACTTATGCAGAAGAACGTCGAATCAGCTTCTAACAAAAAGATGGTCGAGAACATTAGAGATGGTCTCGCAGATGCTTACAAGCTCAAGGATGTCACAGTTACATACATCTACTATGATATCAACGATGAAGAGATCGCAAGACTTTCTGTTTAATCTCTGAATATGTAAAACATCAACTGACCGCCACTTCTTCACGAGGTGGCGGTTTTCTTTTGCCCGAAATTGTGTTACCTTGAAACTACTAACCGTAAGGAGGACAGGTCAATGTCAAATCCGGGAATTCTCTTCCGTATCGCGGACATGAACAGAAAAGTATTCATCAAGAACTGCATCCAGTCCGATACTCCCAGAATGGAAGCCACGGTCTTTCCGGACGGAGTAAAGGTCGAATCAGATATCCCCTATGCCGAGGGAAAAGCACTTCCCCCGCCGATGGCCAGCGATGCTCAGGCGGAAGGCTGCGCACTCTGCTCCTCCAAAAGAGACCTGGACATCTATACTCCGGAAAATGCCAAACCGGGAGAGGTCTTTCTACTGATCCATGGCGGTGCTTTTGTATATGGATGCAAGGAACTCGATAAAGAGTTCGGCATGCACCTGGCCCTGAGATCCGGCATCACCGTTGCGAACATGAATTACCGGCTCTTTCCGGGAACCGATCTGAAGGGCATGCTTTCCGATATTTTTCTCGCGGTTTCTTTCCTGTGTGAAAAGGGATTCACGACATTTCACACTGTAGGCGATTCCGCCGGCGGATATCTCTGCCTCATTACCGCGATCCTTCTCAATTCCGAAGAAGCGCGTCGGGAGATGGGTATCACGGACTTTACATACTCCGTTACATGTAAGAGCGCCAGCCCGATCTGCGGCGATTTCGTCGAGAGCCCGAGACAGTTCGCGGGCATCTACTTTAATCCGAAGAGAGATCTGCCTTCTTATATCTACGATCTTTCCGAAATGGTGAAGAAGTTCGGCTGTCCCCCGGCGGTCCTTACCACAGGCGATCAGGATATGATGCTTAAGCAGAACGAGATCTTTCATAAGATTCTTGTGAATCTCGGTATTCCGGCGAAGTACTACTGCGCGGAAACCACCGAAGAGACCCGTCCGATGCATCACGTGTATGCCATCGTCCATCCGACCTGGCCCGAGGGCATCAAGACGATCGACCTGACGATCGAAAATGCAAGAGGATAATATCTTCCCGGTTTTCTTCCATGTGAAAGCCACATCTTTTCATAAATACAAAAAGACCGCCACCTCGTGGGAAGTGGCGGTCTTTGATCACTATCAGCTAACTATTGGGATATCGTCAGCAATCTCCGCTACGGAAACTTAAGCGGAGATTTTAGCTACCTCTTTGCCGTTCTTATCACAGTAAACATATGTGATAGTAATTCCGGAAACATTATACTGTGCTTCGATGGAACCCTTGAGGTTCTTGATCATCTGCTTATTCGCATCAGTATCGATAGCTTTCTGCATCTGCTGTGCAGTAGCATCATCGAATTCCTGGTTGAAATAGTATGTATAGATGAGCTCATTTCCCTTGACTTCGATCTTGAGATCCTTCATAGAGGAATCATTCTGAACATAAGTCTTCTGAGCCTGATCGTTCATCATCTTCAGCTCATCCGGGCTGATAGCGTCTTCCAGAGTTCTACCGCTGTTGTTCTTTGTATCATTAGTAGTATCATCTGTCTCGACCGGTTCTATTTCGTCGTCATCATCGTCATCTTCTGTTGCAGAAGTCTTCTTAGTCTTCTTTGTTTTTTCTGTCTCGTCCTCGTCGTCCTCGTCGTCGTCATCTTCTTCAGTTGTCTGCTTAGTCTTCTTTGTTTTCTTAGTCTTTTCTGTCTCTTCTTCGTCTTCATCCTCATCGTCGTCATCGTCATCGTCGTCAAAATCATCGTCATCATCGAAATCATCGAAATCGTCGTCATCATCGAAATCGTCGTCGTCGAAATCATCCTCATCGTCGTCATCGAAATCGTCGTCATCGTCATCGTCGAAATCGTCGTCATCGTCAAAATCT
>JAGCXQ010000018.1 GCA_017961235.1 Clostridiales bacterium | reverse complement strand
GGATGCAGAAAGCCTGCAGGCCGATACCGATTGCCTCAGCAGCGTCAGCTGCCTTTGTGCAGCCCTTCTTAATAGCGATTGCAGCACCAACAACATAAGCCCACTTTGCGTTCTCAAAGCAGATGTTCTGTGTGCTTTCGCAAATCTTATAAGGATCAATGCCCTTTTCGTCGCAGATCTTCTTAGCTTCTTCGATGGAAGAGATTCCGTTCTCGTTAAGAGCCTTGTTGATCTGATCTATTCTTCTGTCATAGCTTTCAAACAATGCCATAATCTTTAATCTCCTTCCTCTTACTCTTTACGCGGATCGATGTAGCGAGCCGCATTATCGAATCTGCCGTATGTGCCGATGTTTGCCTGGTAAGCTTCATTAGCATCCTTACCGGACTTGATCTGATCGAGCATCGGTCCGATCTTCAGGTACTGGTAGCCGATGATCTGATCGTCAGCATCCAGAGCCAGCTTGAGGATATAACCCTCTGTGAGCTCGAGGTAACGGGGACCCTTCTCGAGTGTGGAGAAGATAGTACCTGTCTGGGAACGCAGACCCTTACCAAGGTCCTCGAGGCCAGCGCCGATAGAAAGACCGCCCTCAGAGAAAGCAGACTGTGTACGACCGTAAACGATCTGCAGGAACAGTTCTCTCATAGCGGTGTTGATAGCGTCACAAACGAGGTCGGTATTCAGAGCCTCGAGGATCGTCTTGCCCGGGAGGATCTCACCGGCCATAGCAGCGGAGTGAGTCATACCTGTGCATCCGATGGTCTCAACGAGAGCTTCCTGGATAACGCCTTCCTTAACATTCAGGGACAGCTTACATGTGCCCTGCTGCGGTGCACACCAGCCGATACCGTGTGTGTAACCGGAGATATCCTTAATTTCTTTGGCCTGTATCCACTTTCCTTCTTCAGGAATCGGAGCCGGACCATGGTTGCAGCCCTTTGCAACGCAAGTCATCTGTTCAACTTCATGTGTCTTGATCATGTTGAAAACCCCTTTCGAAATAATTGCATGTAGCCATTGTGCACACAAGATCTCGAAATCGGCACACAATAACACCTCGTATATTATAGCAAAAATCCAGTAAATAACAACCGAAAAATCGTGCGGTTTCTAGGTTTTTTAGCACTTCAAATGATTTTCATTTCACCGCGTGAAAAGCACTTATACTCCTACTATTTTAGATACTACGAACAGTATCCCCCTGAGCAGAAGCGAGATCGACGCGTATCCCCATAGCACGCCGGTCGATACACGTTTAAAGTTATTAGAAGTATAAGAAGTGAACCGCTGGGTGAGCCCGTCGATGGCAAGCGGCAGCATGAGAAGAGGAAAAACGATAAGTGAGGTTTTAAGCGGAAGCAGTACGAACGGAAACAGAAGGATCGCGGCGATCCGCCCGAGCACGATCCCCGTACATCTTGCGCACAGTGGGAACTGGTACGACCCGAGAAAGAAACTCCTCTCGGGCATCTGATGGCATCCGGCGTATTTGCCGCAGAACTCCATCCACCATGCCCAGCGCTGATCCCGCGGGGTGGCCGTGATTTCGGTAACCTCTTGTCTCATCTCCGGAACATCTGAGTCCATCGCCTGCTCCTTCGGTCTTATGCCTTAAACTTGTGGCCGCAGTTGTGGCAGATCCAGAAGTTTCTGGTCGTTGTTTTCTTACCTTCACCGCAGAAACCGCAGAGAAGACCGAACCAGCTCTGGAGGAAGAGCGCGCCGCAGCATCCTTTTCCTACAGAATAATCTTTTCCCTTGGTCTGTGTTTCACTTATGATCTGGCAGCCGTCATAGCCGCATTTCGGACATTTCATATTTCTCATCTCCTATGTGTTTTGATATCTACTATTGTGTTTTGCTACCTCCATTATACTCTCTATCCCTATGCTGTTTTTCCGTTGCGTTACAGAATAATAAGCGATACGTCACTTTCGTTGAAGCGAAAAAGGATGCCTTATATAGTTAAATTGCAAGTTTTTTTACTGAAAAACGGAGGGAACCGCTGCCTCGGACAAGTACCGGACGCAGGATGGCTATGTAAAAGAGACCGACCCGTACTTTTCGGACACGACGACCGACCTTTCGATCCCGTTCGAGCTGGATCTCCATGTATCTCGCGGAAACGAAGTAAGGTACCCTCTGCCGTGATATAATCTTACTCAGAAAGTAATCTCTGGGAAGAGGATGGAAGGGTAAGGAACATGGCTTCACGGACTTTTGGTAATAACGATATAAAAGCACTTTCCTCTCGTATTCGTTCTGCGCAGGAGGTGGGTGCTTCCGGCATTAAGAAAGTGGAGTCGGCGAGATCTGATATCGAGTCCGCGATCGCCGAGGCCATCCGTCCCGAGTGGATGCGTGTTCTACGTACCATCCCGGTCGATGAACTCAATGCAAATAAAGACGGCATCCGTACCAATCTTCTAAAAGAAGCAGGCTATAACGACATCTATTCCGTCCATGCCGCCAGTGAGCAGAGCCTTGCCTCCATCAACGGTATCGGCGAAGTGATGTCCCTTCGTGCCAAGCAGAATGCCGCGAAGATCGCGGTCGATGTCAATAACAACGTCAAGCTCAAGATCAGCCTGGACCATAAGTCGGATGAATATTCCCGCCTCGTGACAGCGGTGGCCGAGTATATGCGCGCCAGGGAGAATCAGCCCCGCTGTGAGCAGCTCCTTTCCATGCTTCCGCCGGATACGATGGGCGATCTGGAGAAGCTGAACTGTGCGAAGTCCGGCATCAAGTGGATGTTTACGGGAAACGCGAAAAAAGAAGAAGCACAGGCTGCGTATGAGCGTCTTACCGCTTGCATCGCTGCGATCGACCGATCCGGCCTCATCCCGCAGATCCAGGGACAGGTCCCGGTACCCGGAAACTTTTCCGGTATCAGTGGTCCGATCAGCATCGCTACTGCGTGGAGTGACTTTGCCCGCCGCCCGATCGAGTATTACCAGACACTGGAGGAGATCGCTCCCGAGCGCTTCGACAGTGACGAAGACGGCTACGGCTTAAGCGACGAGATCAAGGAAGACGTCGCCAATACTCCTGTAGATCTGACCGGACTGAACTGTACACTCCGCGGCTACCAGCTCTGGGGTGTCAAGTATATCCTTCACCAGAAGCGCGTCCTTCTCGGTGATGAGATGGGTCTCGGAAAAACCATCCAGGCCTTAGCCGCCATGGTCTCCCTCCGAAACGACTACCTCCATGCGAAAGAAGCCCCGGCAACAGAAGCAGTAGCGCCCGCGCAGGAAACAGCATCAGTTCCCCAGCAGGCTCCGGCCGCTACAGTGTCGCCACTTCAGGATGATGCAGTTTCACCTGCGGTTCCTCCTGCGGTTTCTCCGCTGCAGGATGATTCGGATCTCCCATCGATTGCGGAGGTTCAGCACCCGCCGCGTTTCCTCGTTATCTGCCCGGCCAGTGTTATCGTCAACTGGTGCCGTGAGATCGAAGCGAAGAGCGATCTGACTGCTTATAACCTTCACGACAAAGACCGTGATGCGTTCTTCCGTACCTGGTCAGAAGAAGGCGGTGTAGCCGTGACCAACTACGAAAGCCTGGAGAACCATTTTGTGATCAGTGAAGATTTCGATATCGACATGATCATTGTCGATGAGGCCCATTACATCAAGAATACCGAGGCCAAGCGATCCAAGAATGTGCTGCATCTTTGTGACCACACGGACCGTATCCTCTTTATGACCGGTACTCCGCTCGAGAATAACGTTAATGAAATGATCCGCCTGATGGACTATCTCCAGCACGATGTGGCCCAGCGCGCCCAGCAGGTGAGCATGACGGCCTATGCCGATGACTTTAAGGATAAGATCTCGCCGGTATATTACCGAAGAAAAAGAGAAAGCGTTCTCTCCGAACTTCCGGATCTGACGGATATCAAGGAGTGGTGCGACATGACACCTGAGGATGAGCGTGCCTACGAGAATGATGTTCTGACCGGATCGTTCATGGATGTCCGCCGTGTTTCCTGGAGAAACGAAGATTATCTGAACACCTCCGCCAAGGTCCAGCGCCTCCGCGAGATCGTGGAAGATGCGACCGAAGACGGAAGAAAGATCTTAGTATTCTCGTTCTTCCTCGATACCCTCGAGAAGATCCGTACCATTTTTGGCGAAAAGTGTGTCGGCGTGATCAACGGCGCTGTTCCAGTCGAGGAAAGACAGAATATCGTCGATGCCTTTGAAGCGGCGCCCCCGGGATCCGTACTTTCTGCGCAGATCCAGTCCGGAGGAACCGGCCTTAACATCCAGTCGGCCAGTGTCGTTATCCTCTGCGAACCGCAGTATAAGCCATCGACGGAGAACCAGGCGATCGGCCGTGCCCACCGTATGGGGCAGACGCGTGACGTTCTCGTGTATAGACTGCTTTGCCCGGATACGGTCGATGAGCGGATGATCGAGATCATCGAGAACAAGCAGGCCGAGTTTGATACCTTTGCCGACGAATCCACCGCGGCCAACCGCGATGCGGAAAGCGAAAGAAATGGCGTCGATGTCAATCAGAACGTCATCGTCGGCATGAAGGAAGGCATCGATGCTGCAGCTCAGCCGGCATCCGGAGATTCTTCTGCTCCGGCTGCAGGTGAAGACCCGACCGCGACACGCCCTGCCGAACAGCCGGTTCTTGCTCCCTCCGAAGGCCCCACTACCGAGCGTGAGATCGATAATGCCAGCATCAACAAGATCTTTGCTGATGAAAAAGCAAGGATCCTCGCCAAGCGCCAGCGCGAAGCCGAATCCGGCATTGCCCCGGCGCCAGTACCTCAACCTGCCCCGGCTCCAGCACCGCAGCCCGCTCCGGCTCCAGCGCCAATTCCGGCAGCACCCGCCCTGAAATTCTGCCGTTTCTGCGGCAAACAGATCGCAGCTGACTCCGCTTTCTGTAATTACTGTGGCAAGGACATCCGCTGATTCCGAAGCGCGAAAGAGAAACAAAGGCCACTTGCGCTATGGTGTAGAATGGAAGATAGTCCATTATATAGATTCTAATATCTGTTAAGGAAAAAGAATTATCTGGGGAGCTAAGAATGAACGCCAAACGCCTGATCGTCACACTCGTCTTTATCGCAATCCTTCTGGGATTTATTGTCTGGATGACTGACGTCTTTATTCAGGATGCAGGAAGAAAGAATAAGATCTGGCGCGAGCAATCCCAGAAAGTCACTGACGCGATCACTTATATCAACAGTAGGCAGCTGGATGTCATGTACTATGGCGAGGATCTGAAGGCTCCTGAGTCTTTCTCGGTCCGTCACATCTATAATTTCAACCAGGACAGTCTCCGTGGCGATGAGAATGTTCCCGAACATCTTGGCCACATGCTCATTATCAACGATCCGGCCGGAAGTCTTAAGATGACCAAAGAAGATTGGCTCGATGTTCTTCATCTTTTGAAACATGAGGCATATGTTATCGTCTATCTCGGTTCTGCCCAGCTCAAGACGATGCAGGATACCGGCTATTTCTTTGATGTCTATCCGGAGGGGACGCACAGCGTGGTCTTCTGGAATTACGGCAAAGGCCAGGAAATCGGATTCGCTGATGATCCGATGATCATCCCGGAAGTCGTCCGCGAGACATTGACGTCCGACCAGCTCCCGGTCTATGCCATGCTCCTTCAGATGCATGAAAAGCAGTACATCTAGCGTATCCGTCTCCGGTTTTCGTGTACAATGATGTAAAGAGAGGGTGCTCCAGTGAATAATGAACGTGAAAGAATAGAACAGATACTCCACCGCTACGACGAGATCATTGCATCGATGGCCGATCCGGCGATCGTATCTGACGGCGCGCGCTATTTAAAACTTACCAAGGAGCTCTCCGACTTGGAACCGGTGGTGGCAAGGATCCACGATAAGGACCGTGTGACGCAGGAACTCTCAGATGCGAGGGAACTGCACACTCAGGCAGACGATGAAGAGATGCGCCAGATGGCCTCCGATGAAGTGGATTCTTTGGAAAAAGAACTCGCCCGCATCGATGAGGATCTCGAGGAACTTCTTGCGGTGAAAGACCCGAAGGATGACCGCTCGGTCATTATGGAGATCCGTTCCGGCGCAGGCGGAGAAGAGGCCGCGCTCTTTGTGACAGATCTTTATAAGATGTACAGTAACTTCGCAGTCTCCAAAGGCTGGAAGATCGAATATATCGACAGTAATGACACCGAACTCGGCGGATACCAGAAACTGGTATTCTCGATCGAGGGAAGAGGCGCGTATTCCTGCTTCAAGTACGAGAGCGGCGTGCACCGTGTCCAGCGCGTTCCCGTGACCGAGTCCGGCGGACGTGTTCATACCTCGACGGTAACAGTTGCCGTTCTTCCGGAGGTCGATGAAGTCGAGATCAACATTAACCCGAATGATCTAAAGATCGATACGTACCGTGCATCCGGTGCCGGCGGGCAGCACATCAACCGTACGGACTCCGCGATCCGCATCACACACTTGCCCACAGGCCTTGTGGTGACCTGCCAGGATGAGCGCTCCCAGCATAAGAATAAAGCGAAGGCGATGGCCGTTCTTCAGAGCCGTCTTCTCGAGATTGAGGAACAGAAGCAGACCGGTGCGATCGCGGCAGAGAGAAGATCCCAGGTCGGAACAGGTGACCGCTCCGAGAAGATCAGAACATATAACTACCATCAGGGAAGAGTGACCGATCACAGGATCGGACTCACGCTTTATCGGTTAGAAGAGATCCTTGGCGGAGACCTCGAAGAGATCGTCCGGCAGTTGACATTAGCGGACCGTGCGAATAAACTAGGCACCGCTTCCGAAGACGAAGATGACGAATAGCACGGAATAAAAACGTAAAACATAAACCGTAAGACTAACCTGAAACACAAACTGAAAGAAGATGACCGAGATGAACTTTGAAACCATATGCGTTTCACCAGAAGATGAACTGAATTTTAGTGCTGCCGTACGCGCTCTCCAGGAGGGAGAGGTCGTAGGTATGCCGACCGAGACGGTATATGGACTTGGTGCGAATGCCCTTGACCCGGAAGCAGTAAAGAAGATATACGAAGCAAAAGGCCGTCCGTCGGATAACCCGCTGATCGTCCATGTAGCAAGCTTTGATATGATCGATCCGCTGGTCAGTGAGATCACTCCGGTAGCGAAGGTTCTGATGGAAGCTTTTATGCCGGGCCCGATCACGATCATCATGAAAAAGTCCCACTTCATTCCGGACATCGTCAGTGCCGGACTTGATACAGTCGGGATCCGTTTCCCGGTCCATCCGGTCGCACAGAAACTGATCGATATGTGTGGTCTTCCGATTGCAGCTCCTTCCGCCAATCTTTCCGGAAGTCCTTCTCCGACGAAAGCCGAGCATGTCATGAAAGATATGCATGGCCGCATCCCGTATGTTGTGGATGGAGGCGAATGCCAGGTCGGACTGGAGTCCACGGTCGTCGATGCGACAGGTGAATGGCCGGTCGTTCTCCGTCCTGGTGCGATCACGATCGAAGATATGGAGCAGGTCCTCGAATCTTCCGGATTCCGTAATCCGAAGGAGACTCTGTCCTCGGGTCGCGCTTCAGATAGTTCTGAATCGGGAAACCCTGCGGCTTTGATCCTCGAAGGCATGGCTGCCGGTGCCGATCCTATCGGATCAGCAAACTCCGGGAATTACACTGTCGCGGACGATGAGACCCCGCGTGCTCCGGGAATGAAGTACCGCCATTATGCGCCGTCCTGCCCGGTGAGAATAATCGGCGATAAAACCGGAGACGATTTCGACAATTATTTTGTATACTATAAGCAGGAGATCATGGAGGCTCTGCTTGCGGAGAATACTCCCGTCGGTCTTTTCGTTGGTGAGGAGATCGCAGAGAACCTTAAGATCCTGTTTGCCAATAAGAATGAAGAGATCATCTACTACATCTACGGTGATTCGGAAGATGTGGAAGCCGCTTCCCATCATCTCTTCGACGGCCTTCGTACCTTGGATGAGATCCATGTGAAGATGATCATTGCACCGGCTTTTCCGGAGAAAGGACTGGGTATCGCGTATATGAACCGCCTTTTAAAAGCAGCATCAGAGAGTGACGCCCCTGTGGCGCAGAAAACAGACAGAAAGATCATGTTCGTTTGCTCGGGAAACACCTGCCGGAGCCCGATGGCAGAGGCGATCTGCCGATCGATCTTCCGTTCCACGGGTCCGCACCATATGATCGAAGATCCGGAGACCGAGGCCACCCTCGAGGTTACTTCTGCAGGAACATTTGCGGAAAAAGGCGTGGAATTTACGAAGTACACCGTCGATCTGGCGGGATATGAATATGAGGAAGATCTCACCGGAAGGACCAGTCAGGTGGTTACGGATGAACTCATTGCCGACCAGGATCTGGTTCTCTGCATGACGGCAGACCACTCCAAATACCTGCGTTTCAAGTATCCGGATATGGGAGACCGTATCTTCTCGCTGCAGGAGCTCATCGATCACTACGCGATCCCGAATCTCAGCGGCGATGTTACTGACCCGTACGGATTCGAGTATCTGGTTTATATGGATACGGCAAAACAACTCGACACCATCATCCGGGAGCTCCTTCCGGAGATCCTGAAGAACTGGGGAATGAACTAAGGGTTGATTCTCTAGCAAAAGCACTGTAAGGCAGTTTTAGTATTCGCGTCTGTTGACGCGGGAAAGGGCAGGTAGGTACTATGAATGGTCTTTTTAAACCGGATTCCGAGAATCAGGAAGTTGTTGAGAATAAGCCAAACCGGAAACTGATGTTCGTCTGCTCCGGCAATACCTGCCGAAGCCCGATGGCGGAGTCGATCTTCCGTCATATTTTCCGGGCTTCCGGTCCGCACCACATGATCGGCGATCCGGATACTGAAGCAAAAATTGAGGTGTCTTCGGCCGGTGCATTTGCACGCGGAGATGAACCTTACACGCCATATGCTGTACGTGTCATAAAGTACGAGTACGATGAGGACATCTCCAGCGGC
>JAGCXQ010000017.1 GCA_017961235.1 Clostridiales bacterium | reverse complement strand
TGTTTTATATGGATTATTGGGAAGCACCAGAGACTCTACCGCACTATTATACTTCTCAATATAATCTGCTACAGAGAATGTTCCTTCGATGGTTTTATCACCATAGGTAAAAGTAGTTGCGATCTCTTCTGCCATCTGAACCGAAGACAGATAACAGGTAAATCCATAAACGGTCCTTCCGCCTTCCTTGGTAGTAACCGTAAAGGAAGAGTCAAATGTATCTGTCTGAACATTCGCGCCTTTTCCGGGAATATCGAAAGTCACCTGAGAATCCTCAAGTTCAGAAACAGGACATGTTCCCGGATCCACAAATACGTTCAGACCGATCTTACCCTCATCCAGAGTGAGGCTGAGTCCTGCAAAAGAAGGATCGGTCACAACCGGTCCGGAACCGGATTTCTCAAGGTAGATCTCACCTTCCTGAATACTTGCTTCATAACCGGCATCCGTATAAAACGGCTCAGTAGTGCTTCCGGAGAATCCGGATGTCACTGTCGCTGACACCTCGGAACTGATGAAAACAGTTGCATTTGTACTTAACGTGGATCCGCAATTCACCACCTGGCCTTCTGCCAGATATAGATTGTCCGGCGTGCTGCCAGCAATAACAGGAGAGGAGGATAAGGTGATCCCGGACGCTCCTGCAGCCTGATAGATTCCGCCACCGTTTCCGCTTGCAGTATTATTGACAATATTTCCTCCGTCAATTGCGAGAGATCCGGCATTATAGATCCCGGCACCATTTACTGCATTGTTTTTTGTAACAGTTGTGCCGCTCTGGAGTTTAACTGTTCCCTCATTATAGATGGCGCCGCCATTTCCTGTAGCGGTATTTCCGGAAACAGCTCCTCCATATAGATTGAGTGAACATCCTTCATTTACATAGAAGGCCGCACCATTGACAGCACTTCCGCCTGTGATCGATCCGCTGCCAGGATTTATATCGAGTCGGCTATGATTATCGATAATAAATATCGGTCCATTTCCCTTCGCGTCGATCGTTTTACCGTTAAGGTCTATTCCACCAAAGCCTTTATCGATGACGATGCTGCTATCGCCTTCCTGCCATTCGTAGTTCTTTTCCAAACTTACAAATCCGCTTTTGTCGATCGCTTCCTGCAGTTCCGTAAATGTACCCGTTTCCTCGTCTGCCGATACCATCATCATCGGGAACATGCCGACGACCATAGTCAAGCTGACGAGCATGGATAATAGCTTCTTCTTAACCATATGTCTCCCTCCATAGTTGCATCGATGTATCTTAAAAACCTCTTTCCCCTTATAAGGTCTTTGGGTCATTTTATCATCTTTTTATGAACGGTATGTTACGCAGACGTTTCTAATGTCGGTTTTATGTGCCAAATTGATGTCGCAAGTTTTGCAATTTTGTCCTTACCCCCCGGAAGTGTCCTCTGTGAACACTCTTTCCGGCAGGAAGAAAAGTGCTTTTCGGTACGTTTCCGTTTAGGTTCTTTTACACTCTTAGGCTTTTTATTTATATAGAATTGTTTTTCTCTAGATAGCGGATTAGAATACGATTTGTATTTTTGCTCATATATGCGAAAAGCACTTTTGAAATAGACAGGAGACATTCTTATGCAGGATGAAAAGAAGTACAAATTGCTGATTATTAACCCGGGCTCGACCTCGACCAAGGTGAGCCTCTTCGAGAACGAAGAGTCTATCTTCGAGAAGAGCCTCTTCCACGATGCGGACGTGCTTCTTTCGTTTCCGCACGTAAATGACCAGATGCCGTTCCGCTACGGCGTCATCCTCGACATGCTGAAGGCCGAGGGATATAAAGCGGAAGAGATCGATGTATTCGTCGGCCGAGGCGGCTCTGCGCACACACAGCCGGGCGGTATCACGAAGATCGATCAAAAGCTCTACGATGACACAGTCGCGGCAGTAGGCGGCAGTGAGCACCCGGCTAAGCTCGGTGTCATGCTCGCCTGGAAGTTCGCGCAGGAATTCAATAAGCCGGCGTTCACGCTCAACCCGACCAATGTCGATGAGTATGGCGACTATGCCAGACTTACGGGTATCAAGGGCATCTACCGCGTATCCCATTCACACGTTCTGAATCAGAAGGCCGTTGCCGAGTACCACGCAGAAAAAGTGATGGGAAAGAAGTACGAAGACTGTAATTTCGTTGTCGCACATATCGATGGCGGTATCACCGTAAGCGCACATGACCACGGCAAAATGGTCGATGGCAACATGGGTGCCGACGGCGAGGGTGCTTTTACACCGACAAGAATCGGATCCGTACCGGTACTGGCACTTCTCGACTATATCGAAGAACACTCCGTCGCAGACGTAAGACTGCGCTGCTCCAGAGCGGGCGGATTTGTCGATCTGTTCGGCACAGCGAATGCTGACACGATCCATGAGATGCTCGAAAAGGGCGATAAGAAGGCGGACCTCGTATGGAACACGATGCTCTACCAGATCTGCAAGATGATCGGCGAGATGAGCTGCGTACTGTGCGGCAAGGTCGATGGCATCCTTCTGACAGGCGGACTTCTCCGTTTCCCGGATGTAAAGGAAACTATTGAGAAGCGATGCGGATGGATCGCACCGATCAGTGTATATCCGGGCGAGATGGAGCAGGAAGCTCTTGCTCTTCCGGCGCTCAAGGTCATGCAGGGAAAACTGACCGCACAGACCTACTCCGGCAAAGATGTATGGCAGGGATTTGAAGGCGTGGAATTCTGATTAAGAACAGAGCGCGCCAGAAAGAAAGAGAGGTAATTCTTTATGAGTTTGATTGAGAAGATCAGAGCAAAAGCACAGGCAGATGTTAAGACGATCGTTCTTCCGGAAGGCGACGAGAAGCGTACCGTGAAGGCCGCGGAGATCATTAAGAAGGAAGGTCTCGCAGAGCCGGTCCTCATCGGAGCTCCCGATGCTGTGGCTAAGGTTGCCGCTGAACAGGGCGCAGACATCTCCGGTATCAAGGTGATCGATCCGAAGGCAAGTGAGAAATCCGATGAATACGCACAGGCGCTTTTCGAGCTGAGAAAAGCAAAGGGCGTAACAGAGGAAGATGCGAAGAAACTCGTATCGGATCCGATGTACTTCGCTGTTATGATGGTCAAGCTCGGTGATGCGGACGGACTCGTTTCCGGCGCCGTCCACACGACAGGCGATATGCTCCGCCCGGCACTTCAGATCATCAAGGCAAAGCCCGGCATGTCGATCGTATCGAGCAGCTTCCTGATGGAGTGCCCGAACAAGGACCTCGGTGAAGACGGACTTCTCGTCTATGCCGACTGCGTCGTAAATCCGTGCCCGACAGCAGAAGAGACTGCGCAGATCGCCGTATCTGCAGCAGAGACGGCCCGTGTCCTCTGTGGTATTGAGGAGCCGAGAGTCGCGCTTCTTTCCTTCTCCACGAAGGGCAGTGCAAAGCACGATCTCGTTACCAAAATGCAGGAAGCAACCAGGATCGCACACGAGCTCGCTCCGGATCTTCTTCTCGATGGCGAGATGCAGTTTGATGCCGCACTCGTTCCGGAGATCGGTGCATCGAAGGCTCCGGGATCTCCTGTTGCCGGCCGTGCAAACGTTCTTATCTTCCCGGATCTTCAGGCAGGTAATATCGGATATAAGATCACCCAGAGAATCGGCGGTGCGGACTGCTTCGCAGTTCTCCAGGGTCTGGCAAAACCGTGTAACGACCTCTCCCGCGGCTGCTCTGTAGATGACATCGTCAACACTGTCGCGATGACGGCGGTACAGGCACAGTAAGAAGCACTTCCGTCATGTCGTAAATGGGGGACAGATAAAAGATCAGATGACCAACCGGCTCCGTGCTTTCAAAGTGAAGGCACGGAGCTTTTGCTATATGTCCTCCGAAAATGGAAAAAAGAATACGATTCCCTATAGAATATGGAAAAGGTTTACTATAGAATGAGAAATAGGGTGGTTAATAGAATTCCGGGAGAAACGGAATTCTTCAGGAAGTAAGATGACAAAGTTTTTCGTATGTTCGGATATTCACGGTGCGGAATCGCGTCTGGAGAATGCTCTTTCGAAGCATCAGGATGTGGATATGGTCATCGTGTGCGGAGATCTGGAGATGGAGACCTACGATGTGGAAGAGATCATCCGCAGAGCCACTTCCCGATCGATGGATATCCGCATGGTACGCGGCAACTGTGATTCGTATTTTTCGTCTTCTGCCGGCGTACCGGATCAGATTAAGATCCCTTTATCTTCCATTTCCCGGGCACTGGTCACGCATGGCCATCTGTATCACGCAAGCCCGGAAATCATGGCATATTCCGCACAGGAGCATCAGTGTAATGTGGTAATATATGGTCATACGCACAGACAGCAGGATAAGGAGATCTACGGGATCCGTTTTCTGAATCCGGGATCTATCCGAAATGGTAACTACATGATCCTTGAGACGGACAAAAACGGAGTGATCCGGACTCAGTTATATGGATGATCATGTGAATATAAAAGGAAACAAAATAATAAGGAGGATACTGTTATGAAATGTACCAACTGCAACGCTGAGAATTCCAGTGATGCTCTTTTCTGTTCAGAATGCGGAACGAAGTTTGCTTCCCCGGTTCCGGAACAGATCCCTGCACCGGAAGATCTCGCGGAAACACCATCGGAGGCTCCGGTATCAGAAGAGATCGAAGCTCCTACAGAAGCTATTGATGCTTCGGTTGAAGCGGCATCCGAGCTGAATGACTCCTCGCTCGAGGATTTTGAGGTCCCTGAAGATGCACCATCTCCGTTTGCTCCGACAGCAAGTGTTTTTTCCGAGGACACACAGTCGCTGTCGCCAACAGTTCCGGCATTTGGTTCCCAGGAGAGCACTCCGCCGGTAGCTCCGACCGTTCCGACTCCTGATTTCCAGCAGCAGGTACCGCAGCCGGCATTTGCACCGGTTCCTCAGCCAATGGCACCGGCTCCGCAGCCGATGGCACCCGTAGCACCTGCCATTCCCGTAGCTCCGGAAAACAAGAAAAATAAGGCACCGGGCGAAAAGGGCGGAAAGAAATTCTTCGTTCCGATGATCATTTTCATCATCCTCTTTGCGCTGGCAGCAGCAGGTCTGGGCGTAGGCGCATACCTTTATATGAAGCAGAAATCCGATCTGAATACGGAGATCGAGGATCGCGATAAGACGATCGATGATAAAGACGGCGAGATCGCAGATCTTGAAGAACAGGTCACGGATCTTTCTGACAAAGAGGAAGCACTGAAAAAAGATAAGACGGATCTTGAGCAGAATGTAAACCAGCTTCAGGAGAACGTCAACTCTCTTACTAATGATCTCACCACTGCTAAGAAGGAAAGAGACGATTATAAGGCGCAGATCGAAGCCAATGAAAATGATGTCAAAGGTATCTACAGTTCCATCAAGAATCTGGTTCCGCCGACCACATCCTATTTCGCATCTAAAAACGTGCTCGTTCTCTCACCTGGCGAAAGCGAAACCATTATGGTCAGCCTGAGAGCAACAGGAGTATTCTCCGTATCTTACAGGGCTGATAACAAGAACACTACCGGACAATGGTCGGATCAGTGGGTACACGATGGCAGCCTCAATTCCTGTCCTCTGACATTTACCGCAGGCAGCCAGCCCGGAAAAACCTTATTCACCTTTACCAACGATAAGTCTTCCGAATCCTTCCAGATCCTGGTTATCGTTGTCGGATAACACCTGTACTGCATAGAATCGCATAGGTTACAGGGCCCCGTACCATTTTCATGTGAAACCGGTACGGGGCCTTTTCATGCGTCGAACAGGCTTCCCGGCAGTAATTCCCGCACCCGTGACATTTGTTTTTCTGTCAAAAACTTGCGCAATTTTGCGAAAGTACAGTGCTTTTGTTGAAATATGATAGAGGAAGAAAGTATAATGCTTTTGTAAGTTCATATAAATAGGAGGTACTTGTATGGCTTGTTTTTTAGTTCCGGCAACCGAAGCGATCGTAACTACTATCGCACAGAAAGTCCTTGCTTCTAAGGAAAAGAATATGGAGATCCATCATGAGAGCGGTTCTTCTACCGTTGAGAAATCACATTTTTCCAGAAAGCTCGGCTGGCTGAATAATATGCTCTGGGGTGGTTCCGCACTTCTTGCACTTGAGCATGTATGGCATGGTGAAGTGGTACCGTGGTTCCCCTTCCTGACTGCTGCTAACGATGCATCCTCCCGATCTGAAATGTTCCACGAGATGGCTACCGTCGGTGTAACGATGGCACTTCTTGTAACAGCTGCATGGGTCGGCATGGTCGTTGTTTCTTCCCGTCTTGAAAAGCGCGCGAATAAGACCGCTGCTCTCGTTGAAGAAACCGTAAAAGAAGATAAGTGAGGATATTCCTATGACATTATTGATTTCTGTATTCGCTGCGATCATCGCAACGATCGTATGGTATAAAAATGCTCCGAAGGATACCTGGAAAGTCGGCACACTGGCACTGATGTACTGGGGCGCTTCCCTGATGTGGATGTGCGATGCTATCTTCGAGTACGCTGAGCTTAAGGAAGAGTTCTTCCAGCCGGCAGCAGCAGATATGCTGAACGATGCATTTCTCGGACTGACCGTCGTAGCACTTGGCCTGATCATCTGGCTGGTCGTTCTTCTGGTCAAGGATCCGAAGGGCGTTCTTCGTGCGAAACTTCTTGCGAAGAAAAACTGATCGTAAAGTTCTTTTGCAAGGGAGAAATGTTGATCATTTCTCCCTTTTTTTGAATCAAAATACAGGTGGCCCTGTGTCACCGGCAGGCAAAGGATCTTTCCTTCCGCCTGCATTGTTAGGAGTCAGACATGAATACTAACGTCAAGCGCATCCTTGAATCCGTTGAAAAAGGCGAGATGACTTCGGATGAGGCACTTCTGCTTCTGAAGTCCGCCCCCTTTGAAGATCTCGGATATGCGAAGATCGATTATCACAGAAGCATCCGGCAGGGAGTCCCGGAAGTGATCTATGGTGCGGGAAAAACACCTGACCAGATCAAGGGGATCCTCTCTTCCATGATCGAAAATGGACAGGACAATATCCTGATCACCCGGCTTTCAAAGGAAGCTGCGGCGAAGATTGCCAAATCCTTCGATATCACGTACTATACGGACGCACGCATCGCATGTTATGGCGAAACGCCCGCTCCGGACGGTATCGGTAAGATCGTTGTCGCGACCGGCGGCACCAGTGATATTCCCGTCGCTGAGGAAGCAGCGATCACGGCCGAGCGTTTCGGAAACAAAGTTGTCCGTCTCTATGACGTTGGTGTCGCCGGACTGCACCGGCTTCTCGCCCACAAAGAAGAAATCATGACCGCCAGCGTCATCATCGCGATCGCCGGTATGGAGGGCGCTCTCGCGAGTGTCATCGGCGGACTTGCAGACTGTCCGGTCATCGCTGTTCCGACCAGTGTCGGATATGGCGCTGCTTTTGAAGGACTCTCTGCACTATTATCCATGCTCAATTCCTGCGCCAGCGGTGTATCCGTCGTCAATATCGATAACGGATTCGGCGCCGCATATCAGGCCAGTATGATCAACCATATGGAGGCAAAATCATGAAGACTCTTTACATCGACTGTTCTATGGGCGCCGCAGGCGATATGCTGAGCGCAGCGCTTTTCGAGCTTCTTCCGAAAGAAGAGCGTGAAGCTTTTGTTGAGAAACTGAATTCGCGCGGGATCCCGGGCGTAAAATATGTTGCAGAACCTTCTGTCAAATGCGGCATTACCGGCACGCATATGTCGGTGCTCATTAACGGCGAAGAAGAGGGCTGCGGCTGCGACCATGATCACCATGAGCACGAGCACTCGCATGAACACGAGCATCATCATGATCACGAGCATGAGCATGAACACCATCATGACCATGAGCATCACCATGATCATGATCACGAACATTCCCATGAACATGGTCATTCGCATCATCACAGCAGCATGCACGATATCGAGCATATCGTGGGTGATCACATGAAACTCCCTACTTCGGTGGCACTGGATGTACTGGCTGTTTATCAGGAGATCGCCGAGGCCGAGAGCCACGTGCATGGTCAGCCTGTCGATCAGATCCATTTCCACGAAGTCGGCTCGATGGATGCGGTTGCGGACATCACGGCGGTATGTCTTCTCATGAACAAGATCAAGCCGGATGAAGTCATCGTTTCTCCGATCCATGTCGGTTCCGGCACAGTAAAATGCGCTCACGGCATCCTCCCCGTCCCCGCTCCGGCGACGGCACATATCCTGCAGGGGATCCCCACATACAGCGCAGACATCAGCGGTGAGCTTTGCACGCCGACAGGTGCCGCACTTCTGAAGCATTTTGCAACAGGATTCGGGAAACAGCCCATGATGAAGACTTCCGCCATCGGTTACGGCATGGGCAAGAAAGACTTCCCGAGAGCCAATTGTGTACGCGTTATGCTCGGTGAAACAGTAGAAGAGAGCATCGGATCCACGGCTTCCACTGATGCTGCTTTTGCTTCAGTTACGGCTGCGGAAAGTGCGTCGGCAGTTTCTGCTTCTGCATCAGAAGCTTCCGGATCTTCTTTTTCTTCCAACGGCGACATTATCGAACTTTCCTGCAATGTCGATGACATGACCGGCGAAGCGGTCGGATTTGCCATGGAACGTCTTTTCGAAGCAGGCGCAAACGAAGTCTTCACCGTTCCCTGCGGCATGAAGAAATCCCGTCCGGGCATCCTTCTTCGCGTACTCTGTAAGCCCGAAGATAAAGAGAAATTCGTCCGGCTTCTTTTCGAGCATACGACAACGATCGGTATCCGCGAGACACAGATGCAGCGCTATATGCTGGACAGACAGATCTACAAAGTCGATTCCTCTTTTGGTCCCGTCCGGGTAAAAGTCTCCTCCGGCTACGGCACGACAAGAAAGAAGATCGAGTACGAAGATCTCGCACGGATCGCAAAAGAAAACAACCTCAGCATCGCCGAGGTTGCTAATAAACTTTCCAAAGAGATTTAAGATTAATCTTTTGAAATAATCCTCTGTTTCAGTCTCTGAAAGTCTATCTACAGAGACACTTTCAGAGGATTTTGCCATTTTTCCCTGTTTTAGTCTCTGTATATTCTTTTACAGAGACATTTTCAGAGAATTTTGCCGTTTTTCCCTGTTTTAGTCTCTGTAAGTCCTTTTTCAGAGACACTTTCAGAGACTTAGGCGGCAGGTTGGCGTTTACGCACGCCAGAGGCATGCTGATCGGAGAAAAACTCACTTTTCCAGGAGCTTGTCGAATCTTTCTCTAAAGATCTTCGTGTTGTTCTCAAAGAGGTTATTTCCTTCTGTGTCGATCGATACGACCAGCGGACCGAATTCCTTGACCTTCATGATCCAGAGGGCCTCCGGCATGCCGAGGTCCATCCACTCGACGCCCTGAAGTTCTTCGACTTCCTGCGCGGCAACTACCGCACAGCCGCCCGGGTATGCGCAGTGGATCGCGCCGAACTTCTTGCAGGCCTCTGTCGTCTTTTCGAGCATACCGCCCTTACCGATGATCACGCGGATACCCGTCTGCTCGATGAAATCCGCTTCTGCAGCTTCCATTCTGCGGCTCGTCGTAGGTCCGATCGAGACCATATACTGCTTGCCGTTCTCGTCTTTTCCGACGATCGGGCCGGCGTGGATGATCGCGCCATCCTTAAACTCGAAGTTCTCCGGGAATACCTTATCCTGCACGACTCTTCTGTGGCCGCTGTCACGGCAGGTTGCAAGCATGCCTGTAAGATAAACGGTATCGCCGATTCGGAGATCCTTGATCTGATCATATGTAATAGGAGTGGTCAGTACTTTTTTCATAGATCTCACACCTCCTCAGCCTTTCTTCGCATCTGCCGCAGCGGCAAGTGCTTTTTTATGGGAAATGATCTCGGACGAGAGATCTTTGTGGATGATGATCTCGCCTCTTCTTGTGGCCCAGCAGCCGGTCGTGATGCCGACGCCCAGTGTCGCCGGGTGGTGCGCTGCAGCCTCGATATTTACGTTTAATACGGTGTGGCTGCCGCCGAATCCCAGAGGTGCGATACCCAGAGAATCGAGACCCGCCTGGATCTCATCTTCGAGCTTGGCGACTTCCGGATAAGAAGAACGGGTGCCGATCGGACGGAGAAGTGCCTTCTTGGAAAGCATCGCAGAGGTCGCCGCGCAGGTGCCGAGACCGATACCGATGCACAGCGGTGGGCAGGCATTTACGCCCCAGTCGAGGATCGTCTGATAGACAAACTTCTTGATGCCTTCGACACCCTCGAGCGGCATCAGGACTTTACTTCTGCCCGGGAGCGAGCATCCGCCGCCTGCCATATACATGCGAAGGCGAAGGTCAGAAGATCCCGGAACAAGATCATATTCGATATACGGAGCACCGTAGCCGGTGTTATCGCCGGTGTTGTGCTCGCCGAGCGGCTCTACGACATTCGGACGGAGCGGTGTCTCGAGCGTTGCTTTTCGTGCGGCTTCAGTAAGTACACTCTCGATCTCCGCCAGATACGGGAACTCCGTTCCGACTTCCACAAAATACTGAAGGACACCCGTGTCCTGACAAAGCGGACGGTGAAGTTCTTTTGCGAGGGAAAGATCCTCGATCATACAATCATACATCGTCTTCGCATTCTCGACCGACTCGGAATCGCGGAGTTCACGAAGTCTTTTCTCCACGTCGTCCGGCAGATAGATTCCCGTCATAGCGGTAAAATCCTGGACTGTGCGGACAAACTGCTGTCTTAAAGATTCATCCATAAGGTGCCTCCAAAATCTGATTTCTTTCAATTATCGGGAGTTTTCCATAAAGAAAAACAACACAAGAATTATTCCATATATCAGGGCAAAATTCAAGGCGCGCGGGGCTTAGTGCGCCCGACCCGGATGCGATCTTCTGCGTCAGAAAAAATTTTTTCATTTTTGCTGTAAGATTTCCTCCGGGATTCTGTTAATAGGGGTGAAGACGGAAAAAGAGAGGTGTCCGATATGAAAAAAAATATGAAAACCATACTTGCTTTCGCTCTTTCTCTTTCCATCCTGACCATGGCAGCAGGATGTAAAAGAGACATGCTGTCTCCGACTACCGTGGCGGAAACGGCAGACTCCGTTTCGGATACGAGTTCTTCGGAAAAGTCAGAAGATACGGAAACCTCGGAGACAACGAAGAAAGCAGGTCCCGCTGTAACAAGATACACTGCGTCGTATGAGCTGGCCATTCCGACGGGCACCCGTGTAATGTCCGATGAACCGGATCTTCCGGAAGAGATCGTGTACTGGGATCCAACAAGGATCCTTGATCAAAAATATACTCTGGAAGAGGCAATGGAGAAGTACGCTTTTGTAGCGGACCACACCACGCTTATCTATAACAGATGTGATGAGCTTTCCATGTCGCACAGATTCCGCTGCGTTGATTATGGAAGCAGACTTTTTTCGAACGAAAACAGCGCGACATGTCTGGATCCTAATGGGAATATTCATGAAGGTAAAATCAAATATCTCCAGCTGAATGCTATAGAACACGGCTCGGTCTATACCTCCTTTGAGGAGATGGCCCATGATCCGATGTGCTACTACGGAACTCAGCCCTTTGAGTTTGCGGCAGAGGAGATCCAGCTGACCGATGATCACGTCATACAGCACATCACAGATACGCTAAGTTCGAGAGAATATCTGTACTATGGAAAGCTCATGGGCGGAAATCTGCTTGTCGTCACCTTCGAAAACTACGATAGCAATGATCCCCTGACAGAAAAAGATATCGGGGATTTCATCCACTACGCGGAAGTACTTCTCGATCATCTGGAAGAGGATAACGGTTCTGAACCATATATCTACGATAAGATCGTGGATACGCCTTTCCTCGGCGGGATGCACATCACCGGTTTTAATCATCTGGGTAGTGTAAATAGCACATCCTTAAGTCTCATAACCCGTCCGAATTCTGACTATTACAGCATCACCCTTATCCGGGATCCGGAAAACCCGGAAGAATACGGCAGCTGGGAAGATATGGGCGGCATGAGATCCTGTAAAGAAGACTACGGATCTCAGAAACTGTACTTCACGGTGGATGGAGTTTCCTACCTGTGTTCGTTCCAGAATAGAACCGGTACGCATACCGACTTTGATTCATCTGCGGAACTTCTCGATTTCATCCGGGAAAACTGTTATGTGAGATGATCCTACGAACCTTCCCACACGGGAAAAGAGAATGTCAGGAGTTGTGATATAGTTAAAAGAAGATGGGTGTATTTCAGCCGGGTCTTCCGGCCGGAACAGGGAGTGGAAAATGGACGATACTTCAATCGTAAAACTGTTATGGGACCGATGCGAGCAGGCGCTAAAAGAGCTCGCCGCAAAGTACGGGCGATTCTGCCATAAGATCGCGCTGAACATCCTCGGCGTTTCTGAGGATGCGGAGGAGTGCGTCAACGACACCTACCTTTCGGTATGGAACAGCATCCCACCTCAGCGCCCTTCCGTACTCCCTCCCTACGTCGGCCGCATCGCGAAGAACCACGCACTGAATATGTATAACAAGAAGCACGCCGAAAAGCGTGGCGGAAGTAATCTGACTTTAGTATTTGAAGAACTGGACGAAGTGATCGCCGGATATGAATCTGCAGACAGCGCGCTTTACCGCCAGGAACTGCTCTCCGTGATCAATGAATTCCTCGGGACGCTTCCCTCGGATAAGCGGAAGATCTTCGTCCGCCGCTACTGGTACGCAGATAGCGTAAAAGACATCGCCGCACGCATGCACATGACGGAGAATAACGTGTCCGTCTCTCTAAACCGCATGCGCAGCCGGCTGCGTGAGATACTTCAGGAAGGAGGTTTGCTCTCATGAAAGGAAAAGATCTATTTGATGTGATCAATGACATCGATGATAAATATGTTTCGGAAGCAGGAGAAGAAGCCGGAGCAGTAACGTCTCCGGATACGGCAAAAGTACCCGCCGCTAAACCGTTCCTGCGGATCGTAAAGCGGTATATCCTTCCGGGAGCAGTGGCAGCCGCTGCACTGGGGCTCATCGCTTTCGGGATCTGGAGCTCCGGTGTGCTGGGTAATAAAACAGTGAGTCTTGATACGACAACACGGCCGACGAATGCTACTGAAGTCCCCACATCATCTACGCCGCCGGAATCTACAACCTTACCTTCGAGGCCTACCGATGATACCACCGCGATGCCGCCTACGGAATCCACAGAAGCTACGACTCTTCCGGATCATACGGAATATCCCTCGACCGGGCCAACCGATTTCCACGGTGATTGCACGATTTCCGTCTCGGTCCCCCAGGATAAAATGGTTGAAAAAGACGGTGTCCTCGTTCCATCGGTATTAGAGCTCACCATCACGAACGAAGGGGAATCTCCGCTTTATGTTGAAGAAGTTTTCACTCTTCAGAAGCAGGGCGACGACGGCGAATGGGAAGATGGCGCAGTATTCCGCCATGAGACGATGCCCTTCAAGGATCGATGCGTCGCAGCCGGAGAAACCTCCGTCATCACAGTCGGCATACTACCGGAGCATTACGATCTCTGGAGCGGTCCTGCGCGACTGGTCATCAATGTACATTTCTATGAACCGGATCCGGATGACTGGACAAAGATCCTATACGACACTGCCTTCTACATGAAGGCCGCAGATTTCTATCTGTAAGTTTCAGAAGGACCGTTATAGGAGTCCATCGGTGCTTTTCCCTCTTCGAAAAGCACTATCTTCACGAGCACGAAGTTCGGGCTGATCGCACGGATACCGATAGTGTTCTTCCCTTCCTTAAGGTCGAGTCCTACCTCTGTGATACGGATATTGTCGAGCACGCCCTGCTTCCAGAGAGGCTGGTCATCGCCGACGCCAAATCCATCCGGGATCATGTTGACCTTCTTCTCTTTTCCGTCGTTGGCGGAAACGCCGAAAAGGACTTTCTTCTCCCGCGTCGGCGGGTTGCTCGGATTAGTCATCAGGCGGAGCGTATATTTTCCTGCTTTCGGTACGTTTACAGAATAGGAAATCTTCGGTGCATCCTCGGCCTTTTTAAACTCCATATTCTGTGGATATGCCTTCACGGCAGCCATTCCCCGGGTGTAGTCCGGAATCACTTCAAAGGCACCCTTTTTGCCCGGGATATTCTCCGTGAAGTTCTCCGCGCAGATCGAGACGTACTCGGTGTTCAGTTCATTGACCGGCACACGGACCTCGACAAATGCTTCCGGACCAAAGCGTACCGTGATCTTTGCTTCTTTATCTTTTTTCGTAAGCTTCTTTCTATCAAGCTTTACGGTGATCCTCTTTTTCGAACGCGGCTCGACCGTACCGGAAGTCGGCGATACGGATAGGTATTTTGCATCGCACTCGACCGTAAAGGAGATCTTCTTATCGCATCCTGTCGTCAGGTCGATCTTCCCTTCCTCAACACGCGGATCGAGGAAAGAAGGAAGTGTCAGCTCCGCACGCTTCCAGAAATATCCTTCCGTGTGCTGGTCCATGCCGGGGATATTCACGATCAGGCGGTCTCTGTTTCCGGGCAGGAACGTATGAATGACCGGATACTGGCACTCTTCTTCGCACCAGTGCTTAAATCCGACATGCTCGGAAAGACCCATGCCGTACCACATACCGCCGTGGATCTTGTGGAGTTCTTCCACGATCTTCTGGTCAAATTCCAGGCATTCGTTTACTTTCTCGGCAAGTGTCAGCGCATAGGTGCTTCCAAACTTCGCAAAAGCATGGTTCTGCGTCGTCATAAGCCACATCTTCTGAATGTTGAGGTTTGCCATCAGGGGCAGATATACCAGTTCATAGAAGCGGTAAGCGACATTGGATGCCAGCTTCCCGGTCCCTTCCGAGAGCTTGCCATAAAGCTTTACTGTCTTTGCCATAAGATCTTCGACGGTATCAAGAAGCTCCTCTGCTTCATCGTAAGCAAATGGCGCATAGATATCGTCATTCATGGCCTCGGTCCGGCGGGCGCCCGTGATCCTCGTATAGCCTAGAAGAAGTTCTTTTACCTGCTTCTTCTGGGCCGGCGTAAGTGTCGTTCCGAAGAATTTTTCGACGAAGAGCTTCGTATATTCATGCGCGGCATTTCTATTCGCTGTGCCCCATTTTCCGAAGTCATACGCCAGATCCAGGAAGAAGGCCAGCGGATATTCGTTACTGAAAATATCGCCGACATTGACGATCCAGAGATCCCTGATCCCGCAGTCATATGCGGTCGTCATCTGTTCCCAAACCTTCGGAAGATAGGAGGTGTTGAACCACTCATAGGAGATCGGATAGCCGTGATAGTCGAAGTGATAGTACATGCCGTAGCCGCCCTTGTGATCGCGCATCTGCTCGGTCGGGACAGTTCTTAAGTTTCCATAGTTATCGTCGCAGAGCATGAGCGTTACGCCCTCAAGTTCCGGATCTCCCATAAGGCCCGGCGTCTTCTCGTCGCCATAGAAATACGGCTCAACTTCCTTATAGAGCGCGAGCATTCTCGGCACCTCATCGAGGTTCTTATTGACGTGCTTTTTGATGAGTTTATTCTGTGTCCTAAGGACTTTGCGGAGCAGGTTGATGTTATCGGCAAGAGTAGCCTCGGTGCCCATGATGGCTGTATCCGCCTCGCCGCGCATGCCAACGGTGATCACGTTCTCAAACTTGCCACTGCGGATCAGACCGTCTTCCCAGAACTTCGTGATGCCCTTCTCATTACTTAAGAAATTCCATGCATCGCCATAGATGGACTTCGGTCCGCGAAGGTATCTGTATTCCTCACCCTGACGGAGACAAGGCTCGTGGTGGGACATGCCCATGACCACGCCGAGTTCATCCGCGAGCTCACAGTTAAGAAGTCCCGGCCCGTCATTCGGGAAGATCGCGGACCACATCGCCGGCCACATATAGTTTCCCTTCAGACGCAGAAGCAGCTCAAAAACATGCTCATAGCACTTCGCATTAAATCCGCCGAAGCGCTTATTGCACCAGTTGCCGAAGGCCGGCCACTCATCGTTGATGAAGAATCCTCGGAAGCGGACGGACGGTTCTTTTGAAGTATATGTATATTTCGAGGAGATCGAAAAGGAAGTCTTCTTCTCCGGCATGACATCCAGCCAGTCGATAAACGGCGACACGCCCAGTTTCTCCGACAGGGCGAACAGGCCATATACTGTTCCGCGTTTGTCGGATCCGGCGATCACGAGCGCGGATGTTTCCTGCGGAAGGAGAAGTCCCGCGGAGAGTTTTCCGACCACCTTGTGCTGATAGACTTCTCTTTTCCCGTCCACATCGTGGAGCGCCAGAAGTCCTGCTGTCTCGAGCTTTGTAAGAATGTTACATCCGACCGTGCCTACCAGGATCGGGTATCTGATCCTGCTCAGCTCCTCCCCGGAAAGATCCTCAAGCGCTGCCGCGACAGGTGCTTTTCCAAAGACGGCACCGATATCCGCAGCAACCTTCCCCGCGATCTTTTTTACTCCGGCAAAAGCACTTTCATCGTAAAGGATGACGGTCTTTCCTTCTTTGATCGATCCGGCTGAAATCTGAAAATCCATAGTCTTTACTCCCATCTTTTTCTCGGCTGTTTCTTTTCTTTAATCGTCTTCGGGACGGACACTTTCTCCGGCATCGGATCGAGTTTTCTCATCTCCTGATAGAGATGAATAAGGTTCGTCTTCATGCGGTTGGTGCTCTCCTCGTTCTTGAGGATCTCATTCGTGATCTCAGAAGCTTTGTCTCTATACGGCTTCATCGTCTCAGTCTCAAACTTCTTGATCCTGTATTCGCGATGGAAAAGATAGATGCAGACGAGCACGAGGACACCTGCCGGGATCAGAAGAAAGAGCATCCTGTTCCTGTCCATATTGGCATGATCTTTGTTCCATTTCTCTTCTTTTTCCAGACGCTGGGACTCCGACTTATCCGCGCTCTTGTTTAAAATGGAATTGTAATCAATAGCCACATACTTCTGCATATTCTTTTGTGCATTCTTCGCGTCCGCAGCTGCCTTCTTTGACGCTTCTGCAGGATCCATTCCCCGCTTCTCATATGACTCTCTCAGCGACTTTTCGGCCGCGGAATATGCAAAATAATCGGGCATCGTGTAATTGACCTTGGTCGTTGCCTTCGTAGAGCGTGTCTTCTCCGAAGTTGCCTTCGTGTACGGGTTCTTCATCGCTCCAAAGATCAAAAGGACGAAGATCGCATAGAAAACGTAGAGACCGATGAGCGTCCCTGCAATGGAACGCGGATGGACCTTGATCATGTCCGCCGCCGGATCCTGCGGATCATTGACATGGAAAAAGAGCTCACCCTTCTTATCCTCGATCCGCTGTATATCAGAGTATGCCAGTTTCTGGTCACTTCTTAGGTCCTTATTCGTGTTGAGGCCCTCTTCATAGACGTCCGCCGCATCGAAGAGTTCTTTCATCTTGGAGAAATACTCCCGATGCTCCGGAAGACAGTGGTCGATCGCATGCTGGATCTTCTCATCGACAGCAGGCGTATTCATTATTTTAAGTTTTTTCGGATCCGCAAAATCGGTGGTGCTTCGTGCGCAGGCATAGACCAGGATCATGCCGCGGAGCGCCTCGAAATTCGAAGGTTCCTTCGCCAGCATGAATTCATACGCGTCTTTGGCAGACTGGAATTCTCCGGCTCTTATCGCGCGCGATCCTCTCTCGAGCACGTCATCTTCACGGAAGTACTCATAGTCGAAGGTCACCCCGCAGAAAGGGCACTCGTACATCTTCCGTGTTTCATTTACGATCAGCTGTCCGCCACATGTCGGACAGGTATGTTTTTTTAAGTTTAAAATGCTATCAGCCATTTTCCTTATCTCCTTATGTTACTATACTAATTTCCGGCGCACTTTACAACAAGAACAGGCATTCTGAAATACCATTATTTATTTGCATTTTCTCCTGCAAAATCACTCATCCCGGCAGCTTTTTCCTTCGCAGTTTTTCGACGTGCTATAATAAATCCGTATAGTGCTTTTCGAGCCGTGGCGGAATGGTCTTCCTCCGGCACCGGAAACGCCCGTGAAAAAGGAGAATGGTATGCCGGACATCATCATCTGCGAAGACAATAAAGAGATCGGAGATCTGCTCTCTGCTTTTCTCAAGAAAGAAAACTACACCGTCGCCATCGCACCGACCGGTGAGCGCGCGATCGAGCTTTTCGAGAAGTACGGCGCGAAGCTTCTGGTTCTGGACATCATGCTCCCGGGCATCGACGGATTTGCCGTCTTAAGTAAAATCAGGGAATCCTCGAATACACACATCATCATCGCCAGTGCGAAGAGCGATAAAGACAGCAAGCTCGAGGGCCTGGCGCTCGGCGCGGACGACTATATCGAGAAGCCATATGATATCGATATCCTGCTGGCAAAGATCAAGGGCGTCTTTAAGAGAAAATACGCCGTCGAGGAGATCATCGACGGGGACCTGCGCCTGAATACCGTGCAGCACACGCTGACCGTCGGCGACAAGCCCGTGGTCGTCACGGAGAAAGAGTTCGCACTTCTTCAGCTTCTCATCGAGAATAAGAACACCACGCTCCGAAAAGAATACATCTTCAACAATATCTGGGGCAGCGACAGTGATTCCGAGATCCAGACGCTGACCGTCCACATCAAGTGGCTCCGCGAGAAGATCGAGAAAGATCCGAAGAATCCGAAGCATATCATCACTGTATGGGGCACGGGGTACCGGTATGAGTAAAGATCCGAAAAACAATTCCGACAGCAGGAAAAATAAGGAACTCCTCCGGACCTACGGATCCGGCATGCGCCGTTTCCGCACGATCGCCTGCGTGATCCTGGTCCTGGAACTTCTTCTCCTACTGATATGCAATTTCCTGCTTCTGGGGAGTATGAAAAAAGATGCCGGAAGGCAATACCGTGTAGATATTTCCCGCGCATCGGATGATCTTCTTCTTTTAATCGCCCTTTCGAGTTCCCAGCCGGTACAGGTGGATTTCCGCCGTGGAGAAAACCCGACAAATACCGATCCGCGTCTTTCCTTCGACATGGAGAAGTATCCTTCTCTTCTCCGCGTATCGACTTTCGATCCCGGTGCCATCATCAACAACGACTACGAGGTCCGCGACATCTGCGGCACCCTGATCTGCTTCGAGTATGAGATCAAGCCGGACATTCATCCCCTGATCTACATGAATGTGGGACTTCTGCTGTCGATCATCATCACCATCGCGATCCTGATCTATGTCGCAAGAAAGATCCTCCGCCCGTTCCATCAGATGAGCAAACTCTCCGAAGAGCTCGCGCGCGGGAACCTGTCCGTCAACCTCAAAGAAGATAAGAATAAATTCTTCGGAAGATTCCTCTGGGGCATCGATATGCTCCGCGATAATATAGAGACGAACAAGGAGCGCGAGCTCGAGCTGCAGAAGGAAAAGAAGACGCTGATCCTCTCTCTTTCCCACGACATCAAGACGCCTCTTTCCGCGATCAAGCTCTACTCCAAGGCCTTAAACGAAGATATCTACGATTCCGAAGAGCAGCGACGTGCCGCCGTCGATGGCATCGCACATAATGCCGCCGAGATCGAGAAATATGTCTCCGACATCGTCACTGCATCGAAGGAAGATTTCCTCAATCTGGAAGTCACGATGAGCGAGTTCTACCTCAAGGAAGTCATGGACCGCATCAAGGTCCTGTACGATGAGAAATTCATGTCGCAGCGGACGGATTTTTCCATCTCCGAATACAGCAATGCACTTCTTTCCGGAGATGCTGCCCGCCTCGAGGAGGTCCTTCAGAACATCCTCGAAAATGCGATCAAGTACGGTGACGGAAAATGGGTAAAGATCAGTTTTTCTGACGAAGAAGACTGCCGTCTCATTACGGTCACCAACAGTGGCTGCTCCGTCAAGGAAGAAGAGATCCCGCATCTTTTCGAGTCTTTCTACCGTGCTTCCAACTCGAAAAAAGCACCCGGCTCCGGCCTCGGTCTTTATATCGCAAGATCCCTCATGCGCATGATGAACGGCGACATCTTCGCGGCAAAAGAAAACACCGGGGATTTCTCCGTCACCGTTGTGGTGAAGAAGGCCTGATCCCCGGCGCTTCCCACTAAAGCTGTTTCCTTTCTCCTCGGTGCACCTTTCCTTTAGCGCCCCCAGCTTCAGTGAACTTCAGTTTCCTTTCCTTTTTCGGGTGTTATGCGTTTTTATTTTCCTCCGAAGCTTCCGGCTCAGAGGCCTTATCTGCTTCCTGTGCTGCTGCCTGCTCCTTGACCGGCTCAACAGTCTGCTCCGTTACTATCTCACTTGTCTGGGCCGCTGCCTGTGTTGCAACCTGGGCTGCTGCCTGACCTATAGTATGCTGCGCTTCCAGTGCATTTCGACGGGCCTGAGCTCTTGCCTTCGCCTTCTTCACCTTGCTCCTGATCACGAAGAACAGGATCAGGAAGATAATGGCAGCAAGCAGGAATGCCCACCATCCGGAGATAAAGAACATGAGGATGCTCTCGAGGAAGCCGAGGAAGCTGTTCCATGATTCCTTCGCCTTCTTGGAAACACGTGTGCCAAAGTCATCATCTTCCTTCGGTGCTTCTTTTTCCTTCTTGATCTCTTTCTCGGTAACTTTATGGATCGTGACGGTCACATAGGAATATGCCACGTCGCTTTCGAGCATACTCATCTGTGTTTTGATGTCAGAGATCGTCACTGCCAGATTACGGAGCTCACGCTGGATCTCCAGCGCGATCGCCTCATCCTTCGTCTCGTTATACTGCTTCATATAGCGGTCGTATTCCGCCTCGTAGATCTCCAGATCGTTCTTCAGTGTGCCGTATCTGGTCGCTACATTATCAACGCTCGAGTTCTTCGAACGAAGAGTTCCGATGCCCTCTGTCGCAGAGACAAAGGACTCATAGTATTCGGACGGGATACGGATCGTTGCCGTGTAGTAATAATCCTTATCCTCTTCATCAATAATATATCTTCCGCTGCCGTTATTTCCGTCCGACTGGCTTTCTCTTTCGATAAAACCATGGAACTCCGCGATCTTCGTCTTCAGCGCGGTCAGGGATTCTTCAAAAGTCAGCGTATCGATCGACATCGTACAGCGATACACCAGCATCTCTTTTGAAGCATCAGCCTTCACATCCTGACTATCTGTCGGTGCGGCAGGATCTGCCTTCTGATACATTTCATCTGCAGCTTCCCATTCAGCATCCGCGGAATAGTCCATCGAAAGCTTCTGCCGCCCGTTTAAATTGGCAGCCGTTGTCTCGTATGCGATATCTTCGTAATACTCATCTATCTCTTCTACAGTATCATTATGCTCTCTGGTGGATTTCTTTTTCGAATCAGATGACTTCTTTCCGCAAGCTACAATAAAAGATCCCCCGATCATCAGCGCTAACAGAATAGTAACTATTTTCTTCTTCATAAGATCCTCTCCCTTTGAATCGTTTCTGATAAATAGACGAGGCATCTTCTCAAACTGTTGCAACTTTTTGAAAAACCTTTTTTATTCTTTTTTTAGGACAATAGATTTTCAAACATTTTCCTTATCTCATTCATATCCAATACAGTTCCTTCCCCTTCAAACGTCGCCGTCAGATTAAGACCAAAGAATATCCCGCTCTTTCTGTACTCATCGATTTTTCTAAGGAATCTATCTCTTCTATAATCCGGATCATCTACCAGACCAAAATGTTCATGATAGATCTCTCTTCTTCGTCTTTTATCCCACAGCGTAAAATCCGGCGCATACATATTTCCATCTTTCGTCTTCACTACCTGCTCGTACCGATACGGGATCCCCATCTCATAAAACATATCCGCCAGTAGCACTTCTGATTTTGATCTCACCATCTCGCCTCGTTTTGTCGGATAGACCTTAAACTCCGGCAAGTAAGTACTCTGTTTGTATTTCTGTCGCGCCCATACCTCCGCCAGTTCATCGTCCGTCAGCATCACCGGCTCTACCAGTGCTTTTCGACCAGTTCTCATTTTCGAATAAACAAGATCGCCCCGGTCCTTCTCGAGAAAAGCAATATATCGCGTCATCAGACTCATCTCTTTTTCGATCCGCCGCCTGACCCGATCCAGATAATCCTTCTTCATCAGCGCACGAACAAGTTCTTCGTTTTCTTTGGAGATATATTGTCCGCTCCGATCTTTCGGGTCTTTTCGAAGATAGTATCGCGAATGTCCATTGCAGGTAGTCAGTCTGATGTGCCCGTAAGGCTGATCTTCCAGTTCCCTGATCACTTGCATATGTTTCTTTTCCAGTTGCTTCATCCTTGCTTTCAGATCATCAAGAAGTATCATGTTCCACCTCCGGTTTATGCGTAAAAAGATGATAATCTCAACATTAGAAAGCAAGCAATATTTTATAGTACATATTTTATTGTTCTTACTTATAATCTGAAATTTCTCATAGCTACAGGTTATAAACTCAGCCATATTTCACGATTTGAAGATTTTGTACTACTGTTTTTTTACGCCTATTAAGCCTTATTTTCGATAATCGTCTTTTTAGCTTATGGCTCGATAAGCCAAATTGCGTTCTTTCTCATTTTTGGATTACTCCATCGAAAAGACCTTAATCCACATTTTCATTTTCTCCAGTTTTGGCCTACACCATGCTAATCCAATTTTGCATATTTCTTATTTTTGGCTTACTTCTTCTCAAAACCCCATCAGCCATATTCTACATATTTAGTTTTTCGTCCTACTTTCTCCCTTTCCTCCTCCCGAAAAGCACTCGCCCACCCCCGTTTCCGCGCCCCTTCTTCCCCTTTCTCACCCATTTAATGATTGTTTAATAATTCCCGCGGTAAGATGTAGTCACAGAATGAGAAAGCGGGTCGGCGATTCCCTCCTAAACAACCGCCGCCGGCCCCCAACCTCCTTCTTATAAAATGGATAAAAACACAAACCAACTACATCACTCGAAAGGATAATAGAAAATGTTTTTCCGCATCCTGAAAAAAGAACTGAAAAAGAAGAAGGCCATGAACCTGATCGTGCTGCTGTTTATCACACTGGCATCGATGTTCGTAGGCGCCGGCCTCAATAACGTCATCTCTGTCATGAACGGTTCCGGCGCGTATCTCGAGAAGGGCGGCGTCGGAGATTACGTCATCATCACGATGGGCAGAAATTCCATCGGAGCACTGGACGAGATGCTCGCGACAGAAAAAGCGATCGACAGTTACCGGCTCGATACCGCGATCTACGGCTCTCGAGATTCCCTGAGAAAAGGAGACGGAAGCAAACTCGAGACGAGAAATGTTCTCCTGATGCAGGATCTCTCCGCATCGACATTTCACTTCTTCGATGAAAATAATCAGACTCCTCGAGCACTTGAACCCGGCCACTGCTATGTTACCAGCAACTTCCTGGAGAAGAATGACATGAAGCCCGGTGACACCCTCGAAGTCGGTCAAGGCGATGTAACTGTACGTCTGATCATCGACGGCAGATTGAAGGATGCACTTCTCGGATCTGCATTCATGGGTAACACCCGTATCCTGATGCATTCGAATGAATTCAACCAGTTCCTTTCCAACGAAGAGATCCGCACAAGCTATGCAGGTCAGATCTGCTGCATCGATACAAACGATGTCTCCGCAGTAGAGGAAGCAACCACGAAGTGCGACAACGTCAACTTTTCCCAGCCGAAAGACACTGTAGCCATGTGCTATGTCATGGATATGATCGTTGCCTTTATCGTGCTGATCCTCTCCGTCTGCCTGATCATCCTTTCCTTCGTAGTACTTAAGGTATCCCTTTCCTTCACTATCTCGAAGGAATACAGAGAGATCGGCGTCATGAAGGCCATCGGTATCAAGAACAGAAAGATCCGCTTCCTGTATCTGACGAAGTATCTCGGACTTGCGATCGTAGGTTCCGTCCTGGGTTTCTTCCTGAGCATCCCGCTCGGCAAGATCCTCCTTTCTTCCGTCACCGAGAACATGGTCCTTGAGTCTGACCTCGGAATCGCGATCAACGCCATCGGCGCGATCGCAGTCGTCCTCACCATCGTACTTCTTTCTTACCTTGCGACCCGCATCGTTAAGAAAGCAACTCCGGTCGATGCGATCCGCACAGGAAGCAGTGGCGAGCGCTATCACAAGAAGAGCAAGCTTCACTTAAGCCGCGCAAGAAGAACCGGTTCTTCGTCTTTCCTCGCGATCAACGACACCGTCAGCAGCCCGAAGAGATACATCTCCATCGTCATCGCATTTACTCTGTGCATGCTCTTTGTCCTGATGCTGGTAAATACCACGAACACCATGCAGAGCGAAAACCTGATCAGTTCCTTCGGAACAAGAAGTGATCTTTATCTCGACAGTGTCTCCGAATCCATGAACATCATGGGAAACAGCATGGACTATATGGAGAAATACTTCGATGAGAAGGATAGAAAGCTCGCCGAGCTCGGTCTCCCCGGACACTTCTCCCAGGAATGGCAGTACAAATATAATGTCGAGTTCAATGGCAAGCAGAGCAAGATCGTCTGTGAGCACGGCTTCAGAACGAACTTCGAGGATCTCGTATTCACTTCCGGCACACGCCCGCAGAAAAGAAATGAAGTCGCGATCACGAAGCTGCTGAGCAAGAATCTCGGCGCGAAGATCGGAGACACCGTCACGATCGATTTCGGATCGGAAAAGCTCGACTGCGTCATCACCGCATATTACCAGTCGTTCAATCAGCTCGGTCAGGTCATGCGCCTGCATCCAGATGCTCCTGTCGATCCGAAATACATGGCAGCGACCATGGCTTTCCAGATCACCTTTGACGATCATCCGAGCGCCAAAGTCATCGAAGAAAGAAAGGAGATCATCGCCGCGAATTTCACGAATGATTCCGTCGAAAACTGCGCGGAGTATGTCGCCTCCTGCATCCAGGTCGTACCTACCATGCTTTCGGTACAGTACCTGCTTCTCGGGATCACGATCCTCGTTGTCATCCTGGTCACGATCCTCATGGAAGTCTCCTTCATCGCCGACGAGAAGAGCCAGATCGCCCTTCTAAAAGCACTCGGTTTCAGAAGCAGGAAGATCTCCCTCTGGCACGTCCTGAGATTCGGAATCGTTTCCATCTTCGCCATGATCCTGGCCGCCGCGCTGTCGATCCCGATGACGAATCTCTGCATCAGCCCGATCTTCGGCATGATGGGCGCCAGCAAGATCACCTACGCGATCAAGCCGCTTGAGATCTTCCTTCTGTACCCCGGCATCATCGTGATCACCACCCTGATCGTCGCTTTCCTAACATCGCTCTCCACAAGATCGATCAAGTCGAGCGATACCGCAAATATCGAATAATACCACTGCAAAAGCACTTGTCCGCCGCCCCGGCGAGACCACAATTGGAGGATTATAAAAATGAAAAAAGTAATGGAAGTCAAAGATCTCTGCAAGACATACGTCATCGAGAAGCGTCAGAACAACGTCCTGAAGAATGTCAGCTTCGACATCGAAGAGGGCGAGATGATCGGCATCATGGGCCCGTCCGGCTCCGGCAAAAGCACTCTTCTTTATTCCATCTCCGGTATGGATAAGGCTACCTCCGGTGAGGTGATCTTAGATGGTAAGAACATCACCGAGCTTTCGGAAAAAGAACTCGCTTCCGTCCGTCTGAACGACATGGGATTCATCTTTCAGCAGATGTACATGATGAAAAACCTCACGATCATGGACAACATCCTTCTTCCTGCCATCGAGTGCGACAAGAATGCTGAATCGAGAAAAGACAAAGTCACCCGTTGCGAAGACCTGATGAGAAAACTCGGTATCATCGAGATCGCCGATAACGATATCAACGAGGTATCCGGCGGACAGCTCCAACGTGCGTGCATCGCCAGATCCATGGTCAATAACCCGAAGATCCTCTTCGCTGATGAGCCGACCGGCGCGCTGAACCGCCAGTCCTCCGCCGAGGTCATCAGCGAGATCGAGAAACTGAATGCCGAGGGAACGACCGTACTGATGGTCACCCACGATGCGAAGGTCGCTTCCCGCTGCTCCCGCGTCCTCTATATCTCCGACGGCAACATCAAGAGCGAATACCGTATGCCGGAAGGCCTCTCCGAAAGAGACAGAGAACGCGCCCTCAACAACTGGCTGATGGATTTAGGCTGGTAAGCAGGAAAAATACCGCTCGAGACTTCAAACAGTTTGCTAAAGCAAAACTTGTCTCTCGCGGTATTTTCCTTTTGTGGCTCCCGCGCATTTTTCCTCTCTGGGAGAGGCACTTCAAAACTTCTTTTTTTACACTTTAAAAAGGGAAATGTGTAACCTTTGAGTGGCGAGTTTTGCGCGAGCAAACTGTCTGAAGCCACGAGATGTTACACATTTCCCTTTAATTATTGAACAAAAGAATCACATCATAGTGTTCTTAAGAATGTTCAGCAGGTCAGATCCGTCGATTCCGCCCTTGCCGGACTTCTTCGGCTCTTCGACCTTGTCATCTTCATCCTTCATAAACTTCTTGAAGAATCCGCCGAGGAAAGATCCGTCATCGTCTTCTTTTGCTTTCTTCTCGCGCTCTTCTGCTTCCTTCGCGATCGACTCCGGAGAATCCGGCTTCGCCAGAGACGAGATCGAAGAAAGAACAGACGGTGCGATAGAAGAAAGAAGCTGATTGGACTGGCCTACATTGATGCCTGCCTTCTTTGCGATGGAAGAGATGAAATCTTCTTTATCATCACCCATGATCTTGCCGATGATCTTATTACCATCTTCCTCATCCGCATCCTTGATCTGAGAGGAAACTTCTCTATCATCCTCATGCTGGGAAAGCGCACCGAGAAGCGACTTTGCACCGTCGGAGGAAGAAGCATTCTTTGTCATAGAACCGATCAGAGACGGGATCGCCGAAGCGAGTGCTTTTTCAATCTGATCCGGATCGACACCGACCTTACCGGCCAGAGCACCCAGAGACGAATTGGACGTCAAACTCTTAAGAAGCGTACTTACAAGATCCATAGGAAACACCTGCCTTATACATAAATTAGATACCTTGATTTTACCACATTTCCGACTCCGCAAGCACTCAGTGCTTACAGCTTCGCAAGAAGGATCTTAGCTGACAGTTTCCTAGGATGTTTGCTCACAGCTTCACACGAAGGATCCTTGAGAGGAAGCGGCGGACCCACGGACAGCCGGCACGCTGGATATCCAGGTTGTGATCGCCGAAGCGGACAAGGTCGGAGAGTTCTTTTTCCGTGATCTCTCCGGAGCCGAATTCCGCCTTCTTACGGATCGATTCCGCAACACGGGACGGCGGCGCCTCCAGGATGGAATTGTGCATCGAGAAGTACGACGTATATATCGAAGCCCTCTTATTCATCGTGGCCCGTCTTATCCTTATCTTCCAGAAAAGCACATATCCCAGACGCAGAAGCAGCAGGAAAAGCACTATACTTACGACCGTGATGGTAACCGGATGTGTCGCTATCTTCGTAAAGATAGACAGGACCATATTCTTAGACTCTTCCTCCGATTCCAGTGGAAGAGGTGTCGGCGTCGCTGGCGCTGTCGGCTTCTTCACCGGCTTCGGCTTCGGTTTCGGCGTCGGAGAGAGGCGGTAGTCGTAATCCATATCGCCATATTCTTTCGCGATGGCATACGCGTTATAGTAACTTGCCGCGATGCCGTTGCCGGGTGTCGGATCATCCATGACCCAGCCGTAATCCGGGTCGAAGAACTCGATCCAGGCATGGGCATCTTTCATAGAGACTTCGCACCTGGTGCTGTTGAGCTCGAATCCTACCAGATAGCCGCTGACATATCTTGTCGGGACGCCGATCATACGAAGGAGCGTTGCGGCCGTTGTCGCATAGTGTACGCAGAAACCACTCGAACTCCGTGTCATGAACCATGTCACGAAGTCGGCATCCTCCGGCGGATACGGTGTCTGCGCATCGTACGGATGCAGATTTCTGACGTACTCGATCACAGTGCCGACCTTCTCCGCCGTCGTCATCTCGCTCTTTCCATCCAGAAGATCCTTATACCATTTCGGCAGCACACCGCTGTCGAGGATGCCGTTTTTCGTCTCCTCCGGGACCTCCAGACAGGTGCCGTTCACTTCCTCAAGATACTCCGGATTCCACTCCGGAGCCCTCTTCTGCGGGACCATATTAAATGCGTAGTTATAGACGGTCTCCCCCGGATTGAGGACACACTCCGTCAGGTTCCAGGTCGTGCGGATGGCGATATGCGCGCTGGCGTACCGGCTCTCCGGAGACAGATAGAAATGGTCCGCATACTCCGGCACCATGTACACCGGGATATCCACATAAGGCTGCACCGTGAGAACATAGTCCGCCTCTGATCCTTCGATCTCCGACATGTTCAGGATATATGCATCCTCGGGCTTGCTCTCGCCATAGTAGGCCGTCTTCCAGCCCACCCCGGAAAGCGTCTCCATACTCGTGCACTTGAGATAGATCATTCTTCCCGTAGTTCTGACCTGATGGTTCTCCGTATCGTTATAGTAGCGGAGAAGCTTCATGAGCTTAATATCCGGCGGGTTAAAGAATCCGACTTTTCTGAACTCTTCCGAGGAGACGTTCGCTTCCGTCGCTTCGTCCTCATCTTCATGCGCGATGATCGCTCCCTGGAAGCCGACTTCAGGCTTCTCTTCGTCCTTCGATCTTCCGGTCAGGTCTCCGAACGGGAGTCTGCTTCCTATGTCGTCGAAAAATTCCTGGACCCTGGTGAAGTGCTTCTCGGCAAGCTTGTCCTTGTCATATCTCGATATCGGGAACAGCGCGCTGAAAAGAGCGCACAGGATGATCACAGGGGCCGAAATCTTCAGCATCCTCTCATCGACGGTATCGTCTCCGAGACGCCGCACGAAGTGGAAGATCAGAAGTATCACGACACCGCCGACCGCCAGCACGCAGGGCCACTCCTTCGGTGTCATGAACGTGATCACCGTCGTGCAGAAGAAGAACGGGATATACCACACAAGGGAGAGCAGGATATTCTTTCTTCTTTCCACCACCAGCGTCGTAAAGAAAGCCGGGACCAGGTTGATCAGCAGCATCAGCAGCGTGATCGGACGGGCGATGGCTTCGAGTTCTTTTGGATCGGTATAGACCGGCTCCAGATCGTGAAATGCGTGCTTCTGCAGGATCGAGTACGCGTAGTTGACCTCGGTCTGGACATTCAGGATATCGAGCGAACAGATAAACAGCGCCACCATCCCCAGGAATGCCGCCAGCACGAATGGTACGGACTTGCTCTCAGAGGCATGGCAGTAAGACATTCCCCAGCTGATAAGGCCCAGGAACAGCATGAAAACGAACAGATCGACCTTCAGCCCGTATGTCGTCGTCAGCATGAAGGTGAATCCCGTGCCGAGCATGGTGGCAAGGATCACCGAGAAGATCATCGTCAGAGTCGTCGGGCGCGATGTCTTTCTGACCGCGCTGACCAGCGTGACGGATGAGCGGCGCTTCTTCTTGAGCTCCTTCTTCCGCTTCTGCTCCTCCATCGCGAGCTGCTCGGCAACCGACGCCTGTGCTTTTTCCAGGCGGTTCTCCGTGAGTTTCTTTTTGTTTTTTCCGGAATTCCCTCTACTCATCTTCCAGGTCCTCCGGTATCGGCATATGCAGGATCTCGATGATCGCCCGGTCGAGGTCCTCGTGCGTCGCGACATCAAAGGCGATCTCTTTTCGTCCGGACGGCAGTACACGGATCCTGTGTTCGATGTCGTGTGTCAGCAGATATTTCGACGTGAAAAGCACTTCCCCCAGATAATGATCGAGCTTTTCCCGGTCTCTGGAAAGGGGAAGATAGAGTCTGGAATGACCGAAGGTCTCCTCCTGGGATTCTTTGATCATGAGCCGGTCTTTCTTCGCGGAGAGTTTCCAGTGGATCCTCTTGACCGGGTCACCCGCGACATACTCGCGGATGTCGTAGATCTCCGCGTTCGGGACATTGGACTTCTGAAGACCTCTGGCCTTAAAGCCGCTTAGGTCCGGCATCGCCGGCGGGATACAGGGTGTCGGAAGCACCACGACTTCACCGGCCACTTCCATTGTTCTCGGGATGAAGATCAGCCCGAAAATATCATAGACACGAACCTTTGCCGAGGTGAATCTGTACGTGCCGCAGTGATCCGTTTTCAGGATGACACTGTCGGTCGTGCAGCTCTGGGACAGAAAGCGGATCATGCTGACTTCGCCGGTCATCGTCTCGATAAGCTTGATTTTTACGGAATAAAGTGCGAACGGAAATGCTTCGACGCCTGAGGATGTGAAGGAGATCTCCGTCTCCTCCCCTTTCAGTACTTTTCGAAAAGCATCCGCCTCCAGATGCAGAAACATCGCGGACATCACGCTGATCAGGATCGCGATCGGGAGGATCGAGATCACGACGATCAGGATGAACCAGGAAAGCCACATCTTATAAAACAGGAAAAACGCGACAGCTCCCAGCAGAGATAGAATGTAAATCACCCAGCTCCGCAGCATATGTTTTATTCCTTCGGAATCTGTGTCGTCTTGATTATTTCTTTTGCAATATCCTCGGCGGTAGTCTCTTTAAATTCCGCCTCCGGAGTAAGGATCATTCTATGGCACATAACAGCAGGAAATACCGCCTGTACATCATCCGGGATCACATAATCACGGTCGGTCATGTAGGCGTGTGCTTTTGCCATAGCGGTAAGCGCCAGCGAAGCACGGGGACTTCCGCCTCTTGCCAGCATCTTGTGATTTCTCGTTCTGTCCATCAGGGCAACGATATACTTGAGTACTCTGTACTTGACGTACATTTTCGAGGTCTCCTCCTGCATCTGAAGGATGTCCTCCAGCGTGCAGATCGGTGAGATCTCGGAAAGCGGATTGGCACCGTTCTGTCGGTTCGCGAGCATCTCGATCTCACTATCCTGGGAAGGATAACCCATCGAGGTGCGGATCATGAAACGGTCCATCTGGGAGTCCGGCAGGAGCGACGTGCCCGATGCGCCGGACGGGTTCTGTGTAGCAATAACGACGAACGGCTTCGGCAGGAAATACGTATTGTCATCGACCGTGACCTGACCCTCTTCCATCGCTTCGAGAAGCGCCGACTGGGTACGGGAAGATGCACGGTTCAGCTCGTCCGCCAGGAAAAGATTATGGAAGACCGCACCCTTCTGATACTTCATCGTGTGCGTCTCCTGATCCAGCAGCGAGAAACCGGTAATATCGGAAGGAAGTACATCCGGAGTGAACTGGACACGTCCGTAGTCCATGCCCATTGTCTTGGCAAAAGAAACCGCCATCGTCGTTTTTCCGACACCCGGGACGTCCTCCATAAGCACATGGCCGCCGGCCAGAACGCTCTGCAGCGTCAGGCGGACGACCTCGTCTTTGCCCACGATTACCTTCTTAACTTCATCAATGATTTGAGTGGTTTTCTCGCGCATAGTTTTAAATGATCTGCCCCCGGAGAGTTCACCTCTCCGAGGGCAGAATTCCTTTTTGTTTATTTAATTAGCTTCTCTTAATAGAAGCGATGCATGCGTTGTACTTTTCCATAATTGCTGCTTCTTTAGCAGAATCAAGTTTTGCATCCATGAACATGCAGAATACATAGCAGTCGCCTGTTTCCTTATCCAGGATGACACGCATCGGGAGCTTCTTGGCAGCGCCCTGATAAGAACCGGAGATCACGATATCTTCGTAGTAATCCTTGTCACCGCCGTCTGTCTTGGTGCAGGAGTCGAGTGTACCGTTACCGAACTGCTGTGTCAGCTGCTTGTTGAACTCGTCCATGATTGCCTCGTAGCCGAAGCTCTTCAGCTGAGACGGGGAAGCCATGTATGTCTTATAGATCATCATGAAGTTGTCTCTGTTGGAATTGGACTCGAAGAAGTACTGGTAGATCGACTGCTCCATGTACTCCCAGTCCTTAGAGAAAGCGTAGGTATAAGCACCTACAGTGTGCTGGACGCTATCGCCGAGATCCACAGATGTCGGAGCGGGAGTATCAGAAGTTGCTGCTGTAGTAGTTGTTGTTTCTTCTTCTGTGGTCGTTGTAGTTGTTTCTTCTTCAGTCGTTGTTGTCGGCTCTTCAGTTGTCTCTTCTGTTGTAGCCTTTGTCTTCTTTGTCTTTTTGGTCTCTTCGTCAGTTTCTTCTGTCTCGTCGTCAGTTTCTTCTGTCTCTTCTTCTGTTTCCTTTTCTCTCTTGCTCTTCTTCGTCTCCTTCGAAGAAGATGCACATGCTGTTGCAATGACTGCGACAGAAAGTACTGTTGCCAATACTGTGATCAGTTTACTCTTTTTCATTTTTCTTTTTCCTTTCCTTATACTGGATGGATATGCTTCCTTTCTTACTTTCGCACATCCAAACTGTTAATAACAGTTCGCATTATATCACGTTTTTTAAAATAATAGTATTTTGAATATTCCGAATAAATATACCTATTTTGCTAAGTAGTTGGGATTCCCGTAACCGGAAGAGGAGCTGCTCCCGTAAATAAGGAACAGCTCCTCCCGATCGTTTTTACTATTTTTGAAAAGCACTCTTTCGTTAGTTCGTTCTCTGGATCGTCGCAAGACAGGAGTTGAACTTCTCCATAATTGCGGCCTCTTTCGAAGCATCGAGGTTCGCATCCATGAACATGCAGAATACATAGCAGTCGCCTGTTTCCTTATCCAGGATGACACGCATCGGGAGCTTCTTGGCAGCGCCCTGATAAGAACCGGAGATCACGATATCTTCGTAGTAATCTTTGTCACCGCCGTCTGTCTTGGTGCAGGATTCGAGCTTGCCGTTACCAAACTGCTCTGTCAGCTGCTTGTTGAACTCGTCCATGATCGCATCATAGCCGAAGCTCTTAAGCTGTGACGGGGAAGCCATGTATGTCTTATAGATCATCATGAAGTTGTCTCTGTTGGAATTGGACTCGAAGAAGTACTGGTAGATCGACTGCTCCATGTAACTCCATTCATTAGAGAATGCATATGAATATGAACCTACTTGGTATGTCGTCATGTCGGAAGGAGTAGAAGCAGAAGTAGAAGTCGGAGCCTGAGTCGGGGCAGGTGCACCTGACGATCTTTGGATCGACTGGATGCAGGCATTATAAATCTCCATGTTTTCTGCCTCTGTAGCATCATCCAGATCCGCATTCATGAACATACAGAACATATAGACATCACCGGTTTCTTTATCCAGGATGATATGCATGGGCATCTTCTTCGCCTTACCCTGGTAACTGATCGCCAGTTCTATATCTTCCCAGGTCTCTTTATCATTTCCGTTATTCTTATTCACAGAAACGAGTGAGCCGCCTCCGAATTCATTCAGGAGCGATTGATTGAGTTCATCAAATGCCTTATCGTACCCGTATGCCTGAAGCTCAGTTGGATCTGCCAGGTTTCTGGTATAGTTCATCATGAAAGTATCTGCATCAGCAAACGTTTTATAGAAATAATGGTATCCGTTTGTCTCCTGATAGATCCACTTCATGTTGAATTCATAGGTGAAAGCACCGAGTGAATACTCATTATATGACGGCAATGCATACGTAGTGGTCGAGCTCGGTTTATCCACCGTGGTCGGATCTTCCGTTGTGGTCGTCGAAGGTTCCTCCGTCGTATCGTCGGTCTCCTCGGTCGTCTTCTTCGTCTTCTTTTTCGTTGTGGTCTCTTCAGTCTCTTCGTTGGATTTCTTATTCAGCGCGAAATATGTGATCGGAGCTGCTATAGCACCGACTGCGATGATACCGATCAGGATCCATGTCAGAGGTTTCTTCCAGATGCTCTTCTTTTTCTCAGGCACAGTCTGCGATAGAACCACCGGCGCCGGGCTCGAGGTATTCCCGCCCGTAGCTCCCACAGAAGAAGTTCCGGAAGCCTTAAAAGGTGACGGAAGCGCCGGAGAACCGACAGCAGGGGCGGTCCCCTCATTCACGGAAACGGTAGATACAGAAGAATAATCCACACCGGTATTTCCGGTCGAAGAGAGTCCGGTAGAAAAAGCAGGATTCGCCGTCGCAGAAGAAGCTGTCGCGGAAGAAACCGCCGCAGAAGCTGCGATCGGAGGAACCGCTGCTGCAGATACGGTCGATTTTCCCATGATGGCATCCGCGAAGGACTTCATGTCCGGGAAACGGCCGGAAGCCTGCACGGAGAGTGCTTTCATCAAGGCATCATTGGCATACCCCGGAATCGGGATCCCAAGTGCTGCCGGGGACTGCAGCGTATCTTCGTGGACACGCTCGATCGCATCCGGCGGCATCACGCCTGTGATGACCAGATACATCGTAGCTGCGAGTGCGTATTCATCGGACCACGGGCCCTGGTTACCATGCTTTCTGTACTGCTCTTCCGGAGCGAAACCGTGCTTCAGGATGATCGAGCGGCTCTTGACCGAATCGACGGAAAGACGCGCCGCACCGAAGTCGAGAAGATGCGTCGTTCCTGTCTTCGTAACAAGGATATTGTCCGGGCTGATATCACGGTGCAGAAGGTTGTTGTCATGAACGACTGCAAGGGATTTCATCACCGGTAGCAGAAGGTCGCGCGTCTCCTCGAAAGAGAGCTTGCCACCTTTGGAAGCGGTATATCTCATGAGATCGACGCCTTCGATATACTCCATGACGAAGTATGCCGTGCCGTTCTCTCTGAAAAAATCATGTACGGTAACGATATTCGGGATCTTACGGAGCTTGGCGAGGATCCTGGCCTCATCGAGGAACTTTGTCGCGCCGGAATCGAACTGCGCCTGCTCCTCCTGGGAGCTTACAGTCATTGTGTAATGGTCATTATCGCGGATCGCGATACCGGACGGCAGGTACTCTTTTACGGCTACCGGAGTCTCGAGTGTCATATCCATGGCAAGATAAGTTACGCCAAATCCGCCTACACCAAGGACTCTTCCCGTCAGATATCGTCCATTCAGGATCGTTCCGACCGGAAGCGCGATCGCCGGGTGCTTCGCTGTTGCGGCATCAAAACCGCAGCGCGGACACGGGCCTACGCCATTATGCTCACCAAAACATCCATAACAAAGTTTACTTGTATCCATACCCATCCTCGATCTGTCAGCCTCTATTATCCGATAGTCAGCCTTATTTATCCGACACACATATTATGCCCCATAATACGGGTATTATATCACACTACACATTATATTATCGACAACTACCATTTTAGGGTATAGAATATTACGCGAATCGACTTAAGAAACGGGGTAATGATATATGATCCAATCAAGGACACATAACTGCGGCGAGCTCCGTCTTCCCGATATCGGAAAGACCGTAACACTCGTTGGCTGGATGGAAAATATGCGTGAGGTCGGAAGCAATCTCGGCTTCGTGGTACTGCGTGACTTTTACGGCACGACACAGATCGTTCTGGAGACCGAAGAGAAGGTAAAAGAACTGAAAGCGATCAACAAAGAGTCCACGATCCAGGTCACCGGTGTGGTCAGAGAGAGATCCTCGAAGAACCCGAACCAGGACACAGGCAGCATCGAGGTCGTTCCTTCCGAGGTAAAAGTACTCGGCCGCTGCCGCTATAATGAACTTCCTTTCGAGATCAACCACTCCCGTGAGGCAGATGAGAATGCCCGCCTGAAGTACCGTTATCTCGACCTTCGTAATCCGGAAGTGAAGAAGAACATCATCCTGCGCTGCAACGTAATTGCTGCTCTCCGTAAGGCCATGATGGACCATGACTTCCTCGAGATCACCACACCTATCCTCACGGCTTCTTCTCCGGAAGGCGCACGTGACTATCTCGTTCCGGCCAGAAAACATCCGGGCAAGTTCTATGCTCTCCCGCAAGCTCCCCAGCAGTTCAAGCAGCTCCTGATGACCTCCGGTTTTGACAGATATTTCCAGATCGCTCCGTGCTTCCGTGATGAGGATGCCCGTGGCGACAGATCTCCGGGAGAGTTCTACCAGCTCGATATGGAGATGGCTTTTGCAACACAGGAAGACGTCTTCTCCATCATCGAAGATGTACTCCCTCCGATCTTTGCCGAGTACGGTACATATAACCGTGCTTCCGGTTCCCCGTTCGCCCGTATCCCGTATCTCGAGGCGATGGAAAAGTACGGCACCGATAAGCCGGACCTCCGTATCGACCTGACCGTCCAGGATGCGACCGATGTCCTTAAGGACTGCGGTTTCCCGCCGTTTGCCGGAAAGACCGAAGACGGTGCAGATACAGACGTACGCATCAAGGCTGTCGTCATCTCCGACTTCAAGGAGTCCAGAAAGTTCATCGATAAGAACATTGCGGATATCGAAGTTCAGTCCGGCAACAAGTCCTGCTGGTTCAGAATGGATGAGAACGGCGAGATCGTCGGTGGTATCGCGAAGTTCGTCACTCCGATCAAGGACGCCGTCGTTTCCGCTCTCGGCATTAAGCCGGGTGACCTCGTCGTCATGTCCTGCGGAAAGCTTCTTACCGCACAGAAGACAGCCGGCGTGATCGTTAAGACCTTCGGTGCGACCGTTCCGGGTCATATGGATAAAGAGCAGTACGCTTTCTGCTGGATCGTTGACTTCCCGATGTACGAGATCGGCGAAGAATCCGGCGAACTCGAATTCTGCCACAATCCTTTCTCCATGCCGTCCGGCGGTCTTGAAACATTGTTAAAAGCAGAACGCGGCGAGATCGATCCGCTGTCCATCACCGCCGACCAGTACGACCTCGTCGTAAACGGCGTTGAGCTTTCTTCCGGTGCGGTCAGAAACCACGATCCGGAGATCATGATCAAGGCCTTCGAGATGGTCCGCCTCGGCGAAGAGGATGTGAAGGCGAAGTTCCCGGCGATGTATAACGCATTCTGCTACGGTGCACCGCCGCATGCCGGTATCGCTCCGGGCGTAGATCGTATGGTCATGCTCCTTGCCGGTGAAGACACGATCCGTGAGATCATTCCGTTCCCGATGAACAAGAACGCACAGGACATCATGATGGACGCTCCGGGCTACGTTACCGACAAGCAGCTCGCTGAGCTTCACATCAAGACTGTACCGGTAGAAGAGTAAGCTCTTACGGCGAAAAATAGTACGAAGCAACATTAGCCACCTCGTAAATCTATACGAAGGTGGCTAATTCTTTTCGCTGATCATTTTCGCCACCTCGTGAAGTCAAATAAAGGTGGCTAATACTCTCTGCTGATCTCTTTCGCCACCTCGCTGAGTCAAATAAAGGTGGCTAAACCCCTAAAACAGGGAATTAGCCACCTTTTCATAATTACCCGAATCAATGGATCTACAAAATCGAGGGATCGATCAGTCTTTCTTTCCAGAGATCTTCTTCAGCTTGATGCAGCAGAAAATGCCGATCGCCATAAGTATCACGATGAGCGTCCAGCGAGGGATCTCGATCTCCGCAGAAGTGTCGCCTGTCTTCGGCACCGGATCGGTCGAGGTCTGCTTCTCTGTGGACGGTGCCTGCTCGGCAGAAGGTGCCGCATCCACGGAAGGAAGCGGATCCGTGGCGGTTCCGGCAGCAGGATCATTGACCGTTGCTCCATCCGTCGAAGGATTCGTTCCCGTTACCGGATCCTGGTCATCCAGCGGCGGATCCGGGACCACATAACCCTTGCCGGGATTGCCCGGAACAATATTCGAAGTTCCACCCTGGGAACTGCCTTGCGCGCTGCCCGTTCCGGTTTCCGGACGGACCAGCGGCGGCGGGATCACTTCGTTACTTGTATCCACCTCGAATACCGCGGTGAGCGTATGATCGCCGGAAACTACATACTTATCTCCCGGATAGTATTCCGAGCCCTTCCAGTAGCGGAAGATGAATCCTTCCTTTGTCGGCGCAGCCGGCACGATGATCGTTGAGCCTTCTTCCGCCTCGATCTCGATCACACCGGTCCTTCCGGCAAGCGTTCCGCCGCCCAGATCGAAGCTGATCGTGCGGATCGGCTTCGGCTCCTGCTGTACCGGAAGGTCTTTATATGTCGCCGTAATTTCCACATCCGAGGATGGCATCGTAAATGACGTTTCATTAGAATTCTCATCCGCGAGCACTATCTCTCCGCTGTTTACGACCCACTTATCGAATTCCTTCCCTTCTTCCGCCTTCGCCGCCGTGATCGACACGGTCTCGCCGGAAGAAGCAGAAAGCTTGTCAGAAGATCCGGAATTCACCGTGATATTATATGTCGTCACGGAAACGGCATCTTTATAGGTAGCAGAGATCTCGACATCTCCCTCCGGCATTACGAATGATGTGACATTCGAAGATGCATCAGAGAGCTCAATCTCACCGTACTCGATGACCCACTTATCGAATTCCTTGCCGAGCTCCGGCTCATCTGCCGTAATGATTACTTCTTCACCGGCAGCAGCCATCTCCTTATCCGCGGAACCGGAGTTTACTGTAACCAGATATTCCTTCGGCGGGATCGTCTTATAGGTTGCGGTTACTTCAACATCTTCTGAAGGCATGGTGAAGGATGCCGTTCCGGATGTCTCGTCCGAAAGTGTGATCGAACCGGAGCTGATCACCCACTTGTCGAACTCTTTCCCTTCTTCCGGAGAATCGGCGGTAAGTGTTACCGTCTCGCCGGCCTTCGCCATCAGTTCTGAAGATGCAGTTCCGAAAGCTACTGAGGCCACTCCCGAGTTGACCGTAATGCTATACACTTTCGGCGGGATGTTTTTATATGTTGCCGTGACTTCGACATCTCCCTTCGGCATCACGAACGAGGTGACGCTGGAGGATGCGTCAGCGAGGCGGACGGAACCGGAATTCACGACCCACTTATCGAATTCTTTTCCTTCTGAAGGAGCTTCTGCCGTAAGCGCGACGGTCTCTCCTTCCGCCGCTTCCGTCTTGTCGGAAGATCCGGAGTGAACCGTAATGGCATATACCACCGGCGGCACATATGCATCTTTATATGTTGCCGTAACTTCGACACTTCCTGCCGGCATTACGAAACTTGTGATACTCGCAGAATCATCAGAGATCTTGATCTCCCCGGAATTCACGACCCATTTGTCGAATTCTTTTCCTTCTGAAGGAGCATCAGCCTTGATCACGATAGTCTCCCCGGCTGCTGCTTCTTTCGCTTCGGAAGATCCGCCATGTACCGTGATACGGTATGTCTTCGGCGGGATGTTCCTGTATGTCGCTGTCAATTCCACATCACCGGAAGGCATGGTGAATGTCGCTGTCGAAGAGGTCTCATCGGACAGCCGGACGGCTCCCGTGTTGACCACCCACTTGTCGAATTCCTTGCCTTCAGCAGGTGCATCTGCCGTGAGTGTGATCTTCTCACCCGCTGCTGCTTCTGCCTTATCGGATGAACCTCCGTTCACAGTAACGCTATACTTCGTGACCGGAATGTCCTTGTATGTTGCTGTTACTTCTACATCGCCGGCGATCATCTTGAACGTCGCCTTCGAAGTGGAAGCCGAAGACAGTGTGACCGATCCGGACCGGATGACCCACTTATCGAATTCTTTTCCGGCTTCCGGTTCCGCAGCGGTGATCGTTACAGTCTCCCCTGCGATCGCTGTCTTCTTGTCAGCCGTTCCGGAGTTCACTTTGATCGAATAAGCGATGTCCTTATAGGCCGCCGTAACTTCGACTGCTTCTGCCGGCATCTTAAATGTCGCGGTGGAAGTAGAAACCGAGGACAGTCTGACCGATCCGGAATTCACGACCCACTTATCGAACTCTTTTCCTGCGGCTGCTTCTCCTGCCGTGAGTGTGATGGTCGATCCTGCCGGAGCAGAAATCTTATTCGAAGCCGCACCGCTTGCTGCGCCGGATGTTTTTTCCGCAGTACCGCCATGCACGGTGACTTCGTATGTTTCGACCGGTGCACTCCAGGTGCTGACCAGTTTCAGTCTGTTCGTCGGCAGGTTGTTCTTGTTGTCGAACCGTACCGTTGGATCTGCTTTTGCCATCGCGAGCTTGTTGTTGACGTCGTACATCGCCAGACAGATGGTCGCATCCTCCGGGATCTCTCCTTCATATGTGAAGAGATATGCGCGTACGTCTCCGTCGTGAAAAGCACCCTTCCTGATCAGTATCGGTTCGCCGAAGTTTTCGATCTTATTTCCGTCTGCATCCGTGATCTCCGCGCAGAGACGGATATCGAAGAATGCCGGTGCCACACCTTTATTTTCGATCACGACTTTGAGCTGGTTTCCGGATCTCTTTGCCGAGGTGACAGAGAAGTCGTAGCCGAGACGGTTGCACATCTCATCGATGACGGATCTCTGTTCGTTATAGAATGTATAACTCGCGGATCCTTCCTGATCCAGTGCATAGATCGAAAGATGCGGGATCTCGATGCTTTCACGGAAGCGCTCCTTCGACCAGCGGATATCACCGTGAGAGGTATCGACCGTTTTCAATAAGCTGTACGGTCCCCAGTTATCCGCCATGGTCATGACATTATCTTTATAGGCAGTAACTAATTCCCACTCGGTGTTTGGTGTCTTGATCAGGCCGTTATTGCGCTTTGCGAAGCCGAGCGAATCGGTGTAGTCATACAGAGCTCTTGCATCGCAGAAAACACTGCAGGTGGTCTTTGTAAATTTCGACGCGATGAAGTCGAACATATCCTTCTGCACGTCAAGCGAAGGCAGTTCATTTCCATCGAATTCCCCGGTATGCCACTCACCCATGTTTCCGAATGCACGGATCTCCATGTATTCCAGACGCGGATCTCCGTTATACTTCTTCGCCAGGGCGGAGATGAATTCCCTATAGTACTTGATATACGTCGGATCGGACCAGTTCGGTACTTTGATCTGGAAGGTCTCGCCTTTTCTGGTGTAATTTACCAGATCCTGCTTCGCGCCCTTGTCATAGACCCACTGCGGAACGAAGTTGTGCCGTGCGCCGTAGTCTGACTCATCATCTGTGTTCGAGGTCGTAAACGGTACGATACGAAGTCCGTATGTCATGTTCGCCTGCTCACAGGCCTTAAGCATCTCATCGATCTTCGAGAAGTCATAGACGCCTTCTTCCGGATTCAGATCCTTCCAGAAAAGCACATCGCTGACGATCGTGACTACGTCCCAGGCGTGATTGTCTTTCGATCCGCCGATACCGTACGGATGCTCTCCTTCGTACAGCATGAGCGGGTTATAACATGTATTTACAAATCCTTTGTGCGGATTCTTGACCGGCTCACCTGCCACTTCCGTCTGGTAGATCTCCTCCGCGGAAGCATCGAATTCCGGATACGGATCAGAGTACACCGGCCATGCTTTTGCCTTCGGGAAGAGCTGATCGGCCACGATCTCCGCCATCATGTTGGCGCCCTTGGCATTCGGATGTACGCCGCCTTCTTTGCAGTAGTACTCTTTTGCGACCGCCTGCGTTCTGGCAAGGATGATCTCCAGCCACGGACGGAAAAGATCGATGACCTTGACGTTCTCGGAAGATGCAAGTGCATCCAGTTCGTCGCTGAAGTATTTCTTCGTAAGGACCGGATAGTATCCCGCATCACTCAGATCGCCGTTTTCTTTCACGACATATACCTGCATGCCGCGGGCCTTCGCTCTCTCGATCAGATTTTTCATGTTCGAGATATACTTCGTGGAATCGATCGGATCATCATTCTGCACATAATCCCTATACTCATCGCCGTAGTCGTTGATGCCGTGGGACAGTACCAGGATATCTCCCGCCTTTCCGTACTTCTCGATGACCTTGAAATAATCATCGACCATATTCTGCGTTCTGCATCCGCTGATGGAGATGTTGCGGATATCGTACTTGTCTGTATCGACATAGTTATGGAGATATTCACCCCAGCCGCGGTTCGGGTTATCCTTATTCTCCGTGTTATAGTAGCTGCAGACGGTGGAATCGCCGCAGAGCCAGATGGTCGGACGTGTCGTCGTTCCCGTTGATACCTGCTCGATCTCGACCGTGCAGAGGGACCATTCCGATCCTACACCGGACGAGGCATAGAGATTCAGCTGGCCGTCCGTAACAGGGATCGTGAAGGAATCGGTCGCGGCAAATCCCTCCATAAAAAGGAGCTGGCTGACGCCCTCGGCGTTGATCGTCGCTTTTCCGATATTACCTGTCGTCACGGTGATCTTATATACTCCCGGGTCCAGATCGACCTGCAGATTTCCATATCCGCCGACGAAATGGATCGCATCGCTCAGCGCACCGGCGCCCGGAGCTTCGACATCCTTGCCAGATTGGTCTGGCCGATGCCATAGCCTTTTTCAGAAGTATATTTGTCCGATGCAGAAACACCGATGTAGCCGGAAGCTGTTCCCTTGCCGCCCAGGTCGAACTTCAGGATCTTTCCGTTTCCGGTTCCGGGGTTCGGATCTTCCGCCGGTGCGGTCCATGTCGGCACCAGCAGGAGCCTTCCGTTGGGAAGCGTGTTTTTGTTATCAAATCTTACCGTCGGGTCTTCCGACTTTACGATCTTCGGATGATTGCTGCTTAATCTGTCCGCATCGTACATTGCCAGGCAGATATTCGCATCCTCCGGGAGCTCTCCGTTATAGGTAAAGAGATATGCTCTTTCTTCTCCATCGTGAAAAGCACCTTTTCCAATACGTACCGGGGAACCGAGATTTCCGATCTTGTTTCCCTTATCATCGGTGATCTCTGCTGCGAGGTCGATGTTAAAGAAGTTGGATGCAAGACCTGTATTCTTGATCGTCACTTTCAGCTGATTTCCGGATCTTGTAGCCGATGTCACCGTGAAGTTATATCCCAGACGGTTGCACATCTCGTCGAAGACCTGCTGCTGTTTTTCGTAGATCTTATGGCCGCATTCGCTGTCCTGATCGAGTGCGAAGATCGAAAGATGGGAGATCTCGATCGTCTCGCGGAAACGCTCGGGAGACCAGTTGATATAAGAGAAGTCAGTCTCTCTTTCGTAGTTCTGCATCATGTCGATCGGCCAGAGATTCTCGCCGAGGACCGGCATGTTCGCCTTATATGTCGGCACCGTGCTCCACTCGATATTCGGAGTTGCGACTAAGCCGTCGTCTCTCTTCGTAATACCGATCGAGAGTGCATACTGATAGATCTCTCCCCATCCGTCCGAAGGAAGTGCGAGGAGTGTCTTTTTGAAAGCAGATCTATAGTGGTCTAGCATATCCTTCTGGATCTCGATCGAAGGCATGTAGTTTCCTGAGGTAAATGCCGTGTGCCATTCGCCGTAGTCGCCGAACGGACGTACATCGATAAACTCGACTCTCGGATCGCCATCGTATTTTTTGGCAAGTGCAGTAGCAAATTTCTTACAAGCTTCGAGGTAGGTCGGATCGTCCCAGGTCGGGAAAGTGATCATCTCACCCGGCTTATCCGTTCTCTCCACAGTAGTCTTTTTCGCGCCCTTGGCATATACCCAGTCCGGTACGAAGTCTTCACCCAGATAGGAAGAATACGGCATGATGCGGATACCGTAGGTCAGTCCCGCCTTTTCGCATGCATCGAGCATGTCGTCGATCTCGGACCAGTCATATGTATCTTCCGCCGGGTTGAGATCCTCCCAGTGCGGAGAACCGCTTACGATGGTGCTCACATTCCATGCGGGATTATTGGCCGAGCCACCGTATCCGTATTGGTATTGCCCGTTGATCATGTCCGGTGTATAGGCCGTGATAACGAAGCCTTTATGCGGGTTTTTGACCGGTTTTCCGGATTCTTCCGTCTCATAGATAGCGGTGGCATTTTCTTCAAAACCGGTATACGGATCGAAGTGTCCCGGACCCGGCTCTTCGATATTAAAAAGCTGCTTATACACCATCTCCGCGAGCTTTTCCGCACCAAGCGCTTTCACTTCCACACTGGATCCGGGAGCATAGTAATCTATCTTTTCATAGAAGGTATTTACCAGAAGCATCTCGAGCCACGGACGGAAGAGATCGATCGTTTCGACCTTCTCGGATGATGCGATCTGATCGAGCTGCTTTCCGAACCATGCATGTGTCGGAAGCGGATATCTTCCCGTGTCACCTCCGGTGCCGTGCTGCTTGACCAGATAGACCTTCATGCCCTTCGCCTTGGCACGGCGGACCATATCCGTTATGTTCGAAATATATTCACTCGGATCGATCTTTGACGGATCATCTCTATGCCGATCGTATTCCGCGGCATAGTCATTGATTCCGACGGACAGAAGAAGGATATCGCCTTCTTTTCCATAATGCTCCGCTGTCGGAAACAGCGAAGCTTTCAGGCCGGCTGCATCCAGGCCGCTGGCGGACAGATTGCGGATATCGTAGGTATCCATATCCACATACTTCGAAAGGTATTCACCCCAGCCGCGTCTGGTTCCTTCCGCTGCATTATAGGTCTTTGCCACGGTGGAATCTCCACCGAGCCAGATGGTCGGCTTCGTCGTTGTTCCGGAAGATACCTGCTCGATCTCAACGGTGCTAAGAGATCTTGCATCTCCCACACCGCGGCTGGCATGGATATTCAGCTGACCATCCGTAACCGGGATCGTAAAAGAATCCGTTGCGTTATTTCCGGTAAGGAAGAAGAGCTGGTTATATCCTTCGGCATTGATGTTGACGGACCGGTTATTTCCCGTCGTGACCGTGATCTTATATACGCCTTTCGGGAGATCGACACAGAGACTGGCATTCGCGCCTTCGAACTGGATCGCATCGCTCAGCGCACCGGAGCCGCCTGCATCCACATCCCCGGCGAGCTTGGGATCTCCGATACCGTATCCTTTCTCCTCGTTATACTTGTCCGATGCAGAAACACCGATGTAGCCGGAAGCCGTTCCCTTACCGCCCAGGTCGAACTTCATCGAGATAAGATTCTCTTCCGGTGCTGCTGCCCGGGTGATGATTCCCATCGGGAAGCTGCCAATGATGACTGCCGCTGTGATGACCGCTGCTAGAATTCTTTTCATGTCAGATACCCTCTTTATGCGTAAATATCAGCAACTTAACCGATTAAGTAGTTGAAGACGTATTATTAAATAACACGAAGAGGATTTCTTCTTTTTCTCACAAATAAACTTTTTTGCAAATATTGCACCTACATTTTTTGTAGAAATGTATTTTTAATTTTCCCGAAAAATGCCAAAAATATACCCCGATCTGATAAAAACCGGGGCACATTCCAAAAAACGATCGTATGTGTTCGTTTTAATTCTTACTTGAGTTTCGCTCCATCGGCAAAAGCACTTCCCACTTTTTCTCCCAGCGCTACATATGCATTGTTGCACGGGTCAAAAGCGATCGGGCGGAGCTTCTTAAGGTCGATCTTTCCGTCTGTCACGACGCTCTCGTCCGCAGATACATTCACGATCTCTCCGATCAGGATCCCGTCCTCGAAGCTTTTCACGCGGCACTCCAGAGCCATGGGAAGCTCATCGATCAGCGGTGCATCGACATACTCACTCTTTGTAGCGTGGAAGCCTGCTTTTTCGAATTTATCCGGAACTTTCCGCGCAGATTCGATGCCTACATAATCACAGGCGATGACCTGATCTTCGGTCGCCATGCTTACCGTGAATGCTTTTCTGACCGCGAGATTATCTGTTGTCTTATGTTCACCCAGACTGATCGTGATCTCCTGGAAATCCGTAGTAATACCCCATGCCGCATTCATCGCATCCGGCACACCGTTCTCATCGTACGTCGCAATGATCAATACCGGCTGTGGCAGCATGATCGGCTTTGCCCCATAGTTTACTCTGCTCATAAAAGTCCCTCCTATCGATGTATCACTGTGCATTCAGAATAGCATGGATCCCTTGAATGGACAAATCATCTTAAGTAGATTTATCAAATTATCATGCTATAATTACAAATGGGTATGATTGGAGGTGTATATATGGGAAGTAAAAGTATTAAGCGTTTTTCTTTGCACATTCTCAAAGTTGTTTTGTTTTCTCTTTTGATCTGTATCACGATCGGATTCTCCGGTGTGTTTGGAAATTCGAAGGTGCTCCTTGCTGACGTGCCTTTAGGAGAAATTCTGACCGAGGAAAACGAAGTTGAGCTCGATCTTGGTCAACATGGAGAGTATCAGCTCTGCTCGTTCACTCCAAGTGTAACAGGGTATTATGAGTTCACTTTCGACGAGCCGGATAACTACCGGATTTCGAAGGGCATATACGAACACGAAGGCGATATATATTTGACAGCCACAAACGATGCCTCACTGATTCGTAAACTGAATGCCGGAACTACATACACATTAAAGATCGAAAGCGGGTATTCCAGCGGAACTCTTATTACCATAAGCGTGGCCAGATATACACCTGTCACATCCGGACCATGTGGTGACTCGATCACATGGGACTATGATCTTAATACCGATACGTTGACGATCAGCGGTTCTGGCGAGATGTACGACTATGTCACCTATAGCGGAGCTAGCAAGCCTATCATTCCTTGGAACCTTTTCAAAACAGATGTTAAGACCGTGATCGTAGGTGATGGGATCACCTATATCGGCGAAAATTCATTTAGTCAGCTCAAAGCTCTCGAGAGCGCAACGCTTGGAAAAGACGTAAAAGTATTAGGTGACTATGCGTTCCAGCTCGATGACAGCTTGAAGCATGTTACACTTTCTTCAAGTTCAGGTCTTACTACGATCGGACATTATGTTTTTGGTGCCTGCTATAAGCTAGAAAGCTTTGCGATCCCGGAAACTGTCACATCGATTGGAAATGGTGCATTTAGTTCCTGCTATATGCTTTCCGACGTCACTCTTCCGGAGCACCTGACAGTGCTTGGTAATAGTGCATTTACAGGATGTGATTCCATTACGGAAATAACGATTCCTTCCGGAATAACAAGTATTGGAGACAGTATGTTTTCCGGTTGTGACAATCTCTCCAAGATAACGATCCCGCAAACCGTAACAAGTATAGGAGAAGAAGCCTTTTATTATTGCGTTTCACTGAAGGAGATCACGCTCCCATCCGGATTAACCAGAATCGAAAGATCTACATTTAGGAGTTGCCGAAACCTCACGAGTATAGATATACCGGAAAATGTAGAGTATATAGGACCTTCTGCTTTTGATTCCTGTATAAGCCTCGGATCCGTGAAGATCCCGAAGAATGTAAGCACAATCGAGGCAAGTACATTCAGCTTTTGCTCAAAACTTTCCAGCATTTCTATCCCGGATACTGTGACAAGCATTAAATCCGATGCTTTCCACAGTTGCGAATCGCTTTCGGAAGTGAAGCTTCCAAGTGCCTTGAAAGAGATTGGTATAGGAGCATTCTACAGCTGTGAAAGACTTTCAAACTTAGTATTCGGAGAAAACCTGACAAGTATTGAAGATGATGCATTTGCATATTGCTCATCGCTAACAGAGGTCACTCTCCCGAATACCCTTCGAACAATTGGCGCGCGTGCATTCAAACTGTGCACCAATCTTACATCTGTATTTATTCCCGGCAGTGTAAACACTATCAGTTCGAATGCATTTTATTACTGTACTTTACTTGAAGATCTGACGATCGAGGAAGGAGTACAAATAATTGGAAAGGAAGCGTTCTGCTACTGTGAAAATCTGGAGACACTAACGATCCCTGCAAGTATTATCAGGATCGAACGTGCAGCATTTAACGAATGCAGCAGTATGACGAATATCTACTGCTTTGCTAATCCGCTCACACTTACCTGGACCGGTGCAAATAACGATTTTATCCCTTGGCTCAACAGCGGAAACATCCCGCAAGGACAAACAAAATGCCATGTCCCGGAAACACAGCTTGACGCCTTCCGTTCGAAATTCGGTTATGGATATGTTAGCGATGGCGCTTCTGTAAACGTTACTTTTGTCGGAGATCTTTCCGAGACGATCAATATGGGGCTCGGCGAGCATCTCTTCGGCTATTCACTGAGTCTTGAAGGCGACATCGGCGTAAACTTCTATATGGATCTTTCAAATGCCGATCTGTCTGAAGATGCCTATATGGAGTTTACTGTTCCAAACGGAAATCAGACTTCTATCCGTAAGATCTATGTTCAGGCAAAAGACGGAGAAAACAGGACCGTTGCGAAGGAAGTAAAAGAAGGAGAAAGCACATATTATATCTTTAAGTGTCAGGTATCCGCCAAAGACTTCGCCTCACCGATCCGTGCGCAGCTGATCGATGGCGGAAGATCAGGCGAGAGGTATTCTTACACCGTAAAAGCATATGGAGAATACATTCTTTCCCATGTAAACGATGATCCCGCCTATGCGAAGGCCGCTCCTTTGGTAAAATCACTGCTCCAGTATTGCACCTGCGCTCAGCACTATTTTAAAGTTGGAACCATCGATTATAACTATATCGACGGCCCGCTGTTCTATTCGGTTGATGGAGAGACTGTAGATAAAGATGCTCCCGCTTATGAGATCGATCTGGATCAGCTCCCGGGTGTGACATTTGAGGGCGCGACTCTGTCTCTCAAGTCAGAAACGACTTTGTCGCTTTACTTCATCAGCAGCGAGAAACTGACCTTCTCCTGCAACAAGAGCAACAAGATCACAACGGAGAGAGTCGACGAGTATCAGGTAGTACGTATCCGAGGGATCTCGGCTGCAGAGCTTGATAACCTCTTTGAAATTACAGTCTCCTGTGGCAGCAAACAGGGACATGTCAGTTACAGCGCACTGAACTATATCTCCTCTATCGTCAAAGGAGATCGTGGATATGAATTGACTTATGTAGCCGGGTCGCTATACTTGTATTATAAGGCGATCAATGAATACTATGCTTGATGGAGGTTCGCATAATGAAAACCGAGAAGTATAACGAACTGGAAATGGAATTGATATATTTTGAAAATGCGGATGTTATTACAGAGAGTGATGAACTTCCACCTGCAACTACATAACATCACACTATTGATTTAGCATGAAGAGAGCTGGCTCAAAACATTGTTTTGGGTCAGCTCTTTTTTGAAGACATTTTCACGAAATCATAGTAAAATAATCGAAAATTCAAAGGAACTCTTTACTCCCGGAAAGGATCTTCTATGAAGAAAATCGGCTTAGTCGGCGGCACCGGCCCCGAATCGACCCTGATGTACTATAAAGAACTCAACACCCGTATCGATCAGCTCACAGAAGGAAAGGCGATGCCGGACCTTTCTATCGAGAGCGTGGATTTCCGAAAGGCCTGGAGCTATGTTTCTAATGGTGAAAATGATAAACTCGCGGACTATCTTTCCGAGAAAGTTTCCTGCTTAAGGAGCATCGGCTGCGAGGTCATTTCGCTCACTGCCGGTACGATGCATCTGGTGATAAATGAGATCGAAAAGAAGACCGGTGTCTCTCTTGTAAGCATACCGAAAGCCGTGGCCGATGAAGCCGGAAGCAAGAGCTATACGAAGGTCGGTCTTCTCGGCACGATCTTTACCATGGAGCAGGACTACATGAAGAAAGATCTCATCGATGCCGGCATCGAAGTCTGCATCCCAAATAAAGAAGACAGAGACCTTGTCGCCAAGCGAATCTTCGAGGAACTCGAGCTGGGTATCGTAAAAGACGAAACATTAAAAGAATTCCAGGATCTCATCTCCAAAATGAAGGATGAGCAGGGCATCCAGGCAGTGATCCTCGGCTGCACCGAGCTCCCCCTTCTCCTCAACGAAAAGAACAGTCCCCTCCCCATCCTCGACAGCGTCGGGATCCACATAAGAAAACTGATCGAGCTGGCGGTGTGATCTCCCTTTTTTCTTGAAATATCCTGAAAACCGTATATAATGAAGGTAAGCACAGTCCTGTTGGGCGGTTGCCAGAATAAATGATAACATTAGTCACCCATTTGGCTCACTATTCCGAAATGGGTGATTTTCTATTTGCGCTTATACCTGTCATCCAGGAAGGCAAACATCTTCAATATCAGCGAAATTGTTGCAATTACTATACTTACGATAGCAAGTTTTTTTCCCTAGATAGGCTAATAGCACTTTCTGTTTATGTATTCTTTTTGTTATCGAAGGATCCTCTAACTAATGAATCTCCGATTTCCCTACTTTTAAATCTTTGGGCCGGATCCCCATTGAAGTCTTGATACCTCTCTAGTGACCTCTCTAGTTGCAGTCGTTGACGCTCCGCTTCACGTCTCGCTCTCTCTTCGGCACGGGCCTGACGTTCTGCTTCACGGCGCTCACGGTCGTTCTGACGTTCGCGTTCACGCTGCTCTCGGATCTCGGCAGCACGCTCTTTCTCTTCGATGAGCCGCTCACGGTCTTCCTGGCGGGAGCTGTCTCTTAGTTCTCGGTAAAAAAGCTTGTTTTCCATTTCTATTATGCGACGATCCTGTTCTTCTAATCGCTCTTGCTCTTTTTGCAATCTTAGCTCCTCTTTACGCTCTCTTTCTTCAGCACGTCGTTCTTGTGCATTGTATGTAGAGTTAAAACCATTACTCGCGTACTTTGCTAAAAGAATCTCATACGCAGACTCTGGATCGAAATCATCTCTATACTTCTCGTAAAGTGGGTTCGCATTGGTCAGTTCCTGGATCTTCTCAGAACCAGCGGGGCCGATGAAGCTCTGCGGCGGGAGGATAAACACACGTTCAGCCATAGAAGGGACTCCATTCCTGTCGAGAAATGAAACTATAGCTTCATCATCTGTAAGCTGTGAAAGAATATCTTTCGAAGTTAATGCAGGGTTTGGACGCAAATACTGAACGGCAGTAGTTGCTTTCTTTATTTCCGCAGGAGTATATGCATGAATCGCATGAATAATACGATTCTGAAGATGCGATTGTATATTGTCCGGGAAAGTGCACGGAGTATCAACAAGAAAGTAAACACCTATCCCTTTATCTTTGAGCTTACGAAGCATCATCTCAATTCTTCTATTTAACTCTGACGACAATCCGCTGAAAAGCAATTGTGCCTCGTCAAAGAAGAATACCATTTTCGGCTTTTCGAAATAGATGATGTCCGGCAAATTCTCATTGAGCTCACTCATAAGCCACAGCAGGAATGTCGAGTAGAGAAGAGGCTTATTAAAGAGCTCTGTCGCGTTCAGGACGTTGATCATGCCGCGTCCATCGGATGCGGGCGTAAAGAAGTCCATAATATTGAATGCCGGCTCGCCGAAGAATGCATCTGCGCCTTCGTC
>JAGCXQ010000016.1 GCA_017961235.1 Clostridiales bacterium | reverse complement strand
TTAAGCTGCGGTCTCACATCGTCCATATAGATATCTATAAAGGAGTCAAAACTCATATTGATATCTTTGGATGTCTTCGCCATAAAGACATGCTCGTACTCGAGAGCTTCCTTCTTTGTGTCGAAACCTCTCTTAATGTGTCTCTTGCGTTCACCGGTCCAATCGGTGAAGTAGCAAGAGACTTTCCATTTTTTACCGTCGTATCCTTTACCGTTATCTTTATACACTGCCATGTTAATCACCTCCTTTCAGACAAGCTTCTTCATACCAGATGCGGTTTACCTTCCCCGCCACGACTATGGCCCGGGGATGCTCTTTCTTCAACTGAGCGTTGAGTTCCTTGATCACGTCGTACGCCTTGGCCCGCGATACGCCGAGATCAAACATTACTTTGTCTACTCCAATAAAGAGCGGTTCTTTTTCCTTGTTCATAGGCTTTACCTCCTTCCTGTTAGATTTTGTGGTAGACATATTTTTGTGTCTGTTGACGATATATTACATCCATTAATATCGCCTGTCAACACTTTTAGATATAATTTTGTATCTGTTTTATCTTTTGGGTCTTCCATTTTGTGTCTGACGTGCTATAATGAAGGCACAGTTTGCATACAAACGAGGTGTTCAAGGATATGAAATTGGGTAACAAAATCAAGAAGTACAGGCTTTTGAACGACCTTTCCCAGAAGGAACTGGGCATGAAGGTAGGTTTCTCGGCTGCAACCGCAGATTCCCGTATAAGAAAGTATGAAAGCGGTGCCATGGCACCCAAGGCAGATATCCGTTCCAAACTAGCCGAGGCTTTGAATATAGATATAGAAGCTATCTCTGATATTGATATCTCTTCATTTGCCGACATAATGTACGTTCTTTTTGAATTGGAGGAGAACTACGGCATCAGGATTGAAAAAGGAAACGGGAAGACCTCCATCGTTTTCGATGACTCTGACAAGGAGCTGGAACCTCTCACGAGTTTTCTGGCTGCGTGGAAGGATAAGAAAGATTCCCTAGCCTCAGATAGTGGACTGGAAAAGGCGGAAAAAGAGTTGAAGAAGCATGAGTACGAAGTGTGGAAGTCACATTTCGTATCTGACATTCGTGATTACTATAGAAGTAAGGAAGAAGAGATCGGAAGTTTCTACAAGAAGTCTGTATCTTCTTACAAAGGATCTTATGCGGAGACCACTTCGGAAATCGTAAGACTTCTACGCAGGGTGGTAGAATCCGGATTCTCGTTATCTGCACGTTCCAAGCATATTTCTGTAGGTTGTTTGGCCAACGGATTTACTTTCAGGGTCAACGAACTGCTTAATCCACCGACAGAGGATGCCAAGAAACTGTTCGCACAGTTCCTGGCTGAATTCGGACATTTTGGGAAGCTGGGTGCAAAGGTATATACGGATGTGCAGATGCCGGATGGATCATTATCTATTACCTACTATATAGAGGTAAGTTCGTTCAGCGTAATCGTAAGTCAGATCAACGATTTCCTTCGTCACTTCACGAACATGAATGACCAGAGCGAGTTCTCGATCGATGCTTTTGAGCATCGGTTCGAGGATGATCTGAAGACGTACAACAATAACATCAAGGATGAGATTGCGAACAGCCTTCACTAACCCAAATAATGAGTCTTGGGAACATTTTGGGAACATACAAAAACGAAAGCCCTACAAATAGGGTCTTTCAAAGGATTTTCCATTATTCGAGTTCGATCGTGGCCGGCGGTTTCCCGGTGCAGTCATAGAGGACTCGGTTGATGCCCTTGACTTCGTTGACGATACGGGAGCTTACGCGGCCGATGAGGCTCCACGGGAGCTCGGCAAACTCGGCTGTCATGAAGTCGGTCGTGGTGACCGCGCGGATAACGCATGCGTAATCGTAAGTTCTTTCATCACCCATGCAGCCGACGGAGCGCATGTTGGTGAGAGCTGCGAAATACTGGTTCGCATTTCTGTCGAGGCCGGCTTTTGCCATCTCCTGACGGAAGATCGCATCCGCATCCTGTACGAGGCGGACCTTCTCGGCCGTAACTTCGCCGATGATACGGATCGCAAGGCCCGGACCCGGGAACGGCTGACGGAAAACGAGGTTCTCCGGAATACCCAGTTCAAGTCCTGCTCTTCTTACTTCATCCTTAAAGAGCAGGCGCAGCGGCTCGATGATCTCTTTGAAATCGACGCAGTCCGGAAGACCGCCGACATTGTGGTGAGACTTGATGACGGCGCTTTTACCGAGGCCGGATTCAATAACGTCCGGATAGATGGTGCCCTGGACGAGGAAATCGACCGCACCGATCTTCTTTGCTTCTTCTTCGAATACACGGATGAATTCCTCACCGATGATCTTTCTCTTCTTCTCCGGTTCTTCCACACCGGCGAGCTTACTGTAGAAACGCTCCTGGGCATTGACGCGGATGAAGTTGAGGTCATAAGGTCCCTCCGGACCGAATACCGCTTCCACCTCGTCGCCTTCGTTCTTTCTGAGAAGACCGTGATCTACGAATACGCAGGTCAGTTGCTTACCGACTGCCTTGGAAAGAAGAACAGCAGCAACAGAAGAGTCTACACCGCCGGAAAGAGCGCAGAGGACTTTACCGTTTCCGACTTTTTCGCGGATCTCTTTGATCGAGGTCTCGACAAAAGAATCCATCTTCCAGTCACAAGCGCATTTGCAGACGCGCTTTAAGAAGTTCTCGAGCATCTTGTTGCCTTCCACAGTATGGGAAACTTCCGGATGGAACTGTACGCAGTACAGGCCCTTCTCCACATTCTGTGCGGCAGCGACCGGGCAGGCCTTCGTGGTTGCCGTAACAGTGAATCCCGGAGCGGCTTCCGCGATATAAACGGTATGGCTCATCCAGCAGACTGTCTTGCTGGAAACATGTTTGAAAAGTGCTGTCTCATTATTGACATCGACTTCGGTGTGACCGTATTCACGGACCGGAGCCGTTGCGACTTTACCGCCGAGGAGATAGTTCATGAGCTGGGCGCCGTAGCAGATTCCAAGTACCGGAATACCGAGCTCGAAGATCTCTTTACTGCATCTCGGTGCATCGTCATCTGTGACGTTGCTCGGACCACCGGTGAAGATGATACCCTTCGGATTCATCTCTTTGATCTTTTCGATCGGCATGTTGTACGGATGAACTTCGCAGTAAACGCTTAAGTCACGAACTCTTCTTGCGATGAGCTGGTTGTACTGGCCTCCGAAATCCAGGATAAGGATCATTTCATTCTGCATGGTGGCGCCTCCCCGAAATATGTGTGGAATTTTATGTGGTTATAATACAGCAAAAGCACCGTGGATTTATATCCGTAAAATGCACAAAATTGTGCGTGTTTTACGACTTTTTCCGAGTAGAGACAGATTACCTGCAAAGATCCTTGAGTATTAACTCCAGTCCGCCTTTTCTTTCGTGACTTTCTCGCCCCAGTGGGACGCCCATTTCTCGCAGTAGAGCTTCGAATATGGGATATTCTTCTTCTGTCGCATTTTCTCGAGACGCTTGCTGCTGGCCCAGATGATAGACGGAAGTCCGATCACAAGAAGATAAAGCGGCCCCAGAAGAAGTGACTGGAACGTGTGGCCGTATTCATGGATCGCGACTTCTTCGTTATAGATCCTTCTTCTCTTCGCCCAGTCGCTGTCGTCGTCCTTCTCCGGCTCACAGGGCGTAAAGATAAACATACCGAGTGATACCGCCGAGCCGTGCGGCCAGACCGTCCGGACCACGCCTTTATAGTAGAAGTGGCGGCACTTTATGTACCACAGGAACACGACAAATCCGGCAAATGTCTGGATATAGCCCCATGTCCAGTGAAGGAAGACGGCGACCGGATAGAACCAGCGGCGGTCGTCTTTCCAGTGGGTCTCCAGTGCGAGGAACAGCCCGATCAGAAGTAGCCCGATAAAGTAGCAGAGGCCGTCCTTCGGGTCATATACCCCGCCAAGCGCGATGCCGAGCGGAGATGTAGCGTCGATGCCAAGTGCTTTTGAAAAAGAAAAAGCCTGGAGGATCTCTGCGATCCAGCCGGTGAAATAGCATAGGAACGGGAGGACATATACGGAGAATATCCCATCCTTCGGGAAAAGCACTGCCCGCAGGAAGAAATAGACCGCCGGGATGACGATGACATCTCCCACGTAGCCGCGGACAGCTCCTTTGGCAAAGAGAGCAATCAGGACCTCCACCATAAACAATGCCAGAAATATCACTGCATACTTGATCCTCGGATGGATCCTCCTACTCTCTTTTTCCATTTCCCCTGTCAATAACGGCGCGAAAGGCCTCTCCTTATCCTCTATTTGCATGATGTGCTATACTGGAAACCATATTACCAAAGGTGGGAAGAAAATGACAGTATTTGAATGGATCAAGCTAGCTATCATCGGCATCGTGGAAGGCATCTCCGAATGGCTCCCAATCAGCTCAACAGCACACATGCTGCTTCTCGACGAGATCCTTCCCCTCTCTCAGAGTGAAGAGTTTAAGAATGTATTCTTCGTCGTCATCCAGCTCGGCGCCATTATGGCGGTCGTCGTAACCTTCTGGAAGCGCCTGTGGCCATTTGGCTACGGAGAGCAGCCGGGTATGTCGGGAAAGAAATGCTATGTGAAAAAAGAGATCTTCATGATGTGGTTCAAGGTCGTCATCGCCTGCATCCCGGGCGTGGCCATCACCCTTCTTTTCGATGACTACGTGGAGGCACACCTGCAGACTCCATACATCATCGGCGCAGCGCTGGCTGCTTACGGCGTGATCCTCATCATCGTCGAGCAGTCCAGAAAGAACAAGCTCCCCCGTGTTGAATCCGTCGACGATATCTCCTTTAAAGATGCTTTTATCATCGGACTGTTCCAGTGCCTGTCCATCATTCCGGGCACATCCCGTTCCGGATCGACCATCATCGGATCCCTCTCGATCGGCATCAACCGTACGAGCGCTGCCGAGTTCACTTTCTTCATGGCCGTACCGGTCATGTTCGGACTTAGCTTCATCAAGCTCCTCAAGTTCGGTTTTAATTTCTCCTCCACAGAGATCCTCACGCTTTTTGTCGGATGTGCGATCGCTTTCCTCGTATCGCTGGTCGTACTCAGAGCGCTCCTGAACTACGTAAAGAAGCACGACTACAAGATCTTCGGTATCTACCGCATCATCCTGGGCGCGGTCGTTGTCCTCTACTTCGCACTGGCTTGATCTTCCGGATCTCCGACAGTTCAAGTCCACGTGAAGATACAATTGAAAATGGGATAAGAAAAGACCGCCGGAATTTCTTCCGACGGTCTTCATTTTTTACTTAAAACAGATTATTTAAACAGGCTGATGATTCCGAGAACAACCAGTGTGATCGCTGTCGGGATCGCACCGCCGATAACATATGCACGGTTCAGTGTGAGGGACATCTTTGCACCCTTGAGCTTCTCGCCCTTATCGTCCCACTTCTTTACGAGGCGGCTGCTGTAGAACCACATGAACAGCGAGATGAAGATCTCAGCGATCAGCCACAGACCCATGACCCATTTGACGATGGTCTTATAGAACCACGGCTGCGGATCCTTGCCATCCAGGCACAGCCACGAGATAACGAATACGATCAGGACCAGAAAAGAGATCAGTGCCTGGATGATACCGAAGCGGCATACGTTCTTCGCGCCGGTCTTCTTTGCGTCGTGTTTTTCCTGTTTTGCCTGTTCCTTAAGCTCCGCTCTTTCTTTACGGGAAAGCTTCTCTTGTTCTTCTGCCATAACCTACTCCTTTTCTTCTTCGTCGCCGTTCTCGTTCTCTTCGACCGGAACCACGTGCAGGAGGAGTCTGGAGATCCAGTTTTCCTCCACCTGTATGACCTTTATCTTTAAGTTTTTATACTGGACCTCCGGTGTTTCCCCGTGGTCTGGTACTCTGTCTAGAAGGCTTAAGGTCAGGCCTGCGATCGTATCGTAATCCTCGCTGACCAGATCCACGCCTATCGCTTCTTCGAGGTCGCTGAGCGTCATGTCTCCTCGTACCAGGAATCCGCCGTCGTTCATCTTCAGAAGCTCCTGCTCCTCTTCGTCAAATTCATCCGTGATGTTACCTACGATCTCCTCGAGCATATCCTCGATCGTCGCGATACCCATCGTTCCGCCGTACTCATCGACGATAACGGCAAGCTGCATCTTACCTTTCTTCATCTCATGGAACAGCGAAGAGATCTTCTTTGTCTCGTGAACGAAGAGCGGAGGTCGCATGATCTTCTCCAGGGAGAATTCGCCATGCTCGACATCTTCTCTGGTAAGTCCCAGCAGGTCCTTAATATGTAGTATACCAACGATCTCGTCGATTGTCTCCTTATAGATCGGGATTCGCGTATATTTCTCATTTCTGGCGATATCCATAACCTCGTCGTAGGAAGCATCGATCGGCAGTGCCACGATCTTCTTTCTGTGGGTCATGATCTCCACGACGTCCTTATCGTTGAACTCGAAGATATTCTGGATCATCTGCTTCTCGGAATCCTCGATGGAACCCTCTTCAGAGCCGACATCGACCATCATGCGGATCTCTTCTTCCGTAACATTGGTCTCCTTGACTTCCGGATCGATGTGAAGGAGACGGAGGACCGCATTCGTACTGATCGTCAGGAACTTTACAAACGGCTTCATGATCGTTCCGAAAGTCCGTACGATACTGGAAGAACGGAAAGCGAGCTTTTCCGCATTATTCTGTGCGATACGCTTCGGCACGAGTTCGCCGAGAACGAGAGAGAAATACGAGAGGATCACGGTGACGATGATCGTGCAGACCGTCGCCAGCCAGGAATACTTCCCGTCCGGATCGAGCCATGCGGTCATTCTTCCGGTGAATCTGTTCGCGGCAAAAGCACTGGCGAGGAATCCTGCCAGCGTTACGCCGACCTGGATCGTCGCGAGAAACGTAGATGGATTCTCGATAAACTTCAGGACTCTTCTGGCTTTTTTATTGCCATCTTCCGCCTGTTTTTTTACTTTTGCGTCATTAAGAGAGATGACTGCCATTTCAGCAGCCGAGAAAAAGGCATTGATCAGAATAAAGATCAAAACTATGACCAGGTCCAAAACTATTTGGCCTATACTGTCGTCGGGCACGTGCGTTCCTTTCCTTCCTTATATCCCGCAGTATTACTGCGGCGCGAGACTGTGCGCGTGATTTCATAATAGTTGTAATTAAAGACGAATATAACAGATTTTCAAGACTATTTCAACTTCGGGTGTGTTATGATGGGTGTCTAAGATCAAGTCTTGGGGGAAGAAAGGAACTTTCATGTCCGGCCGTAAAATATCAAAAAAAGTCTCTTCTGATAAGATCGGAGGCTCCATCAGCCGCCCGATCCTCTTTGGGGTATTTGGTTTTACGTTCTGGATCCTGTTTTTTATATTGACGGGCATCTATTTTTCCGGTTCTTCCGGTTTCGGAGCTTCGGAGATCACCTCTCTCGGAGTATTCCGGAGCCGCTTTTCCCGCGCGGACTTCAGCAGCTATACCTTTGATGTAGGGATGGGCATGAGTATCCCGAGGCTCCTTCTTTCCGGATACGGCGGCCTTCTGACGCTCCCCTTCTCTCTTCTTCCCGTCTCCATCCATCCGCAGGCGATGGCGCTTCTATCCGCACTCCGCCTGGGACTTGCCGGCGCGGTATTCTTCTACATGCTGTCTTCTTTTTCCCCGAGGCGGTCCTTCCGTTTCACCGCGATCCTGAGTTTTCTTTACACAGCTGCTTTGCTGGGCCTATGCTACCTTCTCCGCTTCCCTGTATCAGATGCTTTCTTTCTCTTCCCGGGCGTCCTTTTAAGGCTTTTCCGGGAGAATGGAAAAGAGAAGAAGGCCTTTGCTCTGTCGGATATCTTTCTGCTTTGCATTCTTTTCTTAAGCAGCGCCACCTGGGACCTTCTATTCTTCCCGGTACTTCTCCTGACCGGCCTGTTCCGGAAAAAGAGAAAAGAAGCCCTTTGCTGTGCACTCTCCCTCGGCCTTTGCGCATTCATCCTGCTGCCGCAGTTCCTTCAGATGCCCTATGCCGTAAAGGGCGAACCTTCCGCGTCTTTTCTGCAGAAGCTGGGAAACGATACAGACAGATACCACACCGACGTAACATACATGACGGATGCGACCAGAGTCTTACTAAACGAGAAACACTCGATTCTGGTTATCTCCGCGCAGAATAAAGAGCAGGTCCCTTCCGGCAGTGCTTCCTCTGACGCTTCCGGAACCTCCGATTCCTCCGATTATGATTCCATTTTCGATTTTCTGAATGACTGGTTCTACTCTCTCTGGCCGTCTCTTCCGATCATTCCTTTTCAGGATACCTACTCGGAAGGTCCCGTCTATTCGGATACGAGAAATGTAAGTTTTACCATGACCACGATGTTTTCCGATCCGCTGTTCTGCGCGGTAAAACTTCCGTCCCTTCATCATCCGGTGGATCTTTATGTCAACGACCGCATCGTCGCCACCATCTCAAACAGTAATGAGAAAGTCCTTATTAATCTCGGCACCTATAACGTCGGACAGAATCTGACGATACGTCTTCATTCTTCCCATCCGCAGGACCTGAAAAGTACCTCGGCAGAATTCGGATACATGAATACGATCAACTGGAATCAGTTTACGGAGAATGTCACCTTCGGGATCACGAATATGGAAGAAAATGCTGACGGGATCTCGGCCGATGCGCTGGTCGCTTTTGATTCCACACTTCTTACGAATATCCCTTATGAGAGAGGCTGGTCTCTCTATGTGAACGGAAAAAAGCATCCCGTACATGCGTACCGGGATGCCTGGGTCTCATCGGATATTTCATCTGGTCACTATATCATCCACCTGCATTACGCTGCTCCGGGAACAGCATGGGGCGGATGGATCAGCTGTTTTTCCTTCTTCCTTCTGGCCGTGGTCTGTTTTCACAACGGCCGAGCCTCAAAGGATCACTCCTCTTCTTCGTCGGAAGACCCGGAGATCACATCGAGTTCCGGAGCATCATCTAAGAATTTATAAGTGAATCCCTGATTCTTCAGTTCTTTTAAGAACGGGAGCGGATCAAATTCCGCAACCATGTGTATGCCCGGCTTTTTCCACGGTCCCAGTGACATCAGGATCGCACCGGAAACGAGTGCTGCCGCTGCCATGAAGTCAGTTGCAGAAGCACCGTACTTGGCGAAGCACTCCTGATGATCTACGAGCGTATAGACCAGGCACTGCTTCTCGGCGCCTTCCTTGCTGCCATGGATCAGCATTCCGACACCGGTCTTTCCCTTGGCTGTCGCGACCAGGTCTTCCTGCTGCGGCATGACTTCGGATAAGAAGTCCAAAGGTGCGATCTGCTGGCCGTCGATATCCACCGGAGTAGTGGAAGTCATGCCGACCTCACGGAGGATACGTACCATCGAGAGGAACGGGCGCTTAAACGCAGAAAAATAACGGATAGATGTTGCATCCGGGATCTCTCCGGAAAGCGCATCGATAACTTCGTGATCGACCATGTAGAGATTTCTCTTGCCGATCTCCGGGAAGGAATACTTCGCCTGCGTGCTCATCGGCGGGATCTTTACGATCTCACCGTTGGACCACATGCGGGCCTCGGAAGAGATCTGGCGGAGGCTGGTCATCATAGGAGTATTCATCAGATACGGATGCGCATTGGTGCCGGCATTCATATCCAGGATATCTACCGTTCTGACATCATCCATCTGCTTGACATACGCATACTGGGCAAATGCATCGATAACTCCGGGGTTAAATCCGCAGCCGATGACCGCTGTAAGCTCCTTCTCACGGAACTTCTGGTCATAAGCATATTCTGCATCGATATCGCATGTTGTAGAGCCCTTCGGCATATATAGAGATGCATCGATATAATTCGCTCCGATCTGCAGACACAGATCCATCACCTGAAGATTCAGGGAAGAAGGCGCGAGATTGATGACCAGATCCGGCCGGTAGATCTTCGCCATCAGGAGAGTCTTCTCCATATTGCGGATATCCACATATGCCGTCACGATCTTCTGCTTATCGCTGGAGTATTTTTTCTTATAGGTGTCGCACTTTTCCTTGCTGCGGCCGCTGAGGCACACCTCACGGAAATAAACAGAATTCTGCGACAGCATCGGTATTACGGCTCGCGCCAGCTTTCCACAGCCAATCACCAGCACTCTTTGCATAAATTTCTACCTCCTCAGTCCACAAAAAACGGACGGTGATAATTCGAGTTATCGATCACGAAGTCGCTGTCATCCAGCGGATTATGTCGCTGGAGATACATCTTCTGCGCAGGTATATGCTTGGTCTTATATACCTCGACAGGATCATCTCCGTAAAGAGGCGTATCCAGAAGAGACGCTCTATGCTCCGCTTCACGATAGTCCACGCGCATATAGACGGTCATATCGAAATACCGCATCAGCGGTTCTCTGTACATCATCGTCCCGATGAGGATCATCAGACCATCTTCCGACAGCTGGTAATGCCTTTCATTGACAAATGCATCATTATCACTGTCAAGACAATAGACGACCTTATCGATCACACCATCCCGCTTGAAAGGCTTTAAGACTTCCGCGATCAGTTTATCTTTATTGAACCCGTTAAAGTAATAAGACTCGACGGGGTCTTCGCCCTTGTAGCTGGCTTCCACTGAACGGTGGAAATCCTCCAGATCCACGACATCGTACTCCTTACCCAGCATCTCGAAATACCGTCCGAGCTTATAGGTAAAGACCTTTTTGCCGGCAAACTCGATTCCATCGATACCAAGGAGCCTGACATTCTTTTCGATTGCCGCTCTGGCCACCGTATGAACGATCATGCTTGTCGCGATCTGATCCTCGATCTCGAGAGGATACCTGGCATAGCTGAAAGCATCCATCGCGTATTTCCTGAAATCCCTGCCATACGCGATCACCGGGATCTGACTTCTGTCACAGGCATCGATGACGGTAGCATTGCATCCGACGAAGAGAGAAAAATCATCTCTTTCACGGATCTTCATCAGGCTTTTCGAGATCGGCCCGGCAGTACCGGCACTGATGATCTGGTGGAAATACGATCCGATATCGAGATCCGTCAGCATCTGCTTGATCTCCGAGACCGAAAGCGTATCACAGATATTCAGGTCATATCCAGCTTCGGAGAGATTCTTCAGCATGTCCACAAGATCTGCGTCCACCTGCTCTGAACCGTCTTTGACACCGGAAAGCGCGTCTTCATCGGACACAAGAACTGTGCCCTTGGAAACCAGCCTTTTGCTTTCCAGAGCTTCTTCTGACCAGTAGGTAAATACCCCCATGTCAAAATACACACGATCCATTTCAGACTCCCCCACTTCAAGAGCTGCATATATTATACAGCAAATCAAAGTAAATTTGTTCCTTATATTCATCTTTTACAGAATCAGGATCATTCTGCTGTTTATTTTCCCTATTCGTGATATACTTACGGTATCCAAGTTTCGTGAAAGGAGCTTTCTGATGCGCCATTCCGCCCGTTCTGAACGTGATGTATCCACATCTCCGGAGATGGAAAACGAGATTTCCGAGCCGGTCTCTACCGTCGAGAATCCTCTGATGGAAGAACTGCATACTGTCTCTTCGAGTTCAGTTCCCGCCTGGAAGACGCCGAGCGTGGTCGTATCACCTGAGAAGAAAGATCCTTTCAAGTCAAACAATATGTTTGTATCTATCGACGAAGAATATCAGAGCACCTCTACACGTCCGATGGCTCCTGTCAATGCGACCATCGTCAAGGAGAAAGAGGTCAAAGAGCATTTCTCCTATTCCGACGATCAGCTGGTCTATCGGAAAGGCATGAAATTCGGCGAGAGAATGGCAGTTACTTTCCGTAAAGTTGCTGTATGGTTCTCCGATCTGTGGGACAAATACGTTCTCTTCATGAAGAACCATTTTCCGACCGTATTTGAACAGAACTCTGTTTCGAAGATCACTACTATCGCGTGCTGCATCCTGTTTATTCTCATCGGTGTGATCGTGATCGGCGCACTTGCTCTCCGCTGATCCTTTTCCATCAGGAGGGAGGTCTATTCTATGACAAAAGCTACTGCTTCCTCACAGGATTTCTTTAAAGATTTTTCGAAGGAGAATCTCTTTAGGATCCTCCTGAACCAGGTCGATTACTCGGTGTGCTTCAAGGATAAAGAGCACCGCTATATGCTCTGCTCGTCCTCCTTTGCCCGGCTTCTCGGCTACAAGACTCCCGACGAACTGGTCGGAAAAGACCTTAGCGCATTTATCCCCGAAGAAGATGCAAAAGAGCACTCTGCCTGCGAAGACCGCGTCATGGAGAGCAAAACCCCGGTCCTTCATCTGGAAAAGCACTTGGAGCTGTCCGGTCCGAGGACCACGCTCGAGACGATCTGGCTCTCGACCTCGATCTATCCTCTGATCGATGATAAAGGAGAAGTCCGCGGTACCTGGAGCATCACGAGGGATATCTCCGAAGAGAAGAATACCGAGCAGAAGCTCATGCAGAAGAATAAGCAGTGCGACGAGCTGAATTCCCGTATCCAGGTCCTCTCCACGATCGATGAGGATACCGGGCTTTATAACCGCAAGTATTTCGAAGAGATGGTCCAGCGCAATATGCGCCTGTTCTCCCGTGTCAGAGGACGCGGCTACAGTGCGGGCTTCTCGATCATATTGATGGACATCGATCATTTCACCAAACTCTGCACGGATTATGGTGCGCAAAAACGTGAAGTCATCCTGAAATACGTTGCGGATATCCTCCGCGCCAGTTCCAGATCGGCAGACGACGTCTTCCGTGTCGGAAACGATGAGTTCGCACTTCTTCTCTCGGACACCGGCATTACCGGTGCCAAGGTCCTCGCCGGACGTATCAAGAGCCGGTTCCTCCGGACCCCGCTGGTCATTGACGAGAAGACGATCTATATCTCTCTTAGCTTCGGATTCTCCACCTTCGAGGATCAGCTCGATGCCTCGGAGCTCATCATGAAAGCAGACCAGGATCTATTCGATGCAAAAAAGGAGCGCTGAGCGCTCCTTTTTCATTCATCCTTTTTTCTCGGCATCCACGGGACACCATCGGGGAACAGATACCCGTAGTAGTCCATATCGATAATGTGCGTGGAACAGTAGAACAGTTCACTTACATACTCACTGCATTCCTTCACATATTCCTTCGTGATCTCTTCATCCACGAGCGCCGTGACCTTGCCGGATCCGGCATTATACATGATCTTATCGTTGATGAAGCTTCTGTCGCTGAAGATAACATAGTGCGGCTCCGGCGCGAAGATATCGGTTCCGATATATAGTCTCGAGTCATATGGCAGGCCGAACATATTCGCCAGCGTCGGCGCGATATCCATGCTGCAGCACGGCTTATCCACCACGACGGGTTCTTTCATATCACCGCTCCAGAGAATAAATGTGTTCTCATACCGGGTAAAGGGATCCACCATCTTCTTGCCGCACAGTTCGTTATATTCACTGGCCTGAAGCCCATACGGATAGTGATCCGCACCTAAGGCGATGACCGTGTTTTCCAGCTCTCCCGCTTCATCGAGCTTCTGAAGAAGGAGTTCCAGCGCACGGTCGAGCTCCATCTGGCAGGCGATATATGCTTTTACCGGTGTACTGTAATTGAGATCTTTTACCTCGTTTTTATACTTCGAAGACATCTGGTTATCGCCCCACGCATAGGGAAGATGTCCGCTGACCGTCATGTAGTACACATGGAACGGCTGACCGGATCCGTCGAGGTAATAGTCGATCGATTTTTCGATCATCTCCACATCCGATTCCGGCCATGTCTTCTTCACATCGAGACCGTTTCCGTACCCGTAATAGGTATATCCCATAGTCGGATACGAGCGGTCGCGGTGATAGTACGTGTAGGTGTTGTTATGGAAGGCATACGTCTTATATCCCAGAGCCTGGAACTGGTTACCGAAGGCAAAAGGCATGTAGTTCTTCGCGACCTTCGTATAGCTCCAAACGCCGGACTTCGGGATCAGACCCGTCGTCTCGACAAATTCACCGTCCGATGTGCTGACGTACCAGATCGGCGTATAGAAATTATTAAAGACGAATCCTTCGGTTGAAAGCTTGTAGAGTGTCGGTGTCAGCTCCGGGTCGATCACATAGCCGGAAAAACCTTCCGCCGTAAGAAGGACCAGATTCTTCCCCTTGAAGATCCCCGTGTATTCGTTCATCGAGGTCGGTTCTCTCTGCGAGAGGAACTCGTTCATGTGGCGGTAGGTCTTATCGCCGGCATCGAGATCAAAGTCGATATCCAGCACATTCTTCGGATACGGTGTCGGCGTCGCAGTCGGCGCAGGAGTCGGAGTCGCCGTTGCTTCCGGCGCCTGAGTGGGCTCCGGAGTCGGGACAGGAGATGGCGTCGGTTCAGGCGTCGGCGTGGCTTCCGTGATCATCGTCTCGATCTCGATATCATCCACATCGATCTCGGCCTTTTCGTCTTTCTTGATATTCAGGATATTCATCCTGAAGTCGATGCTCATGGTCGGAAGAAGTCCGAACGTGCGAAGGGAAGCATCCTGCGAGAACTCTGAAAGATAGAGGAGTCTCGGGTTCGCTGCGCCTTTTCTGTCATGGACGATCAGGTGCTGTCCGATCACTCCCACCACGAGAAAAGCACCGATCACGGAAAGTGTATATTTCCATCCCGGAACCGGGATCTTCTTCATAAACTTCCGGATGACCGGCCAGTAGAGGACCGACGGGACCAGAAGGATCAGGATCCCCAGCCATCCGTCGATGATCGCTGACTTAACTACAGTGAAATACTCCACGACCGCACCGGCGCCACCGGCGGCAATAGATCCCCAGACGAAGATCGTGCCGAAGATACGGAAGTAGATATACTGTGCTATATAGATGACCGTCAATATATTTGTGATCAGTCCGAAGGAGATCATACGCACTTTTCTTTTCGGGATAAGAAGGATCAGCCCCGTGACCAGTGCAGATCCTGTAAGGGAAAGAAGTACCGTATAGCGCGAGAAAGAATACCCGACCAGACGGGAGAAACAGAACTCGAAGAGCAGTGTCACGACCGGAAGCCACAGCACGGTAAGAACACTCACCCACACCGGCTGCTCGAGGGATTCCTCCACCACAGTTTCTTCCTCCGGAACTAGTGCTTTTTCCAGATTCTCTTCTTGATTCTCACTCATGGGATGCATCCTTTCTGCCGAGCGGACGGATATCGAAAGACTCCAGGAAATCCTCGCCCTTCTGCACTTCCGTGAAGGAAAGGTCCGGATAGTCCAGCTGGCGCATCACCTCGTAAAGGGCGATGGCAACGGCGTTAGATAGATTCAGGCTCCGGCATGTCCCTGCCATCGGGATGCGAAAACAGTGATCCAGATGCGCGGCCAGCCGCTCATACGGGATACCGGTGCTCTCTTTTCCGAAGATCAGATAGATGTCGCCCTCGACGGAGGCATAGTCGAAGCTGCTGTGCGGCTTCTTGCCGTAACGTGTCATATAGAAATAAGTCCCCGGATTCTTCGACTCGAAGTCCTCGAAGTTCTCATAAAAATCGTACTCTGCAAGATCGAGGTGATTGGACGCCGCCCTCTTCAAGGTGTCGTGATTCAGCTCAAAACCCAGGGGCTTGATGATATGGACCTTCGTGTTTGTCGCCACGCAGGTCCGAAGGATATTTCCCGTATTCTGCGGTATCTCCGGTTCAAAAAGAACCACATGTACTGCCATTATTCCACCTCTTTATCTTTTTTCTCGGTTTTCTTCTGCTTTACCATTCTTCTGATCTTCCGGACCCGATAATAGATTATGAAAGCCATGAATATCACGAATATGGCGAGAAGTCCCCATACGAAAGACTGGCCATACAGCAACGCCAGGTCCCAAAAACCGAATTTTTCAGGTCCTCTTCCGGCTTCCAGGATCCATCCGGCGCGAAAGCCCGTAACCAAAAGACAGATCAGGGCATTCATCAGAAGGAGCAGAGGAAGCACGACTATGATCAGTTTTTCTTCGTAGATCTGCTCGCAGCAGCGGTTATACGACCGCGTATCGCGGGTCTGTCCGGTCCTTAGAGCTTCTTTCTGCAGCGCGGCAGACGTATCCAGAAGTTCCAGATGCTTCGGCTTCTTCTCCGTCCATATCGAAGGATCGCTCCAGAGCGAGCCTTTTTTCTGCTCCATGATCCTTTCTCTTACCTGCTTGAGAGAATCCGTCTGCATCGCGGAGATCCATCCATTTCCGGGATTCTTCAGAACTTTGATCTCTTCTTTACGGATCTTTCCTTTGCATCTTGAAAGTGACAGATACAGGTTGCCCAGGATCTGATCGATGTTCCCCGCGCCGTACTCTGATCTGGCGTAGCGGAGAATACGGATCGACTGCGTGATCTCCTTCGGCTTCATGATCGCATGAAAGAGGCCCTGAACATAGTATTTTCCTCTGGAGTCGGGGAGCTTGTCGATGTAGTCCAGCATCTCCTGATCCTCCTGCGAAGAAAAGTCCGTAAATTCGCCATAGGATAGTGCTTTTGCCAGAGGGAGAAAGATCCATGCATCCGGGACATTCTCCTTTGCCAGGGATGTAAGAAGATCCATCGCTTCTTTCCATTCAGCGCTCTCTTTAACGACCCTGGCGCGGCTGCTCTCGATGAGCGGATAGATGACCGGGTCATATTCGCCGATCTTTCCGTAAGCAAATTCCTGCTCGATCACGATCTTACAGAATGCATACCAGGCCATAAGGCTCTTATTGGGGATCTCTTCCCCGCAGTAGTGGAATAGGCCGCATGCAGCATGAATATCCACCAATTCTCCGTCATCCCCCCAGAAACATCTGTCCGCCGTTTCGTGACATGCCGCCGGGATCCCTCCGGTTGCGGCGATCGAAATATACCGGTTTGCTTCCTTATTCAGGATCTCCTGATCGGATCCGATGCTGTCCGGGATCAGTTTCTTCAGCTTGGCGAGCTGCTTGCCGTCCCTATACGCCTTCGCCATCTTATAGGCCGCCAGCGGATGACCCGCATCGGCGCTTTCTTTATAGAACTGCCAGATCTCTTTCTGGATCTTCTCATCTTTCTCATTCTTCTCGGTATCAAGGAGCTCCGCCAGCTCGAATTTCGAAGCCATGTCTCCTTCTTTTGCCGCCAGGCGGAAGTAATAAGCGGCCTTCTCCTCATCAGGTTCCGTCTCCCCCTTCTGGAGGAAGTACCCGCCGAGGAATACCGCCGAGCGTACAAATCCCGACCTTGCCGCCACCATCTCGAGATTGATGGCGCGCTCATCGTACGGATTCTGCTCTAGAAGATAGGATGCCATCAGATGATACGCACGGGTGTTTCCGATCTCGACCGCCTGCTCGATGAGACGGATCGCTTTTTCTTCGTCCGGCTCACAGCCGATGCCCGCCCGGTAACATACCGCCAGACATACGATGGCCGTGTGAAGGCCCATGTCGGCGCCTTTCTTATAGTAGCGGAAAGCCTCTTCTTTATTGACCTCGGTGCCCCAGCCGTTTTCGTAGCATAGACCTGTCTCCACACATGCCGGTGCGTGGTCCTTATCTGCGGCCTTTTTATAGTACTCAAATGCTGTTTTATCGTCCTGTCTGGCTTCAGAAGTTCCATCTCTGTAGTGAAAAGCGATCCGGTACATCGCATCCGTCACGCCTTCGTCCGCCGCCTTCTTGATCAGCTCGAAGCCTTTTTTCTCATCTTTTTCACATCCGAGGCCCATCTCGAGCATCATGCCGAGGTTATAGGTGCCGAGCGCGAAGTTGTTCTCATGTGCGATCCGGAAATACTTCGCCGCCTCTTCATAGTCCTTCTTACAGCCGATGCCGTCTCCGATCGCCTCTCCAAGAATATAGCTTCCGACGCCCGGCGCCAGTTTCTGTGCTTCTTTGAAATACTGAAGCGCAAGCGCCGGATCTCTCTCCACACCGTCGCCGCGTGAATACTTCTGCCCCATGCCGATCTTCGCGATCGGATGATCTTTCGCAGCCGCTCTTTCCAGCCACATCGCCGCTTCCTTCGGATCTTTATCGACATACAGGCCCCGATCGAACATCTTCGCCAGCGCCAGCCATGCATTTACATCGCCGCCGGTCGCCGCCTTACGGTACCACTCATAGGCCTGCTCGAGGTCCTGCTCCACGCCGGACCCTGTTTCATAGCATCTTCCGAGATTAAAACAGGAAAACGGATGGCCCGCTTCGGCCGACTCGCGGAACATCGCGAGGGTCTTCTCGTCCACCGCCTTCATTTTCTTTTCGCGCTCAAAAGCCGTCGCCGCCTGTGCATTTGGGTCATGAAGCACATAGGCGCTGACAGCGTCCTTGATCTTATCGTAAAAGTTTCTGTTTTTCTCTTCCATACAGATTATTATCTCACATTTTTTCTTCCAGTATCTTCCGGAGTAACCCCGGGTCTGCTTTTCCCTTCGTCTCCCGCATAGCCTGTCCCAGCAGGAACTGGAAGTTCTTCGTCTTTCCGGCGAGATATTCGTTTCTCGCTTTTTCGTTATTCTCCAGCACTTTTTCGACGATTTCTTCGAGGAGCTTCTCATCCGAGATGAGCCACAGATCATGCTGATCCGCATATTCCGAAGGGATCGCATCTTCCATGAATGCCGCCTTCAGGAGTTCTTTTCCCGAAGCTCTGGACACCTTCCCGTCTTTGACCAGGACGATGATCTCACCGAGCGAGGATCCTCTGATCTTCAGGTCTTCCGGCAGTGTCCCCGTGTCATTTAGAAGCTTCATGAGGTCCACCATGATCCAGTTGGATGCTTCCTTCGGATCTCCGCATATCTCCGCCGTCCTCTCGAAAAGCACTGTTATTTCTTTGTTTGCGGTCAGTATCCCTGCATCGTATTCCGGGAGGTGCAGTTCCTCGATATATCTTTTTCTTCTATCCTGCGGAAGTTCCGGGAGGACACATCGAAGTTCATCTATCTTTTCTCCGGTGATACGGAGCACCGGCAGATCCGGCTCCGGGAAATACTTATATTCCGCGGCATCCTCCTTCTTTCTCATCGCGAAAGATGCCTCTTTTTCCTCATCCCAGCGGCGCGTCTCACGGTCGATCGTGCCGCCGTTTCGGACGATCTCCCACTGGCGCGCGGATTCATACCCGATGGCTTTACTTACCGCGCGGAAAGAACTGAGGTTCTTCATCTCCGTCCTCGTGCCGAGCACCGGATCTCCGGCCGCGCGTACCGACAGATTTACGTCCGCGCGCAGAGAGCCCTCCTGCATCTTACAGTCCGAGACTCCGATGAACTTCAGCATCGTGCGAAGTTCGGTGAGGAAAGAAACGACCTCTTCCGGGGAGCGGAAATCCGGCTCGGTCACGATCTCCAGAAGCGGCACACCGCAGCGGGAAAAGTCGATCATCGTTCTGTTTCCCGTCTCATCGTGGATGAGTTTTCCGGCGTCGTCCTCCATATGCAGCTCGTGGATCCGGATGCGCTTTACCGCCGATGATCCTGCCGGATCTGAAATATCGATATCCATATATCCGTTTCTTCCGATCGGTGCATACAGCTGCGAGATCTGATATCCCTTCGGAAGGTCGGGATAGAAATAGTTCTTCCTGTCAAATCGGCTCTCTTTCGTGACCTCACAGTGCAGCGAAAGAGAAGTCATGATGGCATAGTCCAGCACCTTCTTATTCAGCCTCGGGAGCGCACCGGGAAGACCCGCGCAGACCTCACAGATATGGGCATTCGGATCTCCTCCGAACCGAGTCGGGCACGAGCAGAAGATCTTCGATCTGGTCTTTAATTCGACGTGGACTTCCAGGCCCACGACCATCTCAAATTCACTCATGATTCCGCCTCCTCTGCTATCTTCCCAAGCTTTTCAAAGAAGCGTGCAGCTCCCAGGATCTCCTGCTCCCCGGATCTTCTTCCCATCAGCTGAAGCCCGATAGGGAGGCCTTCGGACGATTTTCCAAACGGGAAACTGATCGACGGGATCCCCGCCAGGCTGGAGGGGACTGTACATAGATCGGAGCAGTAGGCCGCGAGCGGATCTGTGTTCTCCCCTTTTTTCGGTGCCGTCATCGGGCTTGCCGGACTAAGAAGAAGATCGTACTTCGAAAAGGCGTCATCAAATGCCGTTTTTACGAGATTTCTCGCTTTTTCCGCCTTCCGGTAAATATCTTCGAAATGTTCGGACGAGAGGACATAGTTCCCGAGAAGGATACGTCTTTTTACTTCGAGTCCGAAGCCGGAGCTTCTGGTCCTCGTATATAGTTCAGACAGATCCTTCGCCTCGGGATCCCTGTATCCGTAGCGGATCCCGTCATACCGCGAAAGATTCGAGGAGGCCTCCGCCGACGAAAGGATGTAATAGATCGGGACAGCGTATTCCAGGACCGGCATGTCGATCTCCTCGACTACCGCTCCGTTTTCTTCGAGAATAGCCCTCGCAGTCTGTACCGCGTTGAGGACATCGTGTGAGAAAAGAGGTCCCTTTTTTCCATCCGCAGATGCATCATCTGACACACCGGACAGCTGTTTCGGGATCGCGATGCGCTTCCCCCTGACCGAGTAGCTTTCCATCGCCGAAATGTCGATATCCGGAGAGGAAGCCGAGGTCTGATCCTTCGGATCCCGTCCCTTAACAATGTTAAAAAGCACTGCGGCATCTACACTTCCGCGTGTGATGGGGCCGGCCGTGTCCATGGACGAGGAAAAGGCCACCAGGCCATGTCTGGACACGGATCCATAGGTCGGACGGAGCCCGACCAGCCCGCAAAATGCTGCCGGCTGCCGTATCGATCCTCCGGTATCGGTGCCAAGTGCCGCCAGAGCTTCCCCCGCCGCCACAGCTGCTGCGGATCCGCCGGACGATCCGCCCGGTACACAGTCGGGATCCAGAGGATGGGATGTCGCTCCGAAGTACGAATTCTCCGTAGAAACACCCATACCGAATTCATCCATATTCGTTTTTCCGATGATGATGGCCCCTGCTTCTTCCAGTTTCTCCACGCAGGTCGCCGTATAGGGCGGCACGTAGTTTTCCAGCATTTTCGACCCGCAGGCCGTTCTCTTCCCGGAAAAAAGGAGGTTATCCTTCACCGCGACCGGTACGCCGAGAAGCGGTGGAAGTCCAGTATTTTCAGGCATTCCGACATCACTCGTTTCACCTGTCTGACCACCAATTCTTTCGAGGTATTCCCGCACTTTCTTATCGCATTCCCGCGCTTTTTCAAGTGCCTCTTCTTTCCAAAAAGAGACATATGCGTGAATGATAGATTCACGTTCATCTATATTTTCGAAAATTCTGCGCACAACTTCTTCCGAGGTCACTTTTTGCTCCCGGATCGCACGCGCGGTTTCTACCGCATTCATGGAGAGGATCGTTTCGGAATTACTGATATCAGGGAGTTTCGATGTCATTTTTCCACCTCACTCCACTGCTTTCGGGACGCAGAACATATTCCCGGAGACTTCGGGCGCAGAAGAAAGGATCGCAGAAGAAAGGCCGGAATCTTCTTCCTCATCCTCGCGAAGGAGCATCTCACCGCCCTCCGGATCCTCGGTTTTTCCCGCTTCTGCCGGCCGCGCTGAACTTCCGGAAGTCCGGTCTTCCGTATCCAGCTTCGTGATCTGCTCCATGTAGGGAATGATATGCGAAAGATCGGAGAAAAGAACCTCCTTTTCCCCTTCCGACAAAGACAGCCCGGACAGCCGGGCCACGCGTTCAAGTGCTTTTTCCGTAGAATGATCCATACGTTCCCCCAAGTCGATTAACATCTACATTTTACAACAAACCCTGTTATAATGTATGGAGCATTCTAAGAAGGAGTAATTATGGTTTCGCTTCTTATCCGAAAACTCGTGCCGGACTATAAAAAGCCCCAGAATCCGGAAGTGCGCCGAAGCGTCGGCAGTATCTGCGGAGCCTGCGGGATATTCTTCAACATCCTTCTTTTCATCGGCAAGCTCATCATGGGACTTCTGACGCACTCCATCGCGATCGTCGGTGACGCCCTGAATAACCTGTCAGATGCCGGATCTTCGATCATCACCATGATCGGCTTCCGTCTCGCGGGAAAAGCACCTGACGCCGACCATCCTTTCGGTCACGGCCGTATCGAGTATATCTCGGGACTTCTGGTGTCCCTTCTTATCTGCATCATGGGCTTTGAGCTCGGCAAATCTTCGATCGAGGGCATCATCCACCCGACAGCGGTGGACTGCACGATCCCGGCCATCGCGATCCTGATCGCCTCGCTCCTTGTGAAGGCCTACATGATGTACTACAACTTCCACTGGGCGAAGATCATCGATTCCGCCGCCATGCGCGCGACTGCCATCGACAGCAGAAACGACATGATCTCCACGTCCGTCGTTCTTCTCGCCGTCATCTCTACGAGATTTACCGACCTTCCGGTCGATGCATATATCGGTGTCGCGCTCGCCGTCTTTATCCTCTATTCCGGCATCAGCGCCGCACGGGATACGATCGAGCCGCTGCTCGGCACCCCGCCGTCGAAGGAATTTCTTGATAAGATCGAGGAGATCGTCATGTCCCACGAGCCCATCAGCGGTATCCACGATGTCGTCGTCCACGACTACGGCCCGGGAAGGAAGATGGTCTCTCTTCACGCGGAAGTTTCCGCCTTCCAGGACATGTTCTACATCCATGACGTGATCGATAATATCGAGCTCGATCTGGCACGCGAGCTGGACTGCGAAGCCGTCATCCACATGGATCCGATCGACACGAAAAACAAAGATCTCATGAAGCTTCAGGACGAGGCCAGATCGATTGCCAAAGCGATCGACGATCGTATCACGATCCACGATTTCCGCATGGTCCCCGGGGAGAGCCACACGAATCTCATCTTCGATATGGTCGTCCCGCACGATATTAATACTCCGGAAAAAGAACTCGTCCAGACCGTCCGCGAGAAGATGCTGAAGGAGCATCCTCATTATTACTGCGTCATCAAGATCGACCGCTCCTACGTCTGAATGGGGAGGCCGCGTATGATAGATCCGAAGAACGAAAACTCCTCCGCAAAAGGTGATTTTTCCAAGGGGAGCGTGCCTTTCCTGATCCTCCGGCTCGGGCTTCCGATCATGCTCGCCGAGATCGTGGTCGTCCTCTATAACATCGTGGACCGCGCCTATATCGGCCACATGGGAGAGACGGGTACTTTTGCCATCACGGGACTCGGCGTATGCTTCCCCCTGATCACCCTGATCAGCGGATTTGCCAATCTTTTTAGTACCGGCGGCACCACCCTCGCGACGATCGCCCGTGGCGAGAAAAACGACGAAAAAGCGGAGCGCATGTTGTCCACTTCGTTCACGCTCCTTCTTCTGATCGGCGCGGCACTGACGGTGCTCCTTTTCGCTTTCGCACCTATCCTTCTTAAGCTCTTAGGCGGCAACGAGGAATCTCTTCCCTATGCCATCGAGTATTTCCGCATCTACGTGATCGGCACGATCCCGGTCCTTATAAGTCTCGGTATGAATCCGTTTATCAATGCACAGGGCTTCCCGAAGATCGGCATGGCCACGGTCATTCTCGGTGCCGTCCTGAATATCGCCCTCGATCCGCTCTTTATCTTCGCTCTCGATATGGGGATCCGCGGCGCCGCCCTGGCGACTGTCCTTTCCCAGAGTGCCAGTGCCCTGTGGGTCATTCTTTTCCTGCGAAGCAAGCGGCCGCCGCTCCGGCTGAGGCGCCTCTGCATCGACCGCTCCCAGCTCCCGGGTCTTCTGAAGCTCGGCGCGACGGGCTTTACTTTCAAGGTCACCTCCAGCATCACGCAGGCCGTCGTCAACGTCATGCTCAATGACTTCGGCGGCGTGCTCAGCACCCTCTATGTCGGTGCGATGAGCCTGATCAACTCGATCCGCGAGATCATGAGCCTGCCGAACAGTGGCGTGACCGGCGCGGGCCAGAACGTCATGAGCTACAACTACGGCGCGAAGAACGAGGACCGCGTCTCTGAGTGTATCCGCTTCATCCTCTTTTCCGGACTTCTGGTCAATTCCCTCCTGTGGATCCTGATGCTCCTTATCCCGGAGCCGATCATCCGGATCTTCACCGACGATCCTGAGCTCATCGCCTTGACTGTTCGCTGCGGCAGGATCTACTTCGGCGCCTTCCCGTTCATGGCACTTCAGATGAGCGGCCAGACCACATTCGTCGCCCTGAACCGCCCGAAGCAGGCGCTCTTTTTCTCCATGCTAAGAAAGATCATTCTCGTGACCCCTCTGACTCTTCTTCTGCCGAATATCGGGCTCGGCGTCGAGGGCGTCTTCTGGGCCGAATTCCTAAGCCAGCTTCTCGGCGCCAGCATCTGCTTCTCCACGATGTACTTCACCATCTGGCGGAAGATGCGGAAGAAGGGATCCGCCCCGGCTTCGAAGTCCGCACCGTAGTCCCGGGATATAGAGTATAATAGGGGTGCACGTAAAGGAGATTTCGATACATGAGAATCACGGAAAAACTCGATAATAAGCGTATCCTCATCTGGGGAAAAGGAAGAGAAGGCAAGTCCACCGAGACGTTCCTAAAAGAACACTGCCCCTTCGCTACCTACGACCTCGTCGAGGGAAAAGAAGAAGAGATCCAGAAGCTCTCCGGAGATTACGATCTCATCATCAAGAGCCCCGGTATCATCACGCATATCGACGATCCGAAATATATCTCGCAGACCCGCCTCTTCATGGAGGAGTTCTCCTCTCAGGTCATCGGTATCACCGGAACCAAGGGCAAGAGCACTACTTCATCGCTTCTGTATCACGTTCTTTCCGAGATCAGAAATGGCGATGCGATCCTCTGCGGAAATATAGGTCTTCCGTGCTTCGACTACTATGACGCGATCCACGAGGGCACTCCGATCGTCTATGAGCTTTCCTGTCATCAGCTCTCCGACCTCGATACCTCTCCGCATGTGGCGGTCTTCCTGAACCTCTATGAGGACCATCTTGACCGCTATATCACGATGGAGAACTACTTTAACGCGAAGAAGAATATCACGATACACCAGGCCTCCAGAGATTTTCTTTACTATGGAAACGACGTTCCGGAGATCGAAACCAAAGCGCAAAAAACGAGGCTCGATTTTAATACATCGATGAACTTCGATATGAAGCTCAGAGGCGCCCATAACCAGTTCAATGCGACTTTCGTTTTCCGCATCTGCACCGAGGTCTTCGGTCTCGATCCCGAGAAAGTGAGAAAGAGCATCGAGTCCTTCACCGGACTCCGCCACCGCCTCGAATTCGTCGGAAATATCGACGGAATCGACTTCTATAACGACTCGATCAGTACGATCCCGCAGGCCACCATCCAGGCAGCGACCAGTATCGCAAATACCGCCACTCTCCTGATCGGCGGCATGGACCGCGGCATCGACTATACCGCGCTTATCGACTTTGTAAAAGCACATCCGGAATACCAGTACATCTTCTCTTATGAGTCCGGCAAGCGCATCTACGAGGATGTCGGAGATCTTCCCTATACCCATCTGGTCGCCGATCTGAAAGAATCGGTCGATCTCGGAAAGAAGATCACTCCCGAAGGAAAGGCCTGTATCCTTTCCCCTGCTGCGGCATCCTACACCCACTTCAAGGATTTCGAAGCCCGTGGCAACAAGTTCTGCCAGATCCTTCGCGGCGAGACGACGCTGGTCTTTACCGGTGATATCGGTTTTGACCGCTTTATGGATCACCGCTGGGAGGATCCGAACCTTCTGAGCAAGCGTGTCCGTGACGTTCTTTCCTACGCCGACCACGTGATCGCCAATGTCGAAGGACCGATCATGGACTGCCCGAAGAACGAAGAGACCGAGGGCGCGAAGCAGCTTCTGCACTTCATGGAGCCGGCCGTCGCGGATTTCCTTTTCGAGAATCACTGCGACATCTGGAATATCTGTAATAACCACATCAAGGATGCCGGCGAAGAGGGCATCGCCTCGACGCTGAACGAGGCAAAGAAACGCGGCATCGCAACGATCGGTGCCGGTATGAATATCGAAGAAGCCAGAAAGATCCACTATATTTCCAGCTCCGGCGGTATCGGCATGTTCGGTGTCGGCTACCAGCGCGCCTGCAGAAAAGCAAGCGAGACCGAGGCCGGCTGCTTCAGCTGGAGCGACCTCGACGCGATCCGGGAAGCGATCACGGAGATCAAGAAGACCTGCCGCTGGTGCATCGTCGTTGCCCATGCCGGTGAGGAGTTCACTCCGCTGCCGTCGCCCTATACCCGTGACCGCTATCACCTGTATCTGGAGATGGGCGCAGATATCGTCGTTTCCCATCACCCGCATGTTCCGATGAACTATGAGATCGTCGGGGAGAAAGCGATCTTCTATTCGCTCGGCAATTTCATCTTCGACACGCCATACCAGAGGTCCCAGTTTAATACGGAAAAAGGACTTTTACTGCAGCTGGATCTTTCTTCCGAGAAGTTTACCTTTAAGCCCTACGGTATCGATATCTTAAGAGACTCCGAGAGGATCGATACCGGTGAGATCCCGGTGATCTTCCAGGATGTTCCGGAAGAAGAATATAAGCTACTGTCGCCGCTTTCCGCGAAGATGCATATCGCAGCGACGAAACGGCAGATGACTTTCCTTCAGCCGGACCGCTTTAAAAACGCGACCGAAGAAGACTGGAGAGCGCATTTTTCCGAGCCGATGCGCACCGGAAGAGTACCCGGAGAAACACTTGATTTCTTCATCCTCTGTCCGCTTGCCGAAGAAGCAGAAAAAGGCGCCTGGAAAGATAGTAAAATGACAGATATCGTGAAATATATCCAGGATCAGATGTGACCTTCTGCTGCTCTTTCCTTTTTATATAATCTATGGCAACATATCTATGGGTATTTTGGAAGCAGTTTTCTTCATCGGGAGGATCTGAATCATGAGAAAATCAATGGCCATCGTAAGCCTCGTATGTACCGTTATCATCATTCTCTCCGGCTTTATCATCTATGGCAATGGTAGAAATGTGGAGTGGTTCGGTATCACCATTTCCCCGGGCGTATTCGGCGGAATCGTTGCCGGCTTCATCGTTTATGATGTCATCGCCATGAAGAATGCTTTTACAGCGGATAAAAAGATCGCCGCCTCCGAGACGGTCATCCAGGCCAGAACGATGGAGAAGAATGCCATCGATGGTACACTGGCATCTCCCTGCACAGTCACCTTTTCCCGTCAGTCCACGGTGATAGGGTGCGCGATCGGCATGCAGGTCTATCTTAATGGAACTCCGATGACCGTGGTAAATAACGGACAGACGATCTCCATGACGACCTTTGTCAAACACAATGAGCTCAGCGTGCACTATACTGCTGGCAATATCTCCCGTTCGATCGTATTTGAAGCGGTTCCCGGCGGAAATATCCATATTCATATAAAGTATGTCGGCGCGAAAATGTCGATCGTGAATCAGTAATATTTGGAGGCATCGGATCATGAAGGTCGTGGATTCACTGAAACCAGAAAAAAGCATCCGTTCCCGGTCAGTTACGATCCGGGCGAACAGCTTTTACCGGGCAGCTCTTATCTATTTGTCGCTTCCGGTCATCATCTTTTTTATCGGTTATCTTAAGGTCTGGTGGGCACTTCTTTTCTCCGCCGGTATTGCGGGTGCGGTGCTGCTTGCCATGCGTGATTACGGAAAGAAAACTCCGGATATCGCTCTGGATCCTTCAGAGAAAAAAATCGAGATCAAAGCTTCCTGCCTGATCTTCCTCATCATCGCGATCCCGCTCTTTCTCTACTGGGGCGGAGTCGGTGAATTCGGCAACTGTTCGGCAGACCATCGCGTCCGCTATGCGATCTTAAACGATCTGGTCGAGTATAAGTGGCCGGTCGTCTATGATTTCTCCACCCAGCAGAATCCCGCCGTCGCGGCCAGCCTCGGAAGCGGATCTGCAGCCTTTGCCTATTACTTCGTCTTCTGGATGATCCCTGCGCTTTTCGGAAAACTCTTCGGCCTTCTTGTCGCACGTATCGTCCTTCTCATCTGGACCGGAATCGGATTATTCCTGATCTTTGCCGGAGCGTCACTCCTGTATAAGAGAGCATCCCGCGCGCTCTTCCTTTTCCTGATCCTCTTTGCAGGATTTGACGTGATCCCCTATGTGATCAACCTTATCACGAAGACGGACACGACCTGGGAAGGCTGGAACTCGCACCTTTTCATCCACGGAAACTTCTTCCAGATCATGAATGTATTTAACCAGAGCATCCCCGGATGGCTGATCACGATACTCCTCCTTCTGGCAAAAGACGGCAGAAGTATCGGTCTTCTCGGCGGCCTGATGTTCTGCTATTCCCCGTGGGCAACGATCGGTATCCTGCCGATGTGCATCTGTAAGCTTATCATCACGAGCCGCACCGAAGAAAACGGAGAAAAGAAACTGCGGATGAAACCGCTTCTGAAAAATACATTTACGCCGGTAAATATAATTCCGCCGGTCATCGTCCTGATCGTCTTTGGACTTCTATATACGGCGAACCCGAATGCGACCGGTGACGACGGCTTTATCTGGAAATTCTATGACACTCCGTTCGGTCTGATCCTGGACTATGTAAAGTATGTCGTCTTCGAATTCGGTATCTGGCTGCTGCTGATTTATAAGCGGCACCGCAAGGATCCGATGCTGTGGACCGCCGTCGGTACGCTTCTGGTACTCCCGATCTATAAGATCAGCGTCGCGAACGACTTCATCATGCGCGGCAGCATGGCACCGGCCTTCTTGATCGGTCTATACTCCGTGATGTTCGTTACCGATAACTTCGAGATGTGCCGAGATAATAAGCTCGAACTGAAAAAAGCACTCGCCGGAAGAGCCGTTCTTCTCATCATGTGCGTCGCCGCTTATGTTCCGGTAAACTACGTGCTCTTCAATGCCCTGATCTCGTATCAGATGCACTTCACGGACGAGGTCAACTACGAAGACGAGATTCATAAGATCGGATCCTTCGGAAACATCATCGAAGAAGAAGAGCTGGAAGTCGTACAGAAACAGTTCTTCGTCGAAGACTACGAGAATACGACCTTCTTCAAGTACTTAGCAAAGTAATTCCACGGCAAAAGCAACGGCCGGGCATCTCACAGATCCCGGCCGTTTTTTTATCTTATTCAGAATGCTTTTTTACTCGCTGAGCTGCTCCTGCTCATAGATAATATTCAGCATCTTGGCTGTTGCCTTGATCGCTGCGGCGACCTGGTCACGGTCGAGACCTCTGGTCTTAAACTCATGCTCTCCGTCGCGCCAGGTAATAACACTCTCGACAAATGCATTTGTACGGCCTCCCGGCGGGATCGTGACGGTATAGTCAGCGAAGAAGGGAAGTGTCCTTCCGAACTGCTGATATACTTTCTGCAGTGCTTTCATGAAAGCGTCAAACTGACCTTCACCGGATGCGCTCGCCTCATGTACATTATCGTCGATCTGGATGCGCATCGTCGCTACAGGATTGAGATCCCTGGCATGGCAGACATAGTAGTTTAAGATCTTTACGTGCGATTCGCCGTTGCCCTTTCCGAGTACGTCGGCCACGATATACGGGAGCTCGTCGGTCATGACGCTCTCCTTATTATCTCCCATCTCGACGATCCTGGCCGTAACTTTCTCAAGAGAATCCTTATCCAGATCGAGTCCGAACTCTTCCAGATTTTTCGCGATGCTCGCGCGACCACTGGACTTTCCGAGCGCATACTGGCGGGATCTTCCGAAGCGCTCCGGCGCAAGCTTATTGCAGTACAGGGAATCCTTCGTATCGCCATCCGCATGGACGCCGCAGGTCTGGGTAAATACAGCAGCACCCGTGATCGGCTGGTTCTTCGGGATACGCATCCCGGAGAAAGACTCGACCATCTTGCTGACATGTTCCAGTGCCGTTTCATTGATGTCCGTCGATCTATTCTCACAGAAGTCCGCGACCGCTCCGACGATCGAAGCAAGAGGCGCATTTCCGGCGCGCTCGCCAAGACCGTTTACGGTAACATGGACGCCCTTCGCGCCGGCCTTTACCGCCATGATGGTATTTCCGACCGACATATCGTAGTCGTTATGTGCATGGAAATCGAAGTGTACCTCCGGGAACAGGGAGCACATCTTCTTTACGTATTCGAAGGTCATATCCGGCGTTAGTACGCCGAGTGTATCGCACAGCATGATCCTCTCGACCGGAAGGACCGAGATCTCGCTGACGAGCATTTTTACATATTCGAAATCACTCTGAACGCCGTTACTCCAGTCTTCGAGATAGACATTGATCTTCATGTCGCGGAAAGATGCATCCTCGATGACTCTTCGGATCTCGCCGACGTGCTGCTCCGGGGTCTTCCCGAGCTGTGCGGTCAGATGGTGGATAGAGCTTTTGCAAAGGAGGTTGATCACTTTACCTCCGGCATTCTGGATCCAGGAAAGGGAGTGGCCGCGATCGACAAAGGCGAGTACCTCGACCCTATCGAGATATCCCTTGCCGGCTGCCCACTGTGTGATCTTCTGAAGTGCTTCAAAATCACCATCGGAAATACGTGCGGATGTGACCTCGACGCGATCGACCTTAACCTCGTCCAGAAGGATCTTGGCTATGCTTAATTTCTCGCTGGGAGTAAAGGAAACTCCCGGGGTCTGTTCTCCATCCCGAAGGGTGGTATCCATGATTTCCAGTTTCATGTGGCTTACCTTTCCCGTTTTTCTATAACTATCAGTCACAGTATAGCAGAAACAGTAAAGAATTGCTTTTGTGTATTTATTTTTTCCATTTTTTTTGAGATAATGTAGTCCGTGGGGGAATTTATCTAAGTAAAAGGACGGTTAGTAACAACATTTAAAAGGAGCTGCGTTTATGAGCAAAGGAAAATTACATCCCTTCTTCTCTGACGAGAAGATCCTTGATGTCATTCGTGATTACTCCAATGACACCATCTATTTCAAGGATCACCAGTCCCGCTTTATCTGGAACAACCGGTCCCACGCCGCACAGTTCGGTATCTCCGATCCCAGAGAGATGGTCGGAAAGACAGATGCCGACTACTTCCCGAAAGATTTTGCGACACGTGCACGGAAAGAGGAAATGGAGATCATGGAGACCCGTATTCCTCTCATTTCCAATATCGAGAAACTCGAGAAGCCGGACGGTTCCGTCGTCTGGTATTCCGCTTCGAAATATCCGATCATCGATGAGAAAGATAACGTGATCGGCACATGGGGCATCAGCAGAAATATCACCGCGCTGAAGATCGTGGAGGAAGAGCTGAGCCGCACTAATGAGAAGCTGAAGAGACTCTCGCAGGTCGATGACCTTACCGGTCTTTTCAACCGCCGCTATTTCTATGAGATGATCGAGAAGACCGCATCCCAGTACGATAGAAGAAACAGACGTAAGAAGGATGATCCGGATGATACATTCTCCCTGATCTCTCTCGATATCGATTTCTTCAAGAAGATCAATGACGATTACGGCCACAACAAGGGCGATGATGTGCTCCGTCTTGTCGCCGGCATCCTCACCTCCCAGTGCAGAAAGTCCGATATGGTCTTCCGCATCGGCGGCGATGAGTTTATGATGCTTCTTCCGGATACTCCGCTCAAGGGTGCGAAGGTCCAGGCCGAGCGCGTACGTACGGCACTGTCCGGTGCACCGATCGTTCTCGATGAGAGCTCTTCTCCGGTACGTCTTACGGCAAGTATGGGTATTTCCTGTTATCGTGACTGCAGCGATGTCGCCGACCTGATCCATAAAGCGGATGAGCGTCTCTACACCTCCAAGAATCTCGGACGTGACCGCGCGACATAATCGTTCTTATTTAAAAGCACTTGTACGGCGTCGTTTCTGCGGCGCCGTTTTTGTTTGCGGAAATCAGCAGGAAAAATTACGGTGCAGTATTGCCCTTCTCTTTATAGCGGAGAAGTGCTGCTCTTGCGAAGTCCTCGTTCTCCGTAGAGAGCGCCGGAAGCTCGTAATCATCACCATATCTTCTCTTTAACGCCAGACGCAGGAGATGGTCCGTCATGCGCGGATTCTTCGGAAGAAAACTTCCGTGGGAATACGTGCAGTACACGTTGTTATAGATTGCACCTTCGAAGCCGTCTTTTCCGTTATTTCCGGCACCCTCGATGACCTTCGCCATCGGCTTTACCGAATCTCCCAGATACGTGCGGCCGCTGTGGTTCTCAAATCCGTACAGGACAGCGCTATCAGCAACTCCGTCTTCCTTCAGGAAGTCTGCCTCATAGACCGTGTCCTGAATATACCGGACATCTTCTCCTACTGTGTAGATATCGATCGCGCCGAGACACTCGATCTTCGTGCCGTCGTGCTCCTGATAGTAGTTACCGAGCATCTGATATCCGCCGCAGATGCAGAGGAATACCATGCCGTTTTCGATTGCCTGCTTGACCTTCGGACCCTTCACTTCTACGAAATCCTTACGGATGACGTTCTGCTCGGCGTCCTGTCCGCCGCCTAAGAAAACGATATCGAAATCCTTCTCGTCAAATTCATCACCGATCGAGACCGGTACCAGTTTCACGGAGATCCCGCGGAGCTCGGCCCTTCGGATCAGGCTCAGCACATTTCCCCTGTCTCCGTAGAGATTCAGGAGGTCCGGATACATATGACAGATGCGAAGTTCTTTTCCCGAATTATCCATTACCAGAAGCACTTTCCTTTCGTCATTTCCAGAAATCCTTGAGATGATATCTCTTCACCAGGATCGATCTCAGTGCGAGCATCGATGTGTAGTTCGGAAGGATATAGAGGCACTTGCCTGGGGTAGAGTCCGAGATCGCCTGATCGAGGAGCTCTGCGCATTCTTCCATCGGCTTGGCCACGATCCTTTCCCTATCCACGCCGGAATAAAGGATACGGAGCATCATGTCGCCGTAGCGGTCACCGGAGACATAGACCTTCTCCGGAAATTCCTTCGATTCGAAGTCCACATCCCAGATCCACGAGACGTCTTTACCGTCCGCGATGTTACTGTTAAGGAGCATGTAGATCCCTTCCGCGTCCGAAGCGCCGGCCACGAAAGACAGCGCACGGTCGAGTCCGACCGGATTCTTCACGAGGAGCACGCAGATCTTCTTATCTCCGATGCTGATCTTCTCCATGCGTCCAAATGCTGCCTCGACATGCTCGAGCGCCGCTGCGCATTTTTCGAAGGAAAGTGCCTCTGTATCTCCGATCTTCTCACCCATCCTCACACAGGCAGACACCGCGGAGATCGAGTTATAGAAGTTATGCATGCCCGGGATCGGGAGCTTGACACGTTTTTCTTTCGGATCCGGATCCTTCTCCGTCTTACCAATTCCGGCATCCAGTAGCGACAGCTCGTATCCTTCATCGGAAGGATTCTTCGCCAGATCGTACTTCACGAAGAAACGCGGTGCCTTTCTGGTCTTCCCGCATTTTTCGCATGTAAAAGCACCCAGGTGCCCGAAGGATCTTGCGGTATATGTGTATTTCGTCTTACATCCTGTGCAGTACTCCGCATCCGAAGAAGCCGGCAGCACACCGGATTTATCAGGATAAGTGACGTTATTGTAGTGCATGGATTCTTCGGAAAGACCATAGAAAACGGTTCTTTCCTCGCGTCCCTTATAGAGCTCGGAAACGAGGGAATCATCACTGTTCAGAAGGATATCCGCCTCGCAGGTGTCCAGTCCTTTTGCGATAAGATCACGCGTATGTGCCAGTTCACCGAAGCGGTCGAGCTGATCACGGAAGAGGTTCGTCACCACGGATACCTTCGGCTTGATCTGGCAGGCGATCTTACCATAAGCGCCTTCATCCGTCTCCAGTACGCAGATGACCTTCTTCCCGGCTTTATCGGCCTTCTTCATCTCTTTTCTTCCGAAGATCATGGACGTCGTCACGCCGGACAGAAGATTCGCGCCGGAGACATTCGTCACGACGGTATAGCCGCAGTTCCGGAAAATATCGGTGATCATATGGGTCGTAGTGGTCTTGCCGTTCGTACCCGTGATCGTTACACAGTTACGTCCCTTACAGAGCTTCTCTAAGATCTTCGGATCTACTTTGACTGCCACTTTACCGGGCAGAGTCGTCGCTCCGCGTCCCAGGATGCGAAGACCGAGTTTCGTACATTTAGCAGAAAATACAGCGAGGTGAAAACGAATCGATGCCATCTTATATCTCCGGTCACTCCACGAGATGTCCGACGATCAGAAGTCTGTGCGTCGCGACACCGAGCGGTGTACATGTTACCAGTGTCACCTGTTTGCCGGTGCCGTCATCGATGTCGATATATTTGTCGAGATCACTAGGCTCTACTGCCTCATAGATCGTATCCACTTTATAAGTATATTTATTTCCGTCGATTCCGGAGATCTCGATCGTATCACCGATCTTCACATCACCAAGGGCGTGGAAGAGTTTACCTGCTGCACGCATTCTGTGACCGAGGATGACCATATTTCCTTCCTGTCCCGGATCGGCAGTACCTTTTAGGCGGCCGGCACCGTAACGGAGAGATACGATAGTCGCATCGTTCCACAGCGGGATATCTACATCGATAGAGGGGATCCGGATCGTGCCAAGTGCGGTCAGTACGACCTCTTCCGGAAGCTCGGCGACGATGGTCTTATAGTCGGCCTGAGATCCGTTCGCTTCTTCTTCACCGAAGAAATACTCGAATTCCTCTCCACTTACTTCATTACCGGAAGACTTAACGACGAAAGAAGACTGACTCTGTTCTACGATGCTCTCCATCATGTCATCCGTCACTTTCTGACGCTTCATATTCTTGATCGGGTCGATCAAAAGCAGAATAATACCCGTAACCAGGCAGATCAGAGCGATGCCCAGAAGGATGATATTACGCCAGTTAATGTCGCCGTTTCTTTTTCTAAACATATATTCTCCAATTAAGAATTTCTATGCGAATTATTATAACAGATACTTCCGAAAAGTGATAATTTCTGATATGATTATTCTACTTTTTATCTCCGCACGGGGCCTCTTTAAGTGAGGGCGGAAATTTCTTAGTGGGTGAATCAAAGATGGATGCAAAGAAGATCTGGAGTCAAACTCTTTCTGTCTTAAAGGATGAAGTGTCTGATATCAAGTACAAGACCTTTATTCTGCCGATGGAACCGGCTTTTGCAAATGATGATCTTTTTATACTCACCGCTCAGGATGCCTTTTCCCAGGAACAGCTCATTCCCATGATCCCTTTGATCAAGAACTGTATTTCCGCTGCCACGGGAAAAGAACTCGACGTGAAGATCGAGCTTCCTGATTCTTCCCTGACGCTGGAAATGATCCATCAGCACACTTCCTCTCAGGCGCCATCCGTGGCTTCCGAGAGCTCAGCTTCCCAGCTGAATCCCGCTTATACCTTTGATTCTTTCATCGTCGGTTCCGGAAACCGCTTCGCACATGCTGCCTGCGTTTCCGTGGCAGAAGGCGGTAAACAGTATAATCCTATCTTCCTCTATGGTGGTTCCGGTCTTGGAAAGACCCACCTGATGCATGCCGTAGGAAATGCGGTCAAGCAGAAAATGCCGAACCAGAAAGTCGTCTATGTCAACTGCGAGCGCTTCGTCAACGAATTCATCGCGACGATCCAGAGCGGTAAATATGACGATTTCCGTGAAAAATACAGAAATGCCGATTTTCTTCTAATTGACGATATCCAGTTCCTGGAGCGGAAAGAACAGACCCAGGTCGAATTCTTCCATACTTTTAATGAACTGTATGAATCCGGCAAGATGATCCTCATGACCTGTGATAAGCCGCCGCAAAGCCTCTCTTCCCTGGAAGAAAGACTTCGTTCCCGCTTCTCTTCCGGTCTGATCGTCGATATCCAGCCGGCAGACTATGAGACACGTATCGCGATCCTGAACAGAAGAATGCAGGACGAGCATATCAATCTTTCCGATGATATCGTGGATTACATCGCTTCGAACTTCGCATCGAACATCCGTGAGCTCGATGGTGCTTTTAAAACAGTAGTAGCTTACTGTTTCCTTGCCAATTCCTTCACTCTGGATGACGCGAAGATCGCTCTTAAGGACATGATCTCTCCGAAACAGGCCAAGCAGGTCACACCGGAGATCATTGTCGAGGTTGTTGCACGTGCATATAACATTACCGTCAGCGATATCATGTCGAATAAAAGAAGCAAAGAGATCCTCATTCCGAGACAGGCCTGTATGTTCCTTTGCAGATCGGAACTGAATATGACGTATCCGAAGATCGGAGAGTTTTTCGGAGGCAAAGATCATTCCACTGTTCTTCATGCCTGTAACAAAATTGAAATAAGTTTGAAAGACGAGAACTCCGAGAATTCTATCCGCATCGAGTCCATAAAAAAGCGTCTTTTTAACTAAAGTTTTCCACCTTTTTTCGTTCATTTGTGGAAAACTTATAAGGGAAAACAAGTGTAAGAATTGTGGATAAGATCTCATAGTGGATAAGGTTTAAAACTTTCTTTCTTTTGCACAGTGCTTTTCACATGTTTTACACATCAGAAATACTGATATTTCATCCTTTGAAGCACTTTTGAACCATTTTCACAGAGCATAATATTATGAAGGAGAAGTACTATTCTTCTGACTTTTATTGTTTGAATTTAAGAAGCCGAAGGCATCCGCTCCATCAAAATCGAATTTCTCAAAGTGAAAAAATGTGGAAAACTTTTTCTTTATGTGAAAACACGAAAAGATGTTGAATTTATCAAGCTTTTAGAGTATTCCATGTAGCATTTTTGTAATTTTCCTGTATAATATATAGTGTTATTTGATAATTCAAAGATGGAGGTTAGAAACGCATGAAACTTGTTATTTCAAGAGACAATCTGGTCGAAGCAATTTCGATCGTTCAGAAGGCAGTTTCAACTCGTTCTACTTTACCTATATTAGATGGTATTTTAATTGAAGCCGACAGTAAGGGCGTCAAGCTCACCGGCTATGATTTAGAGACAGGTATTGAAGCACTTGTAGAAGCAGATGTTATGGAGGAAGGCTCTATCGTCATTCCTTCCAAGGTATTCGGTGAGATCGTAAGAAAGCTTCCGGATGATGAGGTGGCGATCTCTTCCAATGAGAGAATGGTGATCGATATCGAGAGCGGCACATCCAAGTTCTCGATCAACGGTATTTCCGCAGAAGGATTCCCGACGATCCCGGTAGTAGGCGATGATAATAAGATCATCCTGAATCAGGAGATCTTAAGAGACATGATCAGCCAGACGATCTTCGCGATCTCGACAGATGAAGGACGTCCGATCCTGAATGGTTCCCTCTTCGAATCTGACGGAAAGAACATCAATGTCGTATCTATCGACGGTTTCCGTATGGCACACAGAAAGCAGGAGATCGGTGAGGATCTTCCTGTCATGAAGTTCCTTATCCCCGGAAAAGCACTTCACGAGGCAGCCCGTATTCTTACAGGTAAAGATGCAGAAGTCGTTATCTACGCTTCTACGAATCACATCCTCTTCGATACAGGAAAATTCAGAATCGTTTCCCGCCTGATCAATGGCGAGTTCCTGGATTATCATGCGATCGTACCGAAGAATTCTTCCACAACGATGATCGTCGATAAGAATGCTGTTCTGAACGCTGTTGAGCGTGCTTCCCTGATCATTCAGAAGGAAGACCGCCGCTGCCCTGTTAATCTCTCCATGGATAATGAAGAGACGCTCGTGATCCGTTCCAGCACAGAGCTTGGTAATCTCCGTGAAGAAGTATCCTGCCAGATAACCGGTGATCTCATTAACGTAGATTTTAACCATAAGTACATCATGGATGCTCTCCGTGCCATCGATGAGGATACAGTAAAGTTCCTCTTCTCCGGCTCCAATGGTCCGTCCGTGGTCGTTCCTGTAGAGGGAGATGGATATACTTATCTGATCCTGCCGCTTCGTAAGTAATCACTGATAAAGAAGTGATCGCTTCGTATCTATCACGAAAGACAGATTGAGAAGACGATATGTATATACGTTCCATAGAACTTCAGAACTTTAGAAATTACAGAAGGCTTGATCTTAAGGTCGAGCCTTCTGTTAATGTATTCTATGGATCAAATGCCCAAGGAAAAACAAATATATTGGAGTCCATCTATCTATGTACTTCCACGCATTCCCACAGAACTTCCAAAGACAGTGATATGATCCTTCACGGGGAACACAGATATAAGGTAAAACTTCAGCTGACCTCCTCTTATAATGCATATGATGAGTCGGTTTCTGTCATGTATGACGATGGTCAGGGGGAAGATTCCACGGTAAAGCGGGCAAAAAAGATAGTTTTCCACGATGAAGTGCCTTTTGAGAAAATATCCGATTATTTCGGGATTTTTAACGCTGTTATATTCGCTCCTGAGGACTTAATGCTCATCAAAGAGGGCCCTTCTATACGAAGAAAGTACTTAAATGTGCTTCTGTCTTCGGTAAAACCCTCCTACTTTTTCGAACTGTCAAATTACGTCCGTCTTCTGATGAACCGTAACAGGATCATTAAGAATGCCAGATCCGGTAACAATAAAGTTCTTACAGATGCAATCAGAGAAGAAATGTCCATATGGCATGAACCGATGGCAAGATCCGCCGTAAAAATCATGCGTGACAGAAATATCTTCTCTCTCCGGATAGATAAGTTTGCGAAGGTACATCATGAAAGGATCAGTAATGGCAGTGAATCACTCTTCGTAAAATATAAAACATGCATACCTATCGATATGTTTGAGAAGAACTCGGATGAAGAGATAATCGATGCACTGATCTCCAAATGGGAGAATAATATCGAGGAGGATTTTTACCGCGGTACGACCAATCACGGACCTCAGAGAGACGATCTTCAGATGTCTCTGGATGGAGACGGGCTTCGTATGTTTGCCTCCCAGGGGCAGCAGAGATCCGCAGCTCTTTCCATGAAACTTGCGGAGCTGGATATCATGAGAGAAGAGACAAATGATTCCCCGGTCCTCCTTCTCGACGATGTTTTCGGAGAACTGGATGCAGCAAGAAGAAAGTGCCTCCTTTCCGAGATCGGAGATGCACAGATCTTCATTACCTGCACGGATAAATCCTTCATCGAGCAGGAACTGGCGGATTCGCTGGAAAAAGCATCGAAAATAGCCTTCTTTGAGGTATCCGAGGGTTCTGTAAAGAGAATAGAAAATGAGTAGAAAATTGACCTTTTCCAGTGCTTTTATGGTATAATATTTAGGTCAAAACAGATAGTGTTAAGGGGCGTTTTTGATGTTCGTTCATATCGGCGGAGAATATACGATCCTGATCGATTCGATCATCGGTCTGGTGAACCTTGAGACCGTACAGGCTTCTTCAGATGTGAATGCCTTTCTGCGGCAGCAGGAAGAGGAAAATATCCTGGAATATGTTTCCGAAGAGATCCCCCGATCACTCATCCTTACCGATGAAAGAGTTTACATCTCCCCTATCTCGGTGACGACACTGAAAAAACGGATCGATAACGCGGATAAAATGCCCGGAATCGCGCAGTAACAGTGTTACAAATCGACAGATACCGGTACTTTCCGAAGTATCGGATCAAAATATCAGTTCTTTTCCCGATGAGGCGAAATTTCGGGAAAAATAAGGAAGGAAAGACAGAAAAATGGACGACGAAAAGAACCTGAAGAACGGATCTGCTGAGAATGAAGCTTCCGGTCAGCCGGAAGGACAGCGTGAGTTTTACTATGAGGTACAGGAAGAGACCGATGGTCTTGTGAACCTGGCTTCTGACCCGCGTGCCCTGACCGAAGACTATAAGGAAGATTCCCTTGAAGATCTCGAGCAGGCTACTCAGGGACAGGATGATTTTGATACCACAAACAAGAAAGAGTATAACGAGGAAGATATCCAGGTTCTGGAGGGTCTGGAAGCCGTTAGAAAGCGTCCGGGCATGTATATTGGTGATACTACCCTCCGAGGCCTCCATCACCTCGTATATGAGATCGTAGCGAACTCTGTTGACGAGGCGCTCGCCGGCCGCTGCGATACTATCAAGGTCACAGTAAATACAGATGGTTCCGTTACCGTTCAGGATAACGGTTCCGGTATCCCGGTAGGTATTCACCCGAAAATGGGCATTCCTACTGTCGAAGTCGTACATACGGTACTTCATGCCGGCGGTAAGTTCGGCGGCGGCGCATACAGCGTTTCCGGCGGTCTGCACGGTGTAGGTGCTTCTGTAGTTAATGCTCTTGCTTCCAAGATGGTCGTAGAAGTACGCCGTGAAGGAAACATTTACCATATTGAATTTGAACGCGGTAAGACCACTTCTCCCCTCGAGATCGTAGGAAAATGTGATGAGAACGATACCGGTACGACAACAGTCTTTACACCGGATCCGGAGATCTTCCCAGACTGCCGCTTCGACTTCGATGCTATGATCACACGTTACCGTGAAATGGCTTTCCTTAACAGAGAGATCACCATCATCCTGCGTGATGACAGAGCCGAAGAACCGGCAGATAAGGTACTCCACTATGATGGTGGTATCATCTCCTTCGTAGAGTACTTAAACCGCCACAGAGAGGCGCTTCACAAGCCGCCGATCTATATCGCTCAGAGAAGCGGAGAGTGCTTCGTTGAGGTCGCTATCCAGTATAATGATTCCTTCGCGGAGAACGTCTATTCCTACGCGAATAATATCGCTACCGTCGAGGGCGGTTCTCACCTCACCGGCTTTAAGAGCGCTCTGACAAAGGTCATCAATGACTATGCCAGAAAGTATAAGTACATTAAGGATTCCGACAGAAACCTCCAGGGTGAGGACACCAGAGAAGGTATTGGCGCTATCATCAGTGTCAAACTTCCGGAGCCGCAGTTTGAAGGTCAAACAAAGTCAAAGTTGGGAAACGCCGAAATTAGAACGCTTGTAGAGACTGTCATGTCTGAAAAACTTGCCCAGTATCTCGAGGAAAACCCGAATGTCGCGAAGATCGTTATGGACAAGTGCCTGTCCGCTTCCCGTGCTCGTGAGGCGGCAAGAAAAGCCCGTGATATGACCAGAAGAAAGAGCGTATTTGAGTCGAATACTCTTCCTGGAAAACTTGCTGACTGTCAGGAAAAAGACCCGACATTCTGTGAGATCTTCATCGTTGAGGGAGACTCCGCTGGCGGCTCTGCTAAGCAGGGACGTGAGAGAAAATATCAGGCGATCCTCCCTCTCTGGGGTAAGATGTTGAACGTCGAAAAAGCCCGTATTGACAAGGTTTACGGCAATGAGAAGCTCCAGCCGGTAGTTATGGCTCTGGGTGCCGGAATCGGTGAGGATTTCGATCCTGAGAAGCTCCGTTACCATAAGGTTATTATCATGGCCGATGCCGATGTCGATGGCTCTCACATTAGAACACTTCTTCTCACCTTCTTCTTCCGTTATCTGAGACCTCTCGTAGAACTCGGATATGCATACATTGCCTGCCCGCCGCTCTATCGCGTATATCAGGGTAACGAAGGATACTATGCTTACGATGATAAAGAAGTCGAAGAAATCAAGCAGAAAACCGGCTGGAAAGAGCCGAAAATCCAGCGTTATAAGGGTCTTGGTGAGATGAGTTCCGAGCAGCTCTGGGAGACGACCATGAATCCTGCAACCAGAAAGCTTCTGAAGGTTACCATCGAAGATGCGCAGGCTGCGGATGAGGCAATGACTCTTCTCATGGGTGATCAGGTGGAACCGAGAAAAGAATTCATCCAGGCCAACGCGAAGTTCGCTCAGCTCGATATGTAATAGTAACAACACATCTGAAATCAATATGACTCCACACAGAAACGTGTGGAGTCTTTTTTTCGATGAATGTTTCACGTGAAACATTTCATAAACACACTTTCACAACTAACAATTTCAAATTCAAATAAAATCCTACATTAAGTATTAATTGATTACGAAAGATGAATCAACATCAGAAATCTGATTTCTGAATCTTTGCTAGAGTATGTTCAATAATTATTTTTCTACCAACGCGGGAAAAAAGAAAATACATCTCTTGTTTCACGTGAAACAATACATGTATTATCCTTCTGAAATTACAAAAATCATAATTCAATAGAATTTTTCAAAACGACTCAATGTTTCACGTGAAACAAATAAGCGAAACTAATAAAAAAGAGTTTTTAACATTAAACTTTGAGATTTATCTGAACTTTTCCATGAAAAGTGTAAAGTAACTGACATATATAGAATGATGTTTTCTGATACTATTATGTTAATAAAGAATTATCAAGGAGCACATATGGCATACGTAATTTCGATCGTAAATCAAAAAGGTGGCGTGGGAAAAACCACAACAGCTGTCAATCTGGGTGCTTTTTTAGCAAAGAAAAGAAAAAAAGTGTTGTTAATTGACCTCGATCCGCAGGGAAATGCGACAAGCGGATACGGTTTTGAGAAGACTTCACTCGAAAACACAGTATATGATCTTCTGGTGAATGAAGAAGATATCAATAATGTGATTTCCAGCACGAATGTTAAAAATGTGGATATGTGTCCGACAAATATCAATCTTGCCGGAGCAGAAGTTGAATTAGTATCCGCAATCAGTAGAGAAACGATTTTAAAGCGTGCACTCGATCCGGTAATGGATAAATACGACTATATTATAATCGATTGCCCGCCGTCGCTTGGATTACTTACTATCAATGCTCTTGCAGCATGCGAAGGTGTTATTGTTCCTATCCAAGGCGAGTATTATGCTCTCGAGGGACTTACGCAGCTGATCGATACTATAAATATGATAAAGAAGAAGCTGAATCCTTCGATCGGTATCCTCGGTGTTGTAATTACGATGCATGATCGCCGTACACAGCTGACAAAGCAGGTTGTAGAAGAAGTGCAGAAATACTTCGGAGATAAGGTCTTTAAGACATATATCCCGAGAAATGTACGGCTTGCAGAAGCGCCCAGCCATGGTCTGACTATCGATGAATATGATGCCAAATCAAAGGGATCCCTGGCATATCAGGCACTGGCAAATGAAGTACTGAAGAGAACAAAATAAAACATAGACGAACATCAATATATGAGGTGATGAAATGGCTACGAAGAAAGGTTTAGGTAAGGGAATCGGTGCACTTCTTTCTGTTGAAGGAATCCCGGAAACACAGAAAGATTCAGTCGTTGAGCTGAAGATCAATGACATCTCTCCAAATAGTGATCAGCCGAGAAAACAATTTAAAGAAGAAGCTTTACAGGAGCTTGCAGATTCTATCAAAGAAAACGGTGTGATCCAGCCGATCATTGTCTCAAAGAGAGGTACCGGATACCGCATCGTAGCAGGTGAGAGAAGATGGAGAGCATCCCGTCTCGCAGGATTAAAAGTAATTCCTGCAATCGTACGTGATCTTACCGATCAGCAGACCATGGAGCAGGCGCTTATCGAGAACATCCAGCGTCAGGATCTGAATCCTTTGGAAGAAGCTTTCGCCATGGATAATCTTATGAAAGAGCATGGTCTTACACAGGAGGCACTGGCTAAGAAACTTGGTAAGAGCCGTCCTGCAATCGCGAATACATTACGCCTTATAAATATCGACGAATCCTTACAGGACTTTATCCGAAACGGTGATCTTTCTGCCGGTCACGCACGTGCACTCCTGGCCATCACTGATAAAGAAGAGCAGAAGAAAGCTGCTGACGTTGTCATGATCAAGGAGATGAGCGTACGCGAAACAGAAGAATATGTGAAGAAGATCCTCAGCGGTGCTCCCGCAGCACCCCGTAAAACGCGCGAGAAGGGGTCAAATGCGGTCGCTATCAGCACAAAGGATGTGGAACACAAACTGACGGCTTACTACGGCACAAAGGTCAAATTAAAGCTTAAGGATGAAGCAAAGGGAAAAGGTACGATCGTGATCGAGTATTATTCATATGATGATCTGGATCGTCTTTTAGAGATGATGGACAACTGATGCCATATATTTCACCAAAAGTGAAGAGGGGCCCTCTTTTTTGAGATCGCCCCTCTTTGCTTTAGTTGACATAAATGGTCAAAGTTAGTAAAATTTAGCAGTCAATAAACTTGGAGCTGTATCGAAGCGGTCATAACGAGGCGGTCTTGAAAACCGTTTGCCCAAAAGGCACGTGGGTTCGAATCCCACCGGCTCCGCCAGTAAAAGAATCCCGAATGTCTGAAAAGACCTTCGGGATTCTTGTGTTTTCCTTTAGTAGGAATTGATGATATATTAAAAAAGTCAAGTACAATGAGGATGATCAATAACGGTATCGGAAAGAAATACTAAGAGGAATAATTGACTATGAGAAACCATAGATATAGCCCTCCAAACGTGTAAATCTAAAAAAAGGAAAGCAACATCAATGACAGATTCAGTAGACAGCTCCGAAAAAAGGAAGAAGAATGTACTCAAGATAATTGAGCAAAAAGGATTGTGCTCGGTAATGAATACAACCAAATGGAAAGAATTGAAGAAGGTTGTCAGTGAACTGCCTTTCCAACCTCCCTTTGTGATCAAGGAAGTCGATGAAGAAGAAACATCGCACCATACCTTTGATCGGGATGAACGGCATGAAGGAGATTGGGGACTATACCTGGAAAACTATCTTGGCGGGGATTTGTTTGCCACACCATATTTTGCTATAGAGTGGGTAAAAGTCAGGCCTCGGATTTTGAAGACACAAGGACGATTAATCGCGGATAAGGTAGTTGATGAGACAGAGGCTTTTATCAAAGGATTAAACCAGTACGGCATACCATATGAAGAACAGGATGGAACTGTAATTATATATGGATATAAAGGCAATTGACGAGAATTGGTGCGTATTCGTTCAAATCTTTCGATTCCGACTAATATCCTAATTGTCCTGACTACACAAAACTAAAAAGCGTGTCTGGGAGCCCCTGCAAATTAAGGGTTTGCGTAAAATTGTTAAATCAAAAAACGGGATTTAACAAGCATTTAACAAAAGTTATAATAGTAACGCGAAAGATGCGCCCATGGAACGACGATTGGATAGTAAGCGATCCGGTCGTCGTTTTCATTCCATGTCCTTCAAATTCGAACTTTTTGGTGATATGATGATCATGTAACGAGGGAAATCCTTAGTTTAGAAAATCAGGAATATAACAGACTATTCAATTGTAAGCGAATGATCAGATGCGAAAATAAACAGATTAGATGAACTGACGACGGTGAGGCGGAATAAATTATCCAACTCACCGTTGTGTTTTTCCCAAAAACGAATTGTTAGTAATAAGCCGCTATACTATATATAATAGTTTTAGAAAACCTTCTGACTAAATTCCAGAAAGATTTTAAAAATGGTGGTAAAGATTTTGAAAAACACATGATCTTTTTTGAAAAGTGTTGAATAATTTTGGAAATAATAGTACTATTTTGAAAAAGGAGGCTGCTATGGAGTTTGCTGATATTGAATCGCTGGTTAAGCAAGTTATAGAAAAAAAGCACGAGTCTCAAGTGATCGAAATCAAGGCCGCCAAGAAAGGGTGTCCAGAGAAGTTGTATGATACACTGTCCAGTTTTTCGAACCAAGACGATGGCGGAATTATTATCTTCGGCATTGATGAAGCTGGTGGTTATGCGTTGACTGGAGTGTACGATGTTCAAGATATTCAGATAAGAATAAATAATCAATGCAAGGAAATGGAACCTCCAGTAAGACCACTTATCTCATCTGCTACGATTGACGGAAGGGACATAGTTGTCGCTGAAATACCTGGAATAGAAATAACTAGCCGTCCATGTTATCACAAAGGGCGTGGAATAATTAAGAGTTCGTATGTTCGTTGCGGTGAATCAGATGAGCCTATGACGGATTACGAGATCTACAGCTATGAGGCATATCGGAAGAAGTACTTAGATGATATCAGACCGGTTGACAGAGCTGATATCAATTCAATGGACATTGAGAAACTTAATAAGTATAGGGTGTTATGCAAAGAGAATAAGCCTAATCTTTCTAAAATAGATGACGAACAACTTAATGAATTAATGAGCATAACAAGGAACGGAACCTTCACTTTAACCGCAGTACTGCTGTTTGGTCTTTATCCTCAAGCGTATTTCCCTCAATTGTCTATCATCGCTACTGCCGTTTATGGCAATGAGATGGGATCTTTGGTTGATAATGGAGCGAGATTTGCAGACAGCAGAAGAATAGAAGGTACTGTTGAGGATATGCTAAATGGTGCCATTCAATTTGTAAAAAACAACATGAGAGTGAGCACATCGATAGATTCGAATTCTGGAAAAAGAGAGGATAAAATTGAATACCCAATAACTGCAGTCCGAGAGGTAATACTTAATGCCATAGTGCATAGAGATTATAGTATTCACACTGAAGGAATGCCTATTCAATTAACGATGTATAGCGATCGTCTGGAAGTTAAGAATCCAGGTGGATTATATGGTCGAATTAGCGTTAGCCAACTCGGCAAAATGCAATCTGATACTCGCAATCCCGTTCTTGCTACAGCCATGGAAACACTAAAATTAACGGAGAATAGGTATTCTGGTATTCCAACGATTAGATCCGAAATGCAAAAAGCAGGATTGTGTTCGCCGGAATTCATTAATGCCAGAGGCGAATTTACAGTAGTTCTGTTTAATTATCCATACAAGGCCAAAAACAGTGATGATATTACAAATGATATACTTGATTTCTGTTTGACGCCTAGAACGAGAATTGAAATAGCAGAGTTCCTAGGTGTTACTACGCCTACTTATGCAATAAAACGGTACATTAAACCTTTGATTGAAAGTGGAAAAGTTGGCATAACAATTCCTGAAAAACCCAATAGTTCAAATCAGAAGTATTATACAATTGCGAATGTATTAAAGAAGTAGATAAGACGAAGTTAGATAATTATTTAGGTTATAAGGAAAAATCGTAGGTTGTTAGAATATGGTTCACTTTGGGTTTTCGTACATCGGGTTGATATTTTTAGCAATGCTGCTTATTCCGAACTTTATCTGGGCGAAGAATAAGCCTTGCGACTATGACAAATATGTCGGAAACGAGAATAAAGTGCTGCTTCTTTTCGAGCGGATCGGAGAAGCCGGCAATATGTGCCTGGCACCCATTTTCTCTGATTTTAATATCCGCCCGTTTACCCTGTGGTCGTTGTGGCTGATTGTAGCAGTTGTCCTGATGGTACTCTATGAGCTTTATTGGATACGGTATTTCAGAAGTGAAAAGACGATGGCGGATATGTATTCAAGTTTTGCGGGCTTCCCTGTGGCGGGAGCGTCGCTTCCTTGTGTTGCTTTCTTCTTTCTAGGTATCTATGGAACCAACATATTCCTGATCATAAGTACGATCATACTCTCGATCGGCCATATCGGGATCCATCTTATGCACCGTAATGAAGTTGTCCTGAAGAAGAAAACGAAAAAAGTGCTGAAGGTGATAAGGATCATCATTCTGATCCCCATTTGTGCTGTTTTTCTGCTGATTATCGTAGCGATCGGCGGACGCAATATCAACTGGTTTAAAAATTTCATCGATACATCCAAAGGAATCAATAAGTCAGGGTATGTTACTATCGGAGGCCAGGAGCAGTATATCCAGATCCGGGGTAAGGATATACACAATCCCGTGATCCTCTACATTCATGGCGGCCCGGGAGGTCCGGATTCTCCGATATCCTATGTATATTCTGATCCGCTCATCGACGATTATACCGTTGTCTGCTGGGATCAAAGAGGCTGCGGGAGAACGTACTTTAAAAATTCGGGCAACGATGCGGAGAATATGACTGTCAGTTTTGAAACGGCACTAAGTGATACGGATGAGATGGTTGACTATCTTCTACAGAGATTTAATACGGATAAGGTTATCCTTATGTGCCATTCCTATGGAACTATTGTCGGTACCAGCTATATCAGGGAGCATAGTGAAAAAGTGGCATCCTATATCGGAATCGGCCAGTTCGTCTCTTGTCAGGAATCAGATCGGCTGTCCTATGAAGATGCATTGGCAAAAGCAACCGCAAAGGGAGATGATACCTCTTCTTTGGAAGATGCCCGCGCAAAGTATCTTAGTGGTGACACTCTGACAGATTATCTTCGTCTCAGAAAGGCGACAACAAAATATCATAAGGCGAAGAATAAGGCCAATACCATTGTTCTTGCGCTGTTCTCACCATATACGGGTGTAGATGATGTCAGATGGGTATTAAAGCAGATGGACACGGACAGATACTATGCTCTGGAAAAATCACTTATGGATACAGTATTCAACTACAATATCTACGATTACGGCATGAGGTATCAGGTTCCGATGCTCTTCATTTCAGGAGAGTATGACTATATTTGCAATTGTTCTCTGGTAGAGCAGTATTTCGAACAAATAACGGCGCCGGCGAAAGAATTCGAGATGATCGAAGGCGGCGGCCATACCCCGCATTACGAAACACCGGAAGAGGTTTCCGAGATCATTAAGAGATTTCTCGGTTCGCAGAACTAAACATTATGCAGATACTTCCATTTTCAGGCCGGTGATTCTCTATGCTATAATCGAGGAAACGCAATGGTAGAAGGAATAGAGAGTTTCATAGAAAGATTCAAAGAATATTCTGATTGTTACACGATAATTGGCGGAGCTGCTTGTGATATCCTAATGACAGAGGCTGATGATGAATACAACGTATTCTGATGACAAATGAATCAACGCCTCTGCTATAATACATCGTGTACTATGACAATGGACAGCAAGAGATTAAAAACATGGTTAAACTGTATTCAGTATAAACTTTTCCGATGTAGATTTTCGTGTTGTGAAACCATATGACTACAAGCTATTTCAGATAAGTGACTACATCTGTTCTTTTGAATTATTGAGAATAAAACAGGAAGCCGGTCAGCTTGCGTCTGCAGAGAAAAAGTTCTTCTATAAGCCACAAGAGTTAAGCAAACAATTTCTTAGAGAAATCCGTAAGAAATTATTGTAGTTAGTGAAAAAGCCCTACACATTCGTTCGGCCAGTTACTGTAGGGCGATTCAGTAAACATTGGAAAGATAGACATAAACATGGAACGACGATTGGATAGTAAGCGATCCGGTCGTCGTTTTCATTCCATGTCCCTCAATTAAGAACTTTTTTGGTGATATAATGATCATGTAATGAGGAAAATCCTTAGTTTAGCAATAAACAGGATGATGAACAAAAAATCGTGCATGAACGTTGTTCGGAGAAATAGATATATGTGGTGCGTGAAGAAGGCTTAACTATGAGAGAATTGATTCTTATTTCGCCCAGATGCAATGAGGAAAAGAATATAATTGGCCAGTGGAAACACAAATCTATTTTTTGCGATGTTGTTTCTGATGGAAGGATAACACTGGAAACAAAACAGGGACTAATCTTCATCGATTTTGGGGATAGTGAAAGTATGTATCCATTTTATGATGAAGAGGGAAATGACTTTGATATCCGCAATTATTTTCTGTATTGTATCTCATTCAGTGATTTGGCTTTTGTGAAGGATTTCCTAAATCAAACGAAGTTTGATAAAGGCTGTAAACTCGATAATGATCATGGGATGATTATCGATTACAAAGACTTGAAATATACAAAAGGGTTCTTCGATTGCTATTCATGGGGGCTGGATTCAAATGATGTCGAAAAAGCACATCGATATTGTACTGCAAATGAAGGCTTATTGTCAGAAAGCACGGTGTGTGGTTGCTTTTATTGTCTGAAAGTATTTGCTCCAAGTGAAATAGAGAATTGGATAAATGATAGAGATGGTAAGACGGCAATCTGTCCATATTGTTCAATTGATTCGGTTCTTCCCGGAAACCGCGTTGATCTGTCTAAGAATTTTCTTAATCAAATGCATAAAGCATGGTTCTAGACTGGAAGATACTGAAGTTAATGAACTAAGAATTATATTGTATGCGATAATTCCAGTCCTTAGTTTTTACCTGGAAATGCATGGGGTAATCTCAGTCTGATACTGCTATAATAGAACCATACTGAGGGAAGATTCTTCGTTGGGAAGAGTGTATTAATATACTGAATCATCCGAAACAAAATGAAATTTGATTTTGAACACTATCTGAAAGCAGGACATGGCCGTGCGTATCTGATCGCGAAAGAGGATCCCGTGAAATACCGGGAGGCCATACTGAACGCATGCCGCAAGGACTATACCTTTGATATGCAGTGCGAGGGATCCAGAGCTTTTCTGACCGCAGATTTGGTCAGTCTCTTTGACGATCCGGAGCCCTTTATAAAAACGGCGATAGAAAGCTTTGCTTCCACGAAGATCGATAATGTTGCGGATGAGATCCAGTATCTGTCGGATCTCCTGATGGAATTCGATCAGAGGCGAATCGTGCTTCGAAAATATTTAGATCTGTGGAAAACAGTGAAGAATACTCCTTATGAAGAACTGAAGGAAGATTACATCCAACTGCGGTTTAACTTGGAATACCTCGCGATAAAACTCGTGAATAACCACTCCTGGAAGGTCGCGGAGAAAATTGCGACGGATATCGGCGAGTGGTACATTTCCTTGGGAGATGATGCGGAAAGTGAATTCATCTGGTTTTACAGTAGGCTGGAAGAACAATACGGTGAAGAAGAGACACGTGAGCATCTTCTGAAACTATCGGAAACATCTCCTGAGATCAAGGCCTTCTGCAATAACGATCTGGAGTACAGTAAGGATTTCGGGAAGAAGATCACGAGAAAGAAAAACAAACTTACTGCTTCGGAAGTGATAGTAGAATTGAAAGCCGATCCGAATCTTAAGGGGATCGCTATTCTCCGTTTGGGTGTCCGAAACATGGAGGATCAGGAAATCATAGAACTTGCGAAAGCTGCGGAGAATGCAGACTCTACTGTATTGCGTACGCAGATCGTTTCTGTCTTTGATACCCCGAGATTTGCCTGGCCTTTGGATCCAGGGCTTCTTCTGAAGTGGAGTAGTGAAGGAGATGAGGAGCTGAGAGCTGCCTGTCACAGTGCTTTGGCCGAGGTAGCGGGAGACGGTATACGCGAATATGCTAGAAAAAACCTCGAGAATGGCTTTGACGCTGATTGCCTCAGCATGCTTATTAGAAACTACGATCCTTCGGATGAATCGTATATTCTTTCAATGCTTGAAAGCATTCCGATCGAGGAGGAGAATGAGGGCGTATGGCACGGGATCGGACAAGTGATCCGTGATTTACATAAAACTTTGCCTGTTAGTTTCCTTATGTGGGTGTACAATACTACACTGTGTTCCTGCTGCAGAGAGTATACGATCGAAGATCTGATCGAACGCGGTGAGCTGACAGATGTTATGCGAAACGAATGCATGTGGGATGCCAATCTGGATATAAGAGAACTGGTTGAAGAGAAGATATAACAACATCGCAATATAATCGACAAAAAGTAGGGGTGTATAATTCAAGAAGATGATGTAGTTAAATGAGTATGACAAATCGAGGTTTGAGGGGGGCGGATGATATGAAGTGTGAACTGTTAGCAGAATCAAATCTTGCGTTGCTGCTGGACTTTATTGATGATGAGAACACAAAATACGATGAGACCGTGCTGAAAGCATTTTTGGATGAAAAGAACGCATACGGTTATATTGCCGTAGACGACGAAAAAGCAATTGGATTTGCATACGGTTATGTTTTAAATGAACCCGGTGGACGAAAGACTTATTATCTACACGCAATAGATATTATGGCTGGTTATCAGAATCTTAGTTATGGAACGGAATTGGTCAGATTTGTGTATGCACATTCAAAAAGCCTGGGCTGCCGTAAAATGTTTTTGATGACAAACACCGGCAACGTGTCTGCTTGCAGATGTTATGAAAAGGCGGGTGGAATAAGCGTTGCTGCTGACGTCGTCATGTATGAATACAAGAAATGATTCACCATGTAGTATAATCAGCTCGAAAAACTGGAGTATGTGAGAGAATATATGGAGTTTGGATGGATCAACGTTTTTGGAGCAGTTATCGTAATACTGATGCTGATACCAAACATCGTCTACGCGCTGAAGAATAAAGACAAGAAGAATAATTGCACAAATCGACTCATGAATGTGATAGAACAGATCGGCAGATATGCGTGCATAGTTTTAATGTGGTTTCCTTTGCTGGTCTGGAAGTTCGGTTTTTCCAGTGTGTTTGAAATGCTCCTTTACCTTGCCGGAAACGGATGCCTGCTTGCCGCATATTGGTTAGTGTACGCAGGCTATCTGAAAAGAAAGACCCGGAATAGAGCGCTGGCGTTGGCGGTGCTCCCCACATGCATTTTTCTTATAAGCGGTTTGCTGCTCCGGCACTGGCTACTTGCGGGTTTTGCTGTTCTATTTGGGATCGGACATATTTATGTTACGCAAAAGAACATGGGATAATCTGTTATACAAATCGGAATTTTATGGTGAAGGGAAGATTGTAAATGGCATTTCAATTAAATAGTGTTGTCCCATGGGGGCGTAATATAGATGAATACTTTTCAATGTTTAACTTATCTGATAAAGATAAAGAATTGAGAATTGCCGGGT
>JAGCXQ010000015.1 GCA_017961235.1 Clostridiales bacterium | reverse complement strand
TCGGACCTTCAGGTGTCTCGATCGGGCACATACGGCCGTAGTGAGAGGAGTGAACGTCACGGACTTCGAAGTTCGCACGGTCACGGGAAAGACCGCCAGGACCGAGAGCAGACAGACGACGCTTATGAGTAAGCTCAGCAAGCGGGTTCGGCTGATCCATGAACTGCGACAGCTGGGAAGATCCGAAGAACTCCTTAACAGCTGCACTTACCGGACGGGTATTTACGAGCTGGTTCGGATGTGTCGGCTCTTCGTCGGAAGCAGCGTTCATTCTCTCACGGATATTTCTCTCCATACGGGAGAAACCGATGCGGATCTGGTTCTGGAGGAGTTCACCAACAGAACGGATACGACGGTTACCTAAGTGGTCGATGTTATCTCTGGTACCTACACCATACTGCAGGCCGAGCAGGTAGGAAACAGAAGCGATGATATCCTCGATAACGAGGTGCTTCGGCATGAGCTCGGTAACCTGAGTGCGCAGAGCCTCCATGAGTTTCTCGGCATACTCGGTCTTCTTCGCTGTAGCACGTACTTCGGTGATGATATTACGAAGGATCGTGGTACGGACCATCTCATTGATCGGGGTCTCGTTGATATCGAAGCCCTTGAGTTCTTTTGCAGAGAAGCTGGCGCGGACGAACTTGTCGCAGTCCACACGTGCATTACCGATGACCTTGAAAGCCTGATCGGAGATTCTGTCCGTATCACCGATCTTAGTGATCGGATATACATATACTTCGTTGATACCGGCATCCTGGATCTCCCATGCCTTATCGGAGGTGATGATCTCACCGGCCTTAAGGAGGACTTCACCATCGTCGGTAACGATGTCGGAAACTGCCTTGTGGCCCTTGATACGGGAAGCAAGAGACAGCTTCTTATTTAACTTATAAATACCTACGCGAGCGAGGTCATAGCGCTTCGGATCGAAGAACATGCCGTTTAAAAGAGACTCGGCACCTTCAAGAGATGTCGGCTCACCCGGACGGAGCTTATGATACAGCTCGGCAAGACCTTCTTCACGTGTGTGGGAAGGATCCTTCGCGATCGTCTCTGTTAAGAACTTCTCATCGCCGAAAAGATCACGGATCTCTTCGTCGGAACCGATACCCAGAGAACGCAGGAAAACGGTCAGCGGGAACTTACGGGCACGATCTACACGGACATAGATCACGCCGTTTGCATCAGTCTCATATTCCAGCCATGCACCACGGTTCGGGATGACCTGGGATGTAAAAAGGAATGCATCGGATTTATCGTGGATGGTATCAAAGTACGCACCCGGAGAACGGACAAGCTGGCTGATGATAACACGCTCAGCGCCGTTGATGATAAATGTACCGTGTTCTGTCATGATCGGGAAATCGCCGATGAAGACGTCCTGATCTTCTACCTTACCGGTACGTTTGTTCAAAAGGCGAACTTTCACTTTGAGCGGAGCGGCAAAATTACAATCCTTCTCCTTGCACTGCTCAATCGTGTTTGCCGGGTTGTCGATATCGAATTCCTTCCCTACGAAGGATAATTCCATATCACCCGAAAAGTCCCTGATCGGAGATACTTCTTCGAGTACTTCCATAAGGCCCTCGTCGAGGAACCACTTATAGGAATTCTTCTGTACTTCAATAAGATCCGGGACTTCGATGACTTCGTTGATATGAGAATAAGACATTCTCTCTGCTCTTCCCTGCTTGATGGGACGCACCATTACACATCACCTCTCGACTTCGTAAACAACTTCGTTTACGTGTACGCAAAAATAGATCGCGCACCTTCCTATACTGCTCAAAAGCAGGCTTTGCAAGCTCCGCCATGCTTTTCGGTCAAAATGGGTAAAGTAGCCCTACCCATTGTAACGCAGTATAGAATGATACCACGATCTATTTCAAGTGTCAACGCAAATTTTTATTTACGAGTGATTTTTTATGAGAAGAAATCGATCAGGCCGTGATTGATCACTGTAGAGTACGATTCATCAGAAGCACTCGTTTTGTACCAGGCGTCATAGTTTTCATTGTTCATCGTATTGCGGATACGGTTTTTCCAAGCCGGTACGTTGTCGCAGAAGTAGTACAGCTTGACGGAACTTGCGCAGCGGATGACGATCATGTCGCCCTTCTTTCTGTCTGCGGAATAGAGCCAGTCGATCAGCTGCTGATCCTCAGGAGCAAGGACCGGATCGGACTCATCGTTGATCTCTGTTCTCGGGAACATGTCCTCGTTGCTCGCGGTAACGCCGGCATAGTAACCACCCTTAAGGAGAGACGGAGTATCGATCGTGTGCTCCTTGGCAAGAGAGATGAAGCTCTCTTCGGAAGTTACGGAAGCCTGATAGCCTTTCAGCTCAGCTTCCAGCTTCTCAAAGGACGGCGCCTTATCTGCAGGAGATTTGGAGATATCTTTCAGAAGTTCATCAGAGAGCTCGATCACACGGAAAGAAGCAACCTGCTCTTCATCGAGATAAGCTTCTTCGAAGAGTGCTGCGAAATAACCGACACCCTCGCTGTCCTGGAATACCATGCTGGTGTTCGGCTTGGTCTCCGGGTTGAAGCAGAGCTCTGCAAATTCCTTGTTATAGGACTCGACATTTGCCTTGGTAAGACCTTCGATCGATGTCGGGTCTTCACCGTCATTCATACGCTTTAAGTAAGCCTCATCACATACGGAGCGGACGCGGATCTGGAAGTCGAGGTAGTTGGTGCAGTTATCTGCGATCTTATGTGCCTTTTCCTTGGCAACTTCCATAGCTGCCTTCTTCTCTTCTTCCGTGGAATCCTTATTGCTCTCTGCAGCAACGAAGTAGAGCTGCATCTTTACGCTCTTATTAGCGTTCGGATCCTCATTGTATTTCGCCATGACCTGCTCTTCTGTCGGATTGCTCTTAAACTGCTTAACAAACTGGGTATATTCATCCACGATCGCCGCACGTCTCATGAGCTTACGGTAGATCTGCACGGTCATACCCTTGCCGTAGCTTCTCTGCAGGTACTGGTCCATGGTCATATTGGAACCATAGAGTGCATTGTACTGTTTTACGTAGTCTCTCATGGTCTTGACCTGAAGCTCTGCATAATCCTTGGCGGCTTCGCTCTTAAAAGCTTCATCTTTGTCAGCGGCTTTCTCGATCAGGACCTGCTGCTGCGCGGTGTTTGCAGCGCTCTCCCAGATCATCTCACGATATGTCTGGCCGTTGTTTGTGTTATATACAGTGTCAAGGTCTTCCTCTGACTTCACAAGATTAGCCTGTGTGTACTCGCTCAGAGTCGTGTAGTAGTAGTAATTCATCTCGACGATACTGATCTTCTTTATCGTCTTTTCCTTGCCATCTACCGTCTGCATGATCTTGGCACCCGGAAGGATCTTAGCCGGAAGTCCGGTCTGATGGGCAAAATAGCAGAAGCATACAAGAACCAGAAGGACCACAACAATAGTGGCAATGATCTTGTTCTTCTTAGAAACCTTCATATGTTTTTTAGTCTTTGCTTTACCTGACTTATCCGTCTTATTAGACATAATTATGCCCTTCCTTTTCTATTACATAATAAAATCTCAGCACGCAACATTATAATTCCCATGTCAAGAGAATGCAAGAAAAGATTACATTTCTGGATATTTGCGTGTTTTTATCGCTCGAAAACAGACTCAACGAGAGCGTTCAGCGCCTGATTATCCTGTCCCGCACACTCGAAAAGCACTTCAAAGAAGCGGTCTTCCGTCGAATTGGTGAAGGCGTTCCGATGTACATACTCGCGGATGATCGCGTGGAATTCCTCTCTTCCTACGGCCTCTTCCATCTGGTAGAGTGCCTGCTTTCCGATCTCATAGGCCGCATAGACATATGAGTTTTCGTTGGAGAAAGAGTAATACGATCGGTTGACCGGGATCTGATCCATGCTCTTCAGCGAATCGTGGATCGCAGAGCTGGAAAGATCCATATATTTCTTGGAATAATGATCATACTGGTCCGATAATCCGATATACTCCGCATATACGATCTCCGTATAGGAAGCAAAAGATTCATCCAGCCAAGGCTCGAGTCCGGAATTACTTCCGACGATACCCATGAACCACTGATGACCGATCTCGTGGGCAACAACGATGCTCATCTGCTCGAACGGGATCCTCTCGTAGCTGTTTTTCATGCAGTAGTAGGATTCGGCTGTGCAGATGATCAGGTTCGGATATTCCATACCACCGGCTTCGATCGGAGCCAGGATGATATCCAGTTCCGGATACGGATACTCGCCGAATGCTTCTCCGAAAGCTGCCAGAGAATCCTGTGCCGCCTTAAGGGAAGCTTCTGCGCACTCGTCCATCTCGGTAGAAGCCGGATGTGCCTCGTCATAAACGACACGGATGTGGGTATCTTTATAGTCATCCTCGAAGAACTTGAACGAGGTAGATGCACAGAATACAAAGTCACGGACACAAGGCGCACTGATCGTATATGTCGTCTTATCTCCCTGATTATCTGCCTTTGTCTCGGTTCCTGTGGATAAGATCTTATACTCAGAAGGAACCGTGAGCATTACATTATAATCGGCAATTTCCGAGAAGAAGCATTCACCCATGTTATAGAACTTCTCATGGGACCATCCATCCTCTGTATAGACAGCAAGGATCGGATAGAAATTTGTGACATTATATACGCCATTATGCACACCGAAACGATCCTTAAGAGACGGGATCTTCGTAGTAAAATCGTAAGACAGCGTCATTGTATCATTCGGATGAAGCGGCTGTGGCAGCGAGACCCAGAAGACCGAAACATCACTATCTCTTTTCATTGTGAGGGCGGTGTTTCCGACCGTGATATTGGTGACCTCCGTCAGCGCGCCGTCCGAGCCCTGGACACCCGACGTCTGAGAATCTTTGAAAAGGCTCGGGTAGTCACGGAAGCAGAGGTCCGACCATGCTTCGTTCGAGTTATTAAAGAAATAAGCAACTACATGACCACTTACAGTGTTCGTCTCCGGATCCAGCGTAAGGACCATATCGTAATGGTAACGCTCATCCTGCGGGATCTCGATCGCGCAGTTCTTCTCCGGGACAGGGGCCTTAAGGTTTAAGCCCTGCATATTTGACGGATCGGATGAGGAATCCGTCGGTTCTGTATCTGTCGGCTCCGTTTCGGTAGGCTCCGGCGGCTCCGTTTCCGTCGGTTCCGGAATCGTTTCCGTTGTCACCGAACGGGTCAGTTTCTTCTCGAATTCTTTATCACTTACTTTCTCTCTGCAGGCAGTAAGCGAAAAGATCATAGAGAATGCAAGAAGCGCGGCTACAGTGCTTTTAAAATGTCTCATTACGTTATACCTCCCTTAAGGATCAAGCAAGAAAACAGAGAGCGATCACATGACAGATCGCGCCAAATACTACAAGCAGGTGGAAAATCATGTGCGAGAACTTAAATCGCATGAAGAAAAGGATGACGCTGGTGGTGTAGCAGAGGCCGCCGGCAAGGATCAGCCAGAAAGCGACCGGGGATGCCTGATCATACAGGATCGGGAATGCCAGGACGATCATCCAGCCCATCAGCAGGTAAAGAAGCGCGGAGAATACATAGGAAACGGCCGACTTGGAAAAAGCGATGGCCTTTTTCAGCGTGCCGGCGATCACGACTGCCCACTGAGCGATGCAAAGGCCGATGCCCCACTTGCCTCCGATGATGGAAAGGCATACAGGCGTGTAGGTTCCTGCGATTGCAAAGAAGATCATGATGTGGTCGAGACGGTTGAATACTTCTTTCTGCTTGGTACCATGCTTCATGGTGTGATCGATGGTGGACATCAGGAACATCAGGAATGTTCCGATGCAGAAGATCGATGTCGTGACCGAATCCAGGATCGCGTTGCCGGATCTGGCTTTCAGATAGGAGTTTACTGCAGCATAAGGAAGGATGCAGAGCATAAACATCGCCATGACACCATGGGTCGTGGCATTACCGATCTCCTCACCGAAGCTCTCCTCCTGTTTTACCTTTCTTTTCTCTTCTTCAGACCACTTCAGGTCGGCAAGGCCTTCCTCGAGCGGATCTGCAGCAACATCAGCTTGAACTGCCTCCGTATGTGATTTACTGCCTCCCAGCCATCTGCGCCAGAATGCTTTGTTCGTTGACATTTTCTTTCTTCCTCCTGATACTCCGGAGCTGTCTTTCCGGGTCTTCGTTCCAGTTTCTTATGTCCTTTATCTTTTTATCTTATATGTATCATTTATCTTCTTTATGTTCTGCCGGTCACGCATCGTCTCCGAATACATCGATCTTCTCGGCTTCACCGTGCACATCCGGGAAATCCAGATTGATATCGTCTTCCGTCAGGGTGTCCGGCTGATCTTCCGGTGGGGACTGCACCGCCGCCTCTGTCCGGATATCTTCCGGTGCCCCGGTTTGAACCTCCGGGATCTCTTCGACATCCGCGATCACATCCGAGGCATCGATCTCCACTCCGGTATTCTGGCTCGGTACTGCGGAAGTCGGCGCCTGAGCAGGAAGCTCAATCGGTGTCGATGGCGCTACAGCGGGAAGCTCGATCGGCGTGGATGGCGAATGCGCCGCCAGCGCGATCACCTGCGTCTCTTCTGCCGGTCGGGAACTCGGGGCCTGCGCTGCCAGCTGGATCACTTCGGTCGGCTGATCGCCGGAAGGAAGCGCCTGTGTATCGGAAGAACTCAGATTGTTCATGACGGTCTGGTCGTTCTCCTGCTTCTTCACAGGGAAAGTCTCCGCCGCGACCTCGGCCTTCTCATTCAGCACGATCGTACCCAGCGGGGACGGTGCTTCCGGCTCGGTGGCAAACGGCATGACCGGACTTCTGACCTCATTCTGTTTGCGGAAACGGTCAAAGTCGTGGATCTGCTTCTTCTCTGCTATATAGGCATTTCTATAGAATCTCACGATCTGCGAGAGAACATAGGAGATAACGGCCACCGGAAGTATCAGGTACGGGAGCTTTTCGGCCTGCTTCTCGGAACACATCCCGATCAGGCCGGTAAATGGCGCATGTACCATCTCATAGATACGGTTCAGGAACGAGGACATCAGTGAGTCCATGACATTTTTGCCGGGTTTTGCCAGCCGCAGATCGATCTTCGGCAGGAACCACTTCGGAAGATATGCCAATAATCCAAAGGCACTTATGCCGAGCATGACCCAGACCTTTTTCTTCCAGCAGGTCCAGATCACTCCCATGATCAGCCCCAGAAGGAAGCAAATGCTCATGATCCTCTCGAAGAGGTAGATATCGCGGGGCACATTCAGGGTATAACGGAAATACGCCGGGAACGAGAAAAGGAAAAGAAGCGACAGAAATACGCCGCCCAGGAAAATATCGCCAATGATATCGCGTTTCATCTTTTCCGCTCCTTTCTAAAAGTGCCGCTGCCCTCAAGTTTTCCGGCCGGTTCCCCTCTCCTTCGGGTATCGGCCGGACATACTGATCCGAGTTTAGCAATAATGTATTATACCTCTTACCCTGTCCCTTGTCACTTGTGCAAGTGCGTGATAAAATCGTTAAAAACCTATTCATGCTGTTTTTTCCTTATATGGGAGGACAGCGGAAAAACTTGCATCATCGTGTTATTCATTAGGAGGGATCGTATATGTCCTATTCCACTACTTCTGCAGATGTCATCATCGTAGGTACCGGTGCCGCCGGTCTGTTCTGCGCTCTGCATCTGCCGGAAAATCTTTCCATCTACATGCTCACAAAAGATACGCTGGAAAACAGCGCTTCTTACCTCGCTCAGGGCGGTATCGCCGCGCTGAAGGACTCCGAGGACTACGAAGACTACTTCGAGGATACTCTGCGTGCCGGTCACTATGAGAACTCGAGAAAAGCGGTCGATACCATGATCCGCCAGTCTCCGGTCATCATCAGAGAGCTCCTCGACTATCACGTCAACTTCGACAAGAAGGGCGACGACCTGGATCTTACGAAGGAAGGCGGCCACTCCGCTTCCCGTATCCTCCACCACGAGGACATCACCGGCCAGGAGATCACATCGAAGCTTCTCCAGAACGTAAGAGAAAAGAAGAATATCGATCTTCATGAGCACACGACCATGGTCGATCTCATCTGTGAGAAGAACGTCTGCAAAGGCATCATCACACAAGATGCGGAGGGTGCTTTTCACGCGGTATTCGGCAAAGCCGTAGTACTCGCCACCGGCGGTATCGGCGGACTCTTCAAGCACAGCACCGCATTCCGCCACATCACGGGCGACTCGCTCGCGATCGCACTGAAGCATAACGTCCTTCTCAAGGACATCAACTATATCCAGATCCACCCGACATCCCTCTATTCCGAGAAGCCGGGCAGATCCTTCCTCATCTCCGAGGCAGTAAGAGGTGAAGGCGGCGTGCTCAGAAACAAGAACATGGAGCGCTTCACCGACGAACTTCAGCCGCGTGACGTCGTTTCCGCAGCGATCAAGAAGCAGATGGAGATCGATGGCAGAGGCTTCGTATGGCTCGATGTCACCCATCTCGATCCGGAGCTCGTGAAGAGCCACTTCCCGAACATCCTCGAGCACTGCAAAGAGGAAGGCTACGACATCCTGAAGGAGCCTTTCCCGGTAACCCCGGCGCAGCACTACTTCATGGGTGGTATCGAGGTCGATCTCAAGGGCAGAACATCGATGGACAACCTCTACGCGATCGGCGAAACTTCCTGCACCGGCGTGCACGGCAAGAATCGTCTCGGCAGTAACTCCCTCCTCGAGAGCCTCGTATTTGCGAAGCGTTCCGCACAGAACATCGAGGAGACCATCCCGTACGAGCCGACAGAGACTGAAGAAGTAGATTTCAGCCAGTACGAAGGAAGAGATTTCGCGAAGGAATACCGCGAGATCGTACTTGAGGAGATCAAGAGAAGGGACAAAGATTTCTATGAACAATGGTGTACTTAATACTATCCTTTGGGACGACTATATCATGCGCGCCCTGCGCGAAGACATCACTTCCGATGACGTAACGACACAGGCGATCATGCCGGAGCCCTTCATGGTAACGGTCGATCTGATCTGTAAGCAGGACGGCGTTCTCTGCGGACTCGACGTATTTGAGAGAGTCTTCCAGATGCTCTGCGACAACTCCTCTTTCCGCGCCAACTTCAAGGACGGCGACGAGATCCATAAAGGCGATCTCATCGGTGTACTCGTCGGCGACGGCCGCGCTGTACTGAGCGGTGAAAGAACAGCTCTGAACTTCCTGCAGCGCATGAGCGGTATCGCCACGCTGACAAGATCTATGGTCAAGGAGCTGGAGGGCTATGATACCAAGCTTCTCGACACAAGAAAGACTACTCCGAACATGCGTCCTTTCGAGAAATATGCAGTTCGTATCGGCGGCGGCACGAACCACCGCTATAACCTTTCCGACGGTGTCCTCATCAAAGACAACCACATCGGCGCTGCAGGCTCTATCGCCAAGGCAGTCGAGATGACTCGTGCTTATGCACCTTTCGTCAGAAAGATCGAGGTCGAGGTCGAGAATCTCGAGATGCTTCAGGAAGCACTCGATGCGAAGGCCGACATCATCATGCTCGATAACATGACCGATGAGATGACCGCACAGGCGGTCGCTATGGCCAAGGGCAAGGCAGATCTCGAAGCTTCCGGCAACATGAGCATCGAGCGGCTGAAGGCGCTCGCCGAGATCGGCGTAGATTACATCTCCTGCGGCGCACTCACCCACTCTGCTCCGATCCTGGACTTCTCCATGAAGAACTTAAAGCCGATCGAGTGATCCGGCAGCGCAGCACCGTCCGGCTAGAAAGGTATTTGAACTCAATATGACCAAGATCATATTAGCAAGTAAATCTCCCCGTCGTTTAGAGCTACTCTCGATGACGGGGCTTTCTTTTGAAGTGATCACATCCCATGTCGATGAGGATGCGGTCGAGGCTTCTGTGCTTCAGCGCTTTTCTGACGACGAGATCCGCGCCGATATGTACAAGATCGCAGAAGCCGTCGCAATGGCCCAGGCCAGCGCTAAGGCCGAGGCAGTGCTAGCAAGCGTGAACTTGGCAGGATCTGCAGCTGCGGAGCCCATTTCCGGCGCTGAAGGCGGTGCGGAGACTTCCGATGTAATCGTCATCGGCTCTGATACCGTTGTCGTGACTGAAGATGAGATCCTCGGAAAACCCAGTGACGAAGCCGACGCGCGCCGCATGCTAAGAAAGCTTTCCGGTAAGACTCACCGCGTCTATACCGGGGTCGCGATACTGAAGAAGCGCGGCGGCGAGGAAATACAAAGCCGCTGTTTCAGTGCTTTTGCAGATGTGAAATTCCATGACCTGGATGCACTTCAGGAAAAAGAGATCGAGCGCTACATCGCAGGAGGCTCACCGATGGACAAAGCCGGTGCCTACGGCATCCAGGACGAGGGCGCGCTCCTGATCGACTCGATCGCCGGCGATTACTATGCTGTCGTAGGGCTTCCGATTGCCCGGGTCAACAGAGAACTCCGGAAACTCCTCTGACAGTTCTTTTCACTATGCCAAATAGGTTAAATTGGGAATTTCTTTCCAAATAGGATCAAATCAAGATTTTCTTTTCTGATTCTTATACCCCCCGGGGGTATATGGGCTGTCAGGGTAGGATCAAATCGCTATTTTGAGGGATTTAGTCCTACATTTTCATATCCAACGTAGGATAAAAAGCTGAAATCTCAGTTTTTATCCTACCGGCTGATAGTTTTTACTTATATTGTCCTATTTCTGGAGCCGTTTCCGAGCAAATAAACATCACATACCCCAAGGGTGATAGAATCACAACCCGATTTTTGGCAGTTTAATCCTATCCCGTGCAAAATCTTAAGGAATTGCATGGGACGAACAAGGAATTGCGTGGGGCAGACAAGGATAAACAAACGGAAAACAATCCGCAGGCTTTCTCGCTGAAGCAAGCACCCTCACGAAAAGAGCGGGGTGGAAAAATATCTCTCTGCTGTATCCGGGAGCACGGTAACTACAGTCTTTCCGGGGCCGAGTTTCTTCGCCATGGCGATGGCCGCCGCGACATTGGAGCCGGAAGAGATACCGCACATCAGGCCTTCTTTTCTCGCCAGATCCTTGGCGGTCTCCAGCGCGGCCTCGTCAGTGACAACATAGACGTCTTCGAAGATCTCCGTGTTCAGGTTATCCGGGATCAGGCCGTCGCCAATGCCCATCTGCAGGTGGGATCCGATATTGCCGCCTGCGAGGATCGCCGCGTTTTCCGGCTCAACTGCCCAGATCATGATATTCGGATTCTGTGCCTTCAGCACTTCACCGATACCGGAAAGGGTTCCGCCTGTTCCGATGCCGGCGCAGAAACCGTCGATCGGGCCGGCAACCTGCTCTAAGATCTCAACACCCGTGTGATGACGGTGCACCATCGGATTCGCAGGATTGGTAAACTGCTGCGGGACAAAGACATTCGGGTCTTCTTTTTCCATCTTCTCGGCAAGTTTCAGGCACTCGTCGATCGCTTTTCCGATGTCGCCGTCGTCGTGGATCAGCTTGACCTCAGCGCCGTAATGCTCGACCAGATAGCGGCGTTCGCAGGACACGGAGTCCGGCATGATGATGATCGTCTTGTATCCTCTTACTGCGCCGACCAGCGCCAGACCGATGCCCTGATTTCCGGATGTCGGCTCCACGATGATCGTATCCTTCGTGATCTTGCCGTCTTTCTCCGCCTGCTCGATCATGTTGAGTGCGGTACGGGTCTTGATGGAACCGCCCACATTCAGGCCTTCGTATTTCACAAGCACGCCGGCGCAGTCCTCACCGACCATGCGGGAGGACAGCTGGATCATCGGTGTATGCCCGACGGCTTCTAAGACATTGTTGTAAACCATTACTATTCCTGCTTTCCACGGGGTTTTCCCCGAAGATTAATTTCCGTTCTCAACGGGGATCCCCCGAAGATCAATTACCCTATTAACCTAAGGTTATAAGGACAAATGCTTTTCTATTTTATCGCCTCAAAAGCACTTCCGCAAGAATCAGTCTGCTCCCCCCTCCTTGCAGATCCCTCCTCCCTATCTTTTCCTTTACGTTATAAATTCCATAAAACTATTGCAAATTCTAGCTTTCCGTGATATCTTTGTTTCATTGCACAGGTGCTTTTTCCAAGGATGGAAAATCACATGCAATGTTTGACCGCCACGAGCGATCGTGGTTAGTAGGCCATACGGACAGCCGGGTCAAATGCCGAAGCGGCAGTTTTTACTGCCTTATTGAGTGGGAAGTTCGAATTCCCTTAATGTTGATAAGTTGGTTATAACTTGTGAATAATCAATAAGAGTGCGATGAGCTTTGGCTTTGAGGACCTCTTGCCCGTGGGCGTGATGTGACACTTTCCCGGCGAAGATATTCAGGTTAGAACCATCTTGGAAAGGATGGATCAAATGGCGCAACAGAAGCTTCGTCTTTATGGCTTTAACAACTTGACCAAATCCCTCAGTTTCAATATTTACGACGTGTGCTACGCCAAGACCGCGCGTGAACAGAAGGACTATATTGCGTATATCAACGAGCAGTATAACTCTGAGCGTCTGACGAATATCCTTACCAACCTCACCGAGATGATCGGTGCAAAAGTACTCAGCATCTCCAAGCAGGACTATGAGCCGCAGGGCGCATCGGTCACTCTTCTCATCGCGGAAGAGTCCATGATCCCGCATATCGAGTCCGAGACAGTCGTGGCACACCTGGATAAGAGCCACGTTACCGTACATACCTATCCGGAGTATCACCCGGACACCGCTATCGCGACTTTCCGCGTAGATATCGACGTAGCGACCTGCGGTGAGATCTCCCCGCTTTCGACCCTGGATTATCTGATCGGAAGCTTCGATTCGGATATCATCACGATGGACTACCGTGTCCGCGGATTTACCCGCGATGTGGACGGCAAGAAGATCTTCCGTGACAAGAACATCGTGTCCATCCAGAACTATATCGATAAGAAGACGCTCGAGCGCTACGATGCGATCGACATCAATGTCTATCAGGCAAATATGTTCCACACCAAGATGCTCATCAAGGATGTGGATCTGCAGAATTATCTCTTTAAGACCGACGTCTATGAGATCGCGCCGAAGACGAGACTCGAGATCACCAACAACCTCCGCAAGGAAATGATCGAGATCTTCTCCGGAGCCAATGTATTTGAATCACCGGAAGAGGATGAGTGATCTTGAATAGTGATTTTCGCAAAAACCAGGACCGCGCGCCGATCGCGGAAGCACTGGAGGCCTACTCTTCGGAGCGGGTCGTTCCTTTTGACGTGCCCGGACATAAGCACGGCCGCGGAAATCCCGAGCTGACCGCTTTCCTTGGCGAAAGAACTATGACGCTCGACGTCAATTCCATGAAGCCATTGGACAATCTCTGCCACCCGGTCTCCGTCATCAAAGAAGCGGAAGAACTCGCGGCAGAAGCATTTGGCGCGAAGGCGGCTTTCTTCATGGTAGGCGGCACCACTTCTGCCGTTCAGGCCATGGTCTTTACTGTCGCCGCCCGCGGGGATAAGATCATCGTTCCCCGAAATGTCCATAGAAGCGTCATCAACGCGATGGTCCTCTGTGGCGCAGTGCCGGTCTATGTCGATCCGGGCGCGCACGAAGAGCTCGGCATCGCGCTCGGCATGCAGCTCAGTGATATCGAAGCGGCGATCCGCGATAATCCCGATGCAAAAGCAATCTTCGTCAATAACCCGACCTATTACGGCATCTGCAGTGATCTTCGCGGCATCGTGAAGCTTGCGCACGCAAATGGGATGCAGGTAGTTGTCGATGAAGCACACGGCACTCACCTATCCTTCTCTGACCGCCTTCCGGTCTCCGCGATGGAAGCCGGAGCAGACATGGCCTCCGTATCGATGCATAAGTCCGGCGGATCGCTGACGCAGAGTGCTTTTCTGCTGGTGGGCAGCGCAAAGTCCTCAGAAGGATCCGGCTCTGATGCGAAAAGCACTGTTACCCCGGACGAGAACCGTGCTCCCTCGATCGATCCGGCATATGTACGCCAGATCATCAACCTGACACAGACCACATCCGGCTCGTATCTGTTCCTCTCCAGTCTCGATCTGTCGAGAAAGAGACTGGCGCTTCATGGAAAAGAGCTTTTCGATAAGGTCATCGATATGGCGGAATATGCCAGAGAAGAGATCAACTCGATCGGCGGTTATTACGCCATCGGATCCGAGCTCGTCAATGGCAAAGAGATCTACGACTTTGATAAGACGAAGCTCGTCATCCACACGCTTCCTGTCGGACTTGCAGGCATCGAGGTGTATGACCTGCTGCGCGATGAATACGATATCCAGATGGAGTTCGGTGACTTCGGCAACTGCCTGGCTTACCTCTCTGTCGGCGACCGCATCCGTGATGTCGAGCGCCTGGTCGGCGCCCTCTCCGAGATCCGCCGTCTCTTCGGAAAAGATCCGATCATATCGCTGCCGAACAACTATATCGCACCGGTAGTAGTGCTCTCCCCGCAGGAAGCATTCTATGCGGATGCGGAGCATATTCCCTTCGAGAAGACTGTCGGCCGCATCGCTGCCGAGAGCATCATGTGCTACCCTCCGGGAATACCGGTACTCGCTCCTGGCGAGAAGATCACGGAGGAAGTTCTGGAGTATCTGCGTTACGCGCAGGAAAAGGGCTGTCAGATCACCGGCGCCGAGGACGAGAGTCTGCACACTTTAAAAGTCGTGAGAGAAAAAAGCGGTTATTAAATTCAATATTGCATACAAAAAAAGATCCTCGTTTCCGAGGATCTTTTTCATTGTCATTTAATCGATTCTTATAGCGAATAGATTACATCATCGGCTGAGCCGGAGCGGAAGTGCTCTTCTTAGCCTTCATGGAAATAAGAACGAGAGCACCAACCAGAGCAAGAGCACCAATGATCAGGAAGAAGAAACCGATCTGGAAAGATGCTGCACCCTTAATCAGCTTGTTGGAATCACTAACATCGGAAGCAACATTTCGGATATCAATAATTGCCCAGATAATCTCTGCAGCCGCAACGCCAGAAAAGATCTTTTCCAAGCCAAGAACCAGCAAAACAACAATAGCGATGACAAGAATGATGTGAACGACTCCATGATGGCTGTAATCTCCAGCCAGATTAAATGATGCACTCGAACCACCAACCTTGATTTTGGTAATCGGCAGAATGCTTGCAAGAAAAATCAGCACGCATCCTCCCAGTGTGCACAGTGTTGCCGGATCCTTAAAATCGACTTTAATTTTCTTCAAATCCATAAATATACCCCTCCTAACGAGTTTTTGCATTTACCATTATATAACAATAAGCTTTGAAAAACACAAGGCAAATTGCATTTTAACTTGAAGTTTTGGGGTAGAATCTGCGAAATACTCTCATCATCAGTCATAACTATCTCTAATTTGCTTCTTGACGAAGTCCCGCACTTCCTCACTGTTTTCGATCGAAGATGGCTTTGTGAGTCCCATTTTTCCTGCAAGCGAGTCTATTCTATCGATCGACTCTCCTCCGACTGCATATAGAACCGTTAATGTTCCATTATTATAATAAACCGCGGCCACTGTCTCTCTTTTCTCCAGGCCTTCCTCATATTGTTCTCTTTCTTTTTTCGACATACTATCCAGATATTCTTCATAAGTGCCGTCCATTCCTGAAGCTTTTCTGTCTTTTTTTGAAAACAACTTTCTAAACTCTTCATACTCTTGCTCACTGATTTCCTGAACCAGATCCGGTGACATATGGAAGATCGCGTGTCCGCTTCTTTCTCCCCTCATATACTCTTTTGTTTCCAGATCGGAAACATCCAGATCATACTCATCGTCAGCATACTCTTCCATGGCCTCGAAAAAATCATCAAATGCTTTGCTCGCATCTTCCATGTCCATGTATTCGAGTACAGCTGCAAATTCAGTGCTGTTATATCGATAGAATGATTCTCTTTCCTCTTCGTGTTTTACATACACTGTCGCTTCAGAGATCTCATCCGAGTCAAGTATACTGGTGCGTATTCCAAGAGCGTAACGAAGCTCGTATTTAGCTTCTTCTATCGATTCACCGACCTCTGTCTGTCTCAGGACATATTCCACATCCCCTGAATCTCCTGTGACGACAACGCCATCTTTCAGTGCCTTATCTCTTTTTTTCTCGCTCATCTTGAACAGTTTTTTTGTCTCATATTCTGTAGCGCCGATTTTCAGTGCCGCAGATCTGAGGTTCGCTGCAGAAGCCTTTCCACCGCTGCATGCAGATGCGCCCAGCATACAGGCGGCCGCAAGCGAAATACAAATCATCTTTTTCATTTTCTGTTTCAACATACCCTGCCCCCCAAATCAGATAGTCTCTTCTTCGATTCTATCATCCGGACAAAATGTATTATTGTTTTATTTGTGAACAATCCGTCTTTTTTATGCTTCGAAAGCGGAAATACAGCTTTCTTCTTCCCCTATGATTCATTATGCCAATACCATTTAAGGTGGTATTATATAGATGTTGGTTTCGGAGAAGTCCCGAAATCAGACCAATCAAAAAGAAATCGGAAGGGGGGATCTTATGGATCTTTGGTTTTCTGAATTTCATACTCCATCCGTCAAGCTTGCGATCAAGGTCAGCAAGCAGCTCTACAGCGGCAAGAGTGACTTCCAGCAGATCGATGTTTTCGAATCTCCGGAGTTCGGCCGTTTCCTCACACTCGACGGCTACATGATGCTCACCCAGAAGGATGAATTTATCTATCACGAGATGATGGTGCACGTTCCGATGTGTGTCCATCCCGATGCTCGAAAAGCACTTGTGATCGGCGCCGGTGATGGCGGTGTCGTCAGAGAGCTCGTCCGCTACGATTCCATCGAGCATATCGACGTGGTCGAGATCGACGAGGAAGTCGTGGAGGTGGCGAAGAAATATCTCCCTTTCACCGCCTGCGGTTTTGACGATCCGAGAGTCAAGTTTCACTTCGAGGACGGTCTGAAATATGTGCGTCATCACGAGGACGAATACGATCTGATCCTCGTTGATTCCACCGATCCGTTCGGACCGGGTGAGGGTCTTTTTACGAAGGAATTCTATGGTAACTGCTATACCGCACTGAAGGAAGACGGCATCATGGTCAACCAGAACGAGAGCCCCTTCTATGCGAATGACGCCCGCGCGATGCAGCGTGCGCACAAGCGCATCCACGCGAACTTCCCGATCTGCCGCGTATATCAGGCGCATATCCCGACCTATCCGTCCGGCCACTGGCTTTTCGGCTTTGCGTCGAAGAAATACCATCCGGTAAGAGATATGCATGCCGCCGACTGGAAGTCCCTCGGCATCGAGACGAAGTACTATAACACGAATCTGCACCGCGGTGCCTTCGCACTGCCGAACTACGTGCAGAAGCTCCTGGAAGCGATGGAAGAGCTCCCGGGAAATGATACGACAACGACTCTGAACGGCGGTGCGAAGCACGCATCCGCTGACGAGAAAAAGAACGGAGGCAAGTCCTGATGGTCGATCGAATTGAGAAGAATTTCTTCGCGCTGAACTGCCCATACGAAGACGCGGAAGCGGTCATCTTCGGTGCCGGATTTGACGGTACCACCTCATTCCGTCCCGGAACGAGATTCGGCCCCGCCGCGATGAGAAACGAGAGCATCGGGCTCGAGTCTTTCAGTCCCTACCAGGACAAGGATCTCGAAGATGCCCCCATCTGTGATTCCGGCGATCTGGATCTTCCCTTCGGAGATGCGGAGCAGGCACTTGCCCTCATCGAGGAAGAGACCGACCGTATCTTAAGTGACGGCAAGCTCCCGATCATGCTCGGCGGCGAACACCTGGTCACGCTGGGTGCTTTTCGAGCGGTAGCGAAAAAATACCCGGACGTCGTGGTCCTGCACTTCGATGCACACTGCGATCTCCGCGATGACTATATCGGAGCCAAGCTCTCGCACGCCTGTGTCCTCCGGCGCATCCACGACATCGTCGGTGACGGCAGGATCTACCAGTTCGGCATCCGCTCCGGCACGAAGGAAGAATTTGAGTTCGCCAAGGAACACACGAAGATGGAGCGGTTCAGAGCGGATAACTTTGACGAAGTGCTCGCGCTTCTGCGCCTGTCTGAGAAGCCTGTTCCGGTCTATCTGACGGTCGATCTGGATGTTCTTGATCCGAGGGAATTCCCCGGAACCGGAACCCCGGAAGCAGGCGGACTGTCCTTCGAGGATCTTCGGATCTGCCTGATGCAGCTTCAGAGCATCAACCTCGTGGGCATGGATTTCGTGGAGCTCTCCCCGCCCTACGATCCAAGCGGCTGCAGCACTGCGCTGGCATTGAAGATATTGCGTGAAACGCTTATCATGAAATACGGAAAATAAGATACGCCGCAGGCCGCGGCATATAAGGGAAAAAGCAATCGGCGCAAAGGCCGAAATTCAGATATACGAAGGAGATACTACTATGGGAAAAGCACTTATCATCGGTTGTGGAGGCGTCGCCTCCGTGGCAATTGCAAAATGCTGCCAGAACAGCGAGGTCTTTACGGAGATCATGATCGCGAGCCGCACATTAAGTAAGTGTGACGCGCTGAAGGAGAAACTCCAGCCGACCACCAAGACCATCATCCACACGCGTCAGGTCGATGCAGATAAAGTACCGGAGCTCATCGCCATCATGGAAGAGTTTAAACCGGATGTTTGCCTGAACCTCGCACTTCCTTACCAGGATCTGACGATCATGGATGCATGCCTGGCAACCAAGACTCCTTATGTCGATACCGCAAACTACGAGCCGCTCGATACGGCGAAGTTCGAGTATAAATGGCAGTGGGCATACCACGATAGATTTAAGGAGGCCGGTATCACCGCACTTCTCGGCTCCGGATTTGATCCGGGCGTAACGGGTGTTTTCTCCGCATATGCGCTGAAGCATCAGTTCGATGAGATCAACTACATCGATATCCTCGACTGCAATGGCGGCGACCACGGCTATCCGTTCGCGACGAACTTCAACCCGGAGATCAACATCCGTGAAGTATCCGCGAAGGGCAGCTACTGGGAAGACGGAAAATGGGTCGAGACCGAACCGATGGAGATCAAGAGAGTGTATAACTTCGATCAGGTCGGCGAGAAAGATATGTATCTTCTCCACCACGAGGAACTCGAGTCCCTCGGCAAGAACATCCCGGGCATCAAGCGTATCCGCTTCTTCATGACCTTCGGCCAGAGCTATCTGACGCACCTGAAGTGCCTCGAGAACGTCGGCATGACATCCATCGAGCCGGTCATCTACGAAGGCCACGAGATCGTACCGCTTCAGTTCCTGAAGTTCATGCTCCCGGATCCGGCGACACTTGGTCCGAGAACCGTCGGTAAGACAAATATCGGCTGTATCTTCAAGGGCAAGAAAGACGGTAAGGAAAAGAAGTATTACCTCTATAATGTCTGCGACCACCAGGAGTGCTATAAGGAAGTCGGCTCTCAGGCGATCTCCTACACCACCGGTGTTCCGGCCATGATCGGCGCGATGCTCATCATGCAGGGCACCTGGAAGCGTCCGGGCGTATATAACATCGAAGAGTTCGATCCGGATCCGTTCATGGATGCCCTCAATAAGTGGGGACTTCCGTGGATCGAGGACTTCAATCCGGTAGAAGTCGAGTAATTCTAAAGGGATAATATCGTGACCGATACCATTGACATAGGAAGAAAAAAACGGGCGGAGATTCTATTCTTCGCCCTGTTTATCCCGTGGATCTCGCTTTGCATCGTCTCGGAGACCACGCTCACCTACACTTTTTCGGAAGTGGCCGATTATGTCGTCTGGCTTCTGAAGAGCATCATCCTTCCGGTCTGTCTCGTTCTTCTGAATCTGTTTTCCATCAGTAAGAGCGTCCTTCGGAAGAAGCTGCTCATACTTGCGGCTGTCGTTCTTCTGACCGCCCAGTGCTTCATGCTTACCTACAGCGATGATCTGCTCCTTTGTGTCTGTCTGATGATCGCTGTGATGAACATCGATTTTAAGAAGGTCCTGAAGGTCTATCTTCTCACCTCACTTTCGCTTTTGATCCTGATGACGATCGCATCGGCAACCGGATTGATCTCAAATATCGTCAGCCACCGCTACGGCGACACGAGATACGGGCTGGGGGCTTTCTGGTGCACGGATTATTCTTCAAGAATATTCTTCCTTCTTCTGATTGCGCTGTATCTATATAGTGCGAAGATGAAGCTTCTTCACTGGCTCGGGCTGGTCGCTTCGGTCCTTCTCGTTTATCATTTTACGGTAGGTAAGATGGATCTGATCTGCATGATGCTGGCCCTTCTTCTTTTCTTCACTAACGAGATGATCCTGGATAGCAGAAAGTCTTTCGGGATCAAGACGAAGTGGCCGAGGATCTGGGGGAAGCTCGCGCCCTTCTTTACGCCGGTGTCTGCTGTCCTGATCACTTCTCTGACGCTTCTTTACTCCCTAAAGAGTAAGATTCTCCTGGATCTGAACAACATTCTTTCCGACCGTCTTCTCTATGGGAACAGAGCTTTTTCCGAGATCGGGATCACCCCTTTAGGAAAATACGTCAAGTGGATCGGCATGGGCGGCATCTCTGACGACATCCTTCCGGAAGGCTATAACTTCGTCGATGCTTCCTATCTGAACGTCCTCTTCTCGTTCGGTATCATCGCCGCGATTGCAGTGATCGTGCTGCAATCCTATATCGCTTACCATCACAGGAGAGATACTCGTCTTGTCATTGCAATCGCCCTGATCTCGATCCAGTGTATCCTCTCCCACCACTTTATCGATATCGCATATAATCCCTTCTGGGTGGTTTTCCTGGCCAAAAGAGAGTACATCGCCAACACAGAGAAGCCATCCGATCCGGCGCTTTCCCCGTCTGATATAATAGGGACAAATCTTCGGAAAGGAGAGTGAAACAGGAATATGTCTGATCGGTTCACATTAGAAAACATCCCCACTCCCGCATTCGTGGTGGATATGGAAGCTCTCCGGAAAAATGCTTCGATCCTGAAGGACGTGGCAGACCGGTCCGGCGCGCATATTCTTCTCGCGCAGAAGGCTTTTTCCTGCTACGCGACGTATCCGGCATTGAGCAAATATCTCGCCGGCACGACCGCAAGCGGCTACCACGAGGCCCGTCTCGGCTACGAAGAGATGGGTAAGCCATTCGGAAAAGAGACGCACGTCTATGCGCCGGCCTTCACTTCCGAGGACATGGACAAGCTCCTCCCGATCTGCGACCACATCATCTTCAACTCGATCAGCCAGTGGAAGACCCACCGTGACCGCGCGCTTTCCTTCGTGAAAAGCACTCGCGCCGCAGCTGGTTCCGGATCCACTGAAGATCCCTCTTCCTCGAAAGAAGCGAATATCCCGTCTTTCGGTCTCCGCATCAACCCGGAGTACTCCGAGATCGAGACAGATATTTATAATCCCTGTGTTAAGGGCTCCCGCCTCGGGATCCTTCGTGAACTGATCGAGCGCGAACTGGGAGCAGGATCACCCGTCACCGCAGAGATCTGGGATACATCCGTCTTCTCGGGTATCGAAGGGCTTCACTTCCACACGCATTGCGAGCAGGGCTTCGGACCACTTTCCCGTACCATCAGGGTCATCGAGGAGAGATTCGGCGATCTTCTTTCGCTGCCGCAGATCAAGTGGCTGAACCTTGGCGGCGGCCACCACATCACGAAAGAGGACTACGATAGAGAGGGCTTGATCTCCGAGGTGAAGCGTCTCTCCGAGAAATATAATGTCACCGTGTATCTTGAGCCCGGCGAAGCTGTAGCAATCGATGCGGGGTATCTGATCGGCACTGTCATGGACATCGTCGAGAATGGCATGAAGATCGCCATCTTAGACGTTTCCGCAGCCTGTCACATGCCCGATGTACCGGAGATGCCCTACCGGCCGCCACTGAAAAGTGCTTTTGACGCGGAAGAAAAACCATATACATACAGGCTCGCAGGAAATACCTGTCTGGCAGGCGATGTCATCGGCGATTACTCGTTTGAAGAAGAACTTCACGTAGGTGACCGATTGTATTTTCTTGACATGGCTATGTATACTATGGTAAAAGACAATACGTTCAATGGTATGCCGCTTCCTTCGGTCTGGCTTTTGGAAGAAGGCGGAGATGCCGTGAATATAAAAAAATTCAGCTATGACGATTTTAAGGCACGGCTGTAAAAGGGGGTAATTTTTTGAAAGGAAATTACTACAACCATGAAAAAGAAACTGATCGCCGCTATGGCAGTTACGATGGCAATGTCGCTCATCGTATGCACCTCCTGTAAGAAACCCCCAAGATCCAATCCGAACGTGTCTGTCGGAGAGGATTATTTCCCGGAAATGACTTTCACGATCCGTGACATAGACGGGAAAGCAATTGATGAATCGGTATTCTCCCTGCACAAGCTCACCATGATCAATTTCTGGGAACCATGGTGCGGACCATGCCTCAGCGAGATGCCGGACATTCAGAAGCTGTATCAGGATTACGAGGACATGGGCTTCTACGTGATCGGAGTTTATTCCAGTACGGAAATGAAATCCGATGTGAAGAAGATCATGGAGAACGTCGGGATCACGTACCCGATCGCAACATATAGCGATTCGTTCGACCGGTTCCAGACGGGATACGTCCCGACCACGATCTTCGTGGATGAACATGGATGGGTGCTTCCTCTTATGGCTTCTTCAGACCAGGAAAAGCTGTTCACCGGCGCAAGATCCTACGAAGACTGGGCTGCGCTCATCGAGACATATCTGCTCTATGAAGAGCCAACGGAAGCAACGGTATAAAGGAAGCCGTTCATAAAAAAAGGAGAAACGAATGAAAAAGAAACTAGTCTCTATTCTCACAGTGCTGATTGCATTGTCGCTCTCGGCCTGCTCACCTGACAAGGCGAAGGAGCAGGGAGAGAAAATCAAGAAAGATCTCGAAGACAAGGTCGAGAGTCTCAAGGATGACGTCTCGAAATACGCAGATGACGAGACAGACCTCGAAGCATTGACCGGCACGACATCCACAACCGGAGCGGCTTCGGACGATGTCGCAGGAACGGTTCTGCCGGAGTCGGAGACGGAATCTGTCAGCGATTCGTTCCTTGAGTATGAAGAATTTACGACCTCTTCCGAAGTATCCTCGCTCAGTGCGGATTTCGATCCGGATGTATCCTTCAGCATAACGGATATGAATGGAAATACCATCGACGAGACCGAATTCAGCAAGCACAAGATCACCATGATCAACTTCTGGGAGCCCTGGTGCGGACCGTGCGTCAGTGAGATGCCGGAGATCGAGAAGCTGTATGAGAACTATAAGGACAAAGGTCTTTATGTCATCGGCGTATTCTCTGCCACGGATCAGATCCAGGATGTGAAATCTGTCATCGCCTCTGCCGGCACGACATATCCGATCGCGACCTACGACTCGGCATTCGACGTTTATCAGACAGGATATGTCCCGACGACGATCTTCGTTGATCAGAGCGGTCATGTGATCCCTGTCTCCAACGGCTATAGCGACAAAGCGATCGTCGGTTCCGGCTCCTACGAAACATGGGCGGAAACGGTCGATAGCCTTATGAAGTAAAAGCACTTTTCCGAGAGGTCTCTATGAAGAAACTTCTTATCAACAAGAACCTGCTCGCCGTGATCGTTATGCTGATCGGTATCGGACTGATCGTCATAGGTCTTCTCTCCGGTGACGCGGTATCTGTCCTGAACAAGGCCAGACGGATCTGCATGGAGTGTATCGGCATTGGATAAGGAAGTTTCGGAAAAGAAGGCTAAACAGGAGAAGCTCTCCAATGACGGACGATCGGCGTCCAGCGCGGATCGCTCCGCTCATAATGGATCCGGGCCACGCCGCGGCTGCGGGTCTGCCGGAAGGCACGGCATCCAGGCCGTGGCCACGCTCATCCAGAATGCGAATTTCAAAGGATTTTTCACTGGTAAGATCTATACCGGCGCAGCGAAGAAAGTCTGTGTCCCGGGCTTGAACTGTTATTCCTGCCCGGGTGCCATCGGCGCCTGCCCGGTCGGATCTCTCCAGAACTTTCTCAGCGGAATGACCTTCCGTTTCCCCTACTACGTCCTGGGGCTCCTGATTTTCTTCGGCGCCCTCCTCGGCCGTATCGTGTGCGGATTCTTATGTCCTTTCGGATTCCTTCAGGATCTTCTCTACATGATCCCCTTCTATAAGAAGAATCAGTTTAAGTTCGACAAATATCTCCGGTATCTGAAGTACATCGTTCTTCTGGTCCTGGTGATCCTGCTTCCTCTTTCCCTGCCGCTGACACCGGCTTTCTGTAAGTATGTCTGCCCGTCTGGGACGATTGCGGGCATCATCACCTGGTTCACCACAGAGTTCATCCGCCCGCAGTTCGGCTGGCTCTTCAGCTGGAAGCTCATCGTGCTCGGCATCATCGTCGTCTCCGGGCTGATCGTCTATCGCCCGTTCTGCAAATACCTCTGCCCGTTAGGCGCTTTTTACGGTTTCTTCAACCGCTTCGCACTGGTCCGCATGCACCTCGATGAATCTGCCTGCGTCCATTGCGGCGCCTGCGCAAGATCCTGCAAAATGAACATCGACCCCAGTAAGAAGCCGAACAGCATGGAGTGCATCCGATGTGGCGACTGTGTCCGTGCCTGCCCGGAAAAAGCACTTCACATCGGCATCCGCGATCACCGCGCAAATGCAGGCAGTACAGCTACAAGCGGCGCCAAAGACCCGGCCGGCTCCTGACCTTCATCTCCGCTAGTTCCTGACTCTCATCCCCACCGCAGCACACCGGGATCGGTCATGTGTCCCCTCCGCCCATTGCAAAAGCACTCATTTTTGCAACTTTCACCTCTCAAAATTTCATTATTCTTCGTCTGCGGCTTTTTCTTTCCTGCGGGCACAGCAATGTGCTTTATCCATCCAACATTGAAAATTGGCTGATCATCATGATTTTTCGCAAGGTGAAAAAAGAAACAGTTTTTTGCAACGATTTTTATTCTTCTTGCAAAAATCTGCATATTTCTATTTGCAAATCCTATAAGCGGTTGTATAATGACAAATGTTGAGCTGGAACTTCGGGCGCAAGTGCTTTTCGAAAGGAAACACCCGGGGAAACAGCAAATTGATTTCAGATTTTATATGGAGGAAAGAAAACATGGCACTTAAGAATGAGTATTTAAAGCGTGTTTACGAAAAGATCCTGACAAGAGATCCTAACGAAAAAGAATTCCATCAGGCTGTTCTCGAGGTTCTCGAGTCTCTCGAGCCGGTCATCGACCGTCACCCGGAGTATGAGGCAGAGTCCCTCATGGAAAGAATGGTAGAGCCGGAGCGCATCATCACATTCCGTGTTCCGTGGCTGGATGATCAGGGTAAGGTACAGGTAAACCGTGGTTTCCGTGTACAGTTCAACTCCTCCATCGGACCTTATAAGGGCGGTCTCCGTCTGCATCCTTCCGTTAACCTCTCTATCCTGAAGTTCTTAGGCTTCGAGCAGTGCTTCAAGAACTCCCTCACAGGTCTTCCGATCGGTGGTGGTAAGGGTGGTTCCGACTTCGACCCGAAGGGCAAGTCCGACCGCGAAGTTATGCGTTTCTGCCAGAGCTTCATGACAGAGCTCTCCAAGCACATCGGTCAGTTCACAGACGTACCTGCCGGCGATATCGGAACAGGCGCTCGTGAGATCGGTTATATGTATGGTCAGTACAAGAGACTGAACAACGACTATGTTGGCGTACTTACAGGTAAGGGCCTCTCCTGGGGCGGTTCCCTCGCTCGTACAGAGGCTACAGGTTATGGTCTTTGCTACTTCGTAGCTGAGATGCTCGCTTCTAAGGGCACATCCTTCGAAGGCAAGACAGTTGCTATCTCCGGTTCCGGTAACGTTGCTATCTTCGCTTGCGAGAAGGCAACCCAGCTCGGCGCTAAGGTCGTTACACTTTCTGACTCCAATGGTTTCATCTACGATGAGAACGGCATCAACCTTGACCTGGTTAAGGAGATCAAGCTCGTTAAGCGTGGAAGAATCAGCGAGTATGTTAAGGCTGTTCCGTCCGCTCAGTACACAGAGGGTGCTCGTCCGTGGAGCGTAAAGTGCGACATCGCTCTTCCTTGCGCAACACAGAATGAACTCGACATCGACAATGCTAAGGCTCTCGTTGCTAACGGCGTGAAGTTCGTTGGTGAGGGTGCTAACATGCCGACAACTCCGGATGCTACCATCTACTTCCAGCAGAACGGCGTATACTTCGCTCCTGGTAAGGCTTCCAACGCCGGTGGTGTTGCTACATCCGCTCTCGAAATGTGCCAGAACTCCGCTCGTCTGTCCTGGACATTCGAAGAAGTTGACGCTAAGCTCAAGGGCATCATGCAGAACATCTACAAGAACGCTTCCGCAGCTGCTAAGGAATACGGTGATCCGGACAACCTCGTT